>DKDS01000075.1:13840-18897 GCA_002451855.1 Ruminococcaceae bacterium UBA6842 | reverse complement strand
GCCCGAAGGCTATTTCTATGCAAGTATTTTCGGTGCGGTCGGCGACTTTAGAACCAATACCGAAAGTCAGCCGAGCGGAGTAAAAAATCTGCTTGTTGACGACTCCTATTTCGCGGGCAAGTCGGGTATAGGCGGAGTTGTCGGTCTGCTGTTTGACTACTACGGCTTTGTCGATAATTGTGTAAGCTACGCTACCGTAAGAGGATATATTGCGGTAGGCGGCGGAAGTGAGTCTATCGGCGGTATAGTAGGGCGTTCAATCGGTAAAGAAGGCCGTTACTCAATTACAAACTGCACCTTCTACGGTACAATAAGAGCCGAATCGATGAATGTCGGAGGTATATTGGGAAATGCAGATGTGGGAGCTTCCGTTGCAAACTGTATTAACTACGGCGATGTTATAGCACGCGGCTCGGCAGTCGGCGGAATAATCGGCTTTATTAATTGGGAAGGCTTAGGCGCATTTAACTGCGTTAACGTAGGTAAGGTTTATTGCAGAAACGGTTCGACTTTGGGTGCGATAGTCGGTCAGTCATTTAATAAGAATTCAATAGCGGACAGATGCTATTATATTCCCGGCAGCGCCACCGGCAGTAAATACACCGGAAACGCCGTGGGTGATTATGAAAGCCCATTTGAAGACAGTATGACCGGAATTAACTGTGCGTATATCGACCCTTCAACCGGAAGACCCAACAGAATTTGCGAAGCCGGAACAAACGGTATGAGCCTTGTTGATACCCTCAACAGGTGGTCGTTACGGGTTTTAGGCAAAGCGGTTTGGGAGCTTAAGGAAGGAAACGAATATCCCACTATCATAGGAATACCCACAAAATAACAATCTGAAGAATACAAAAAGCGACCGTTAAATCCAATCGGATTTAACGGTCGCTTTATTTAATTTTTGTTATATAATGTCGTACACCTCAACCGCACCGCTTTTGAAATAGAGCGACGGGGTTACAAGCAAGGAATATCCCCTGCCGAAATCGCTTGTCCATTCAACGGGACTTCTTCTCGGAATTCCGGCGGCGGCAAGCAGCATCATTATGGCTCCGCCGTGCATTATAACAGCCGCATTTGTAATTCCGCTGTTTACCATATCAACCGCTATTTTATTAAAGCCTACGCACACACGCTTTATAAATTCGGAGTTTTCCTCTCCGTCCCTCGGCGCCGCAAGCTTGCCAGAGGTCCACGGGATAAAATCAGGGTCGCTTTCAAGCTCCTCTGCTGTCTTGCCCTCAAAGCTTCCGAAATCGTATTCCTTAAGCTCCTCTATCGGAATTATGTTCATATCGGGGTACAAAACCGCTCCCGTTTGTCTGCACCTTAGCAGCGGGCTTGAATACAGCCTTTGTATTTCGGGGTAGTCTATATCGTCCTTTAAAAGCCTTAGCTCGCTAAGCCCCTCGGGCGATAACGGAATATCCGTCCTGCATCCTATATATTCGCCCTTATAATTAGCGTCCGTTGCGCCGTGTCTTATCAAATGTATTTTAAGCGTATTCATTCCATATTCTCCAAAAGCTCTGTAATTATACTGTTTGAAACCGCCATACCCTTGTCCGTAAGCGATATTGCGCTTTTTGTAATCCTGCAAAGTCCGATTTTTTCAAGCGGCTTTGCGGCATTTATTATTTTTTCGGGAAGCTCTTTTCCGAAGCGCCTGCGGTAGCCGTCAAATTCAAGCCCCGTGCCCAGTCTTAAGCTAAGCATAATGTATTCCTCGGGGTCTCCCCCGTCTCCGTCAGGCACAGGCTCTGCGCCTCTTAAAAATCCGTGCAGATCATCGGGATAATAAAAGCGTTTCCCGTTTAAAAAGGAGTGTGCCGACGGCCCTATACCTAAATATTCAAAACAGCCCCAATACTTTAAATTGTGGCGGCTTTCCGCTCCGTCAAGGCAGAAATTCGATATTTCGTAGTGATTAAAGCCCCTGTCCTCAAGCGTGCGGCAAAGGTACAGATACTGATCCGCCGCGCTGTCGTCATCCGGCATATCAAGCTGTGAAGCCCTTTTGTAAAACAGCGTGTTTTCCTCTGTTTTTAAAATATACGCCGAGATATGCTGCGGCTCCAATCCGCACACAAAATCAATATCGTCTTTTAAGCTTTCCGTATCGGACCCGGGCAGAGCTATCATTATATCGGCTGAAATATTTTTAAAGCCGAGTTTTCGGGCGTTTTCCACCGTGCGGCGTGTGTCCGCCGCCGTATGCGTTCTGCCAAGCAATGAAAGCATTTTATCCGAGCCGCTCTGCGCACCGACGGAAAGCCTGTTAATTCCGGCTTCCGCCGCCGCCGTGAGTATTCTTTCCGACGCTCCGTCGGGATTTATTTCGAGGGTTATTTCGGCGTCTCTGTCTACCGAAAAGCTTTCCCTTACCGCCTGCATAACGGGTATTAATCTCTCGTACATAAGCGACGGCGTTCCCCCGCCGAAATAAACAGTATTAACGGGGCGGCTTATTTTGCCGCCCCGTTCCTTTATAACGGTAATCAGCCGTTTTGTATATTCGTCCTTCAGCTCTTCACTGTCAAATGAAGAATAAAAGCTGCAATAAGCGCATCTTTTTTTGCAAAACGGTATGTGCAGATAAAGACCGATAGGCTCCTTATCAGTCAAGTATTTCACCTATGCAGCTGCCGGGTACCGCTGCGGCGTTAGCTTCATCTGTATCAATATGCATAGCAAGCTTATACTTATCGCTTACTCTTGCGACAACATCGTCGAAAACAAGCGCTCTGCCCTCTGTCGGGATTTTAACGCTTACTATCTGCTTATCCTTTATGCCGAATTTTTCCGCGTCCTCGGGAGTCATATGTATGTGGCGCTTTGCGGCAATAACGCCCTCGGTAAGTTCAATTTCACCTGCGGGTCCCACAAGCTTACATACGCCGCTGCCCTTAACATCGCCCGACTCTCTTATAGGAGCGGTAACGCCGATCGCGCGCGCATCCGTAAGGGAAAGCTCCACCTGATTTTCGGGACGGGTGGGTCCTAAAATTGATGCCTTTAGCTGTGATTTGGGTCCTACAACCGTAACCTTTTCCTCACAGGCAAACTGACCCGGCTGGGAAAGATTTTTTTTCGGGGTAAGCTTATGACCCTTACCGAAAAGTATTTCAAGCGCCTCGTCCGTAACATGCACATGGCGTGCGGATATTTCAACCAAAACTTCTTTTGCCATAACTAAAACTCCTTTTTGTTTTATACCCTTTAATTTTAACATATTTCAGCCACTTTTCAAGGGGTAAAAACAAATTTTAAGCTTTGACAGAGAAAAAAAGCAGATTTTAAGGCAAAACGCTGTTTTTACAAGAGCCGACGCAAAGTAAAGACAGTAAACAAGTCCGTCCATTCTTGTAAACAGCGGACCGACCGTAACGGTGCTTACGGCAGACGCAAGCGGAAATTCACACCGAGCCGAAAGCTGAGGCCCGAAAAGAAAAATACAGTCCGCAAAGCACAGCGCCAAAAGGGCAAGTCCTGCCGCCGTACCCGAAAAAGCGTATTTTTTGCCCTTTCTCCGTACAAAATATTCCGCCGCAAACGGAACAAGCAAAAACGGCATAGATACCCGAAGCAGCATAGGCGCCGTTTCCCTTAAAACGGTTTTAAGACCCGGAAAACGGTTCAAATGAAACCACTGAACGCTGAAATCCTTTACGGACAAAAGGAAAAACAGAATAATACCCGCAGCCGAAAAAATGAAAAAGATTACAGAAAGCTTTAACAGCACGCTGTTTTTTCTGAGCGTCAGGTAGGCGGTAACGGCAATAAAAATCACCGCAATAAAAAATCTCGGCGTATCGGGGAGCAATATCCTATCCACAAAAACCAAAAATTCCTTAAACGAGGCTCCGGCGCCGTAAAGCGAATAGACCGACGCCGCCGAAAAGAGAAGCGCCGAATACGGCTTAAAGGAAAGCGCGGACTGCGCCCTTAACAAAAAGAAAGAAATTCCCAAAAACACAAACGACGCCGCAAGCGCCGCGGCAAACCCCAAAAACGAGTATTTACCCGAATCGGAATAAGGAAGTCCTATTACCGATTCACCGAGCGCAAAAAGCGCGGCAAGGCAAAAAAAGTGTCTGCCGTAATCGGCTTTTTCCATTGCAATCATCTCCGTTCAGCTTTTACATTCCGCAACAAAATCGGCAGAACCGAAAAATTCATCGTATCCCGATTGGTATTTATCCTCAAACTCACTGTATTTAACGCTTAAAATATCATAAAACCCGAAGGCGTCCTTTCCCGTTTCGCTTTTAAGCCGTTCATAAAGCGATTCGAGATTTTTTTCAAGTCTTTCGCACGCCGTACCGTCAAAGCCGTCGCCCGAAAGCCTGAGCCTTAAAACTATTTTATTCTCATTTCCGTCGGAATAAAGATAGTCAACCTTCCGCGACCTCAAATGATATTCCTCCGCCCCGAAGCGCAGCGTTCCTTTTTTAAATTCTCCCGTAATAACCGCGTAACAGCCCGAGTCCTCATTGTTTAAATTGGCTATAAGCCTGTCCTCTCTGAACACGGAAAGTCCGTCTACCGACGCGCCCGATGGGGAAATGACAAAATGAGGGAGCGTAAAGGTCTTTTTGCCCGATTCACGGGCGGCCTCAACCTCAAAATAACGGCTGTTATACGAAAGCCCCGTGCGCTCGCTCTGTTGCTCTATCATTCCCATAATATCGTACCCCTTTGCCGCTGAGGAACGGGATTTTTCCGATAAAAGCTCATACGGGTCCTCGACCGAAATCATATAGGCGGACATTGTTATGCGGTTTTCGTTAAAGCAATAATCGCATATTTCTGAAAACCAATACGGAGTCATTTTTTCACCTACCGCTATTACGGCGCAATGATTTAAAAGCATCGGCTTTTCAAGCGACGAGCCTATTTTGTCAAGCGCACCCGATACGGACTGAGCGGCAGCTGAAAACACCTTTGTTTCCGGCGAGGCTTCGGGATCCTCGGAGTTTACGATTATAATTTCGGCAAAAACATTTATAAGAGCGCCTTCGGTGCTGAAGCCGAGCGACGAAACCATATACCTG
>DKDS01000075.1:6215-13778 GCA_002451855.1 Ruminococcaceae bacterium UBA6842 | reverse complement strand
CCGCCGAAAGAAGGGCGGCAAGAATTAAACAGACTGTTTTTTTCATTTCCGCACCGTCTCTTTCATTCTCACCCTGTTGCGGTTGAAAAGCGGTCGTTTTATCATTTTACTCCACGGCGCTCTCAAAACCGTGTCCTTAAGGCTCTGAAAATCCGCGCGTGACAGCGATACCGTATAGCTTACCCCAAAGGAGGTAAGGTCGAATATTCTTATAAGCATTACCGTAATACCGGCGATATACCCGTAAAGACCGAAAAGCGCGCCCAAAATCACCAATATAAGCCGCATATAAAATACCGCCGCCTTTAGTCTCGGTATCATAAGTCCGGCTATACCCGAAAGCGCCACAACTATAAGCATCGGCGCGCTTATTATCCTCGCCTCAACCGCTGCCTGACCCACAACAAGTCCGCCGACAATACTTAAAGCGTGACCGAGGCTCTGAGCCGTTCTTATTCCCGTTTCTTTAAGAATTTCAAATACAAATATAAGAAGAATACACTCCGCCACCGCGGGAAAGGGAACTCCGCCCCTTAGCTGTGTTACGGAAAGCGCAAGCGAGGTCGGCAAAAGCTCTTTGTGAAACGCCGTAGCCGCAACAAACACAGAGGGTATGCTGATTGACAGAAAAAAGCAAATAAATCTGAGCAGTCTGCCAACGGAGGAAACCGTGTAATTAAGGTAATAATCCTCGTCCGATTGGAAGTTCTCCGAAAAAAGGTACGGTACCGTTGCGGCAACGGGAGTTCCGTCCACAATTAAGGCTACCCGTCCCTCAAGTAAGCTTGCCGCAACCACATCGGGTCTTTCCGTTGTGCCCGAGGTTTTAAAAAGCGAACCCCTGCTGTCTCTTATCTGCTCTATGATATAATTCGTGTCAAGCACGCCGTCTATATCTATTTCGGCTATTCTTTTTTTAAGCTCGCCGAGCATTTTTTTGTTTACAAGCGTATCAAGATAGCAGAAAAACACTATCGTCTCACTGCGTTTTCCTACCCTTACCATTTCGGTGCAAAAATCAGGGGTCAGAAGCTTTCGCCTTATAAGCGCAAGATTAGGCAGCGCCGCTTCGTTGAAGCCCTCTCTCGGACCCTCAAGTATCCTCTCGTTTTCAGGCTCGCTTATGCTTCTGGTTTTCCAGCCCTTTGTATTTATTGTTACGGCGTCCGTACAGCCGTCTATTATTAAAAGCGTGTCGCCGTACATTACCGCTCTCAGCATATCAGCGACATTGTCCGTGGTCTTATTCTCGCTTGCGAAAAGCACCTGCTCGCATATATAATCGGCAAACGGAATATCGGTGCGCTCGCTGTTTACAAGCAAGAGCGGTCTTACAACCGACTCGTTAAGCATTTCGGAATTTACCATTCCGTCCATATAAAAAAGGGCGCAGTCATACTCGTACATACTGCGTACCCTTATTTGTTTCATTCTTAAAACCGCATCTTTTTTGAATATTTCCTTAAAAAGCGCAATATCCTCCTTAAGATTACCGGATATTTTTAAAAGCTCATAATCTGAAGTCAGTCCGGACATACTATCACCCGGTTTAATTATTTCCTAAAGCTTTTAAAAAATTCATCCTTTAAGCGCATTATATTCTTCGGCTATGGTATTCCATGTATTTACTCCCACAAGTCCGCTTTGCGGCAGGCCGAAAAGACGCTGGAATGTATAGACCGCGTCTCTTGTCTGCGTTCCGAAATATCCCGTAACCGGAATTTCGGGAATTTCAGGGTAAACGCTGCCGATAAACGACAAATAGGTTTGCAGATCTCTTACGCTGTCGCTCCTCATTCCCTCGCTTAACACATAACCGGGGTATATTTTTGCCCGTTCTCCCTCATATCCCTCGGGGAATGATTCTACCGCCAAGCGGTATTCACGGTTTAGAATATTCCAAAGCGCATTGTCGGCAACCCCTGTTACGGGCAGTCCGTAATACTCCTGAAACTGCTCCACCGCCCTTACCGTGGGTTCGTCGAAAATGCCCGTGACCTGCACCATATCAAGCTGCGGATTGGCATACGCTATCGTATCAAGATAATACTGAAGCGCCCTTACATAAAGTCCCTGCATACCGGCGGACAGCTCAAATGTATAAGGAAGGCTCGCCTCTTCCTCCGTAACACCCTCCGCCGAAAGCTCCGCAAGCCTTTTGACCCCGTTATAATAACGCCTTATTCTGTACCATGTGGCTTTATCGACGGTGCCGCTCCGAGGCAGCTCGAATATTCCCTGAAACGCCCTTACCGCATTTTCGGTATCAAGACCGAAGAGTCCGTTTTCAACGCGTATCTTTGGTATGGCAGGGTAATTGTCGGATATTCGGTTAAGCTCCGTCTGTATTATTTTTACGCTGTTTGAGTCGTCGCCGAGTCTCAGCGGCTCGCCTGGGTACGATTCCCCCACGCTTGCCACGGGCGTATCGGTAAGTATGGAAATATCCTCGCCGTAAAATCTTTGCAAGATTTCATAAGGCGTAAGCCCCTGTTCGGCAAGCGATACGGTCCCCCACTGGGAAAGACCCTGACAGGTAGAGGTCGTTCCGTTGCAGAACTGGGTAAAAAGCGGCTGTATACTGCCGTTTCTGACAACATATTCATCAAATATATCATTCACAATATCATTTATATTTTCAAAAATTTCTCGGTCCGGAACAAACGCCTGATCGTACTGCGTCGAATTGGTAATATCGAAATCGTAGCCGCGGGACGGATACCACTCGGTATAAATTCGGTTAAGCGCAAAGGTTATTATAGCGTAAATATTGGCACGGAGCGCATTTTCGGGCCATGTAGGGTATATTTCGCTTGACGCGACATTTTTAATGTAATCAACAAACGGTACGGTTACGGTCTCGGCATTAGATGACGGCGGACCCAAATGCACCCTTATGTTTTCGGGAATAACAGGCTGTATTAAAGCAGGCATACTCTTTCCCTCCTTAGAGTGGCAGGCTTCTAAAGCTCATAAGATGAAAATTCATTAAAGGTTATAGGCGCTGTTCTGCCGCCGGCAACGCTTATAGGCGTAAGGTCCGAGCGCTGAACGGAGGTAACGCCCCTGAAAACAGGTATATTAAGGTGTATATTTTCAAGAAAACCGTCGGCTTTTATTCTCATATTGTAAAGCGCGTAAGGAACCGCTGCCGAGCCTGACTGCTGTGAAAGACTGCGCGGCGGAGCGGCCAGCTCGAATTTCTCGGTTTTTCCGCTCTCGTCCGTAACGGCAGTTCCCACTATCCGCATATTTTCGGGCGACCCCGTAAAAACCGTAACCTCGGCATTTTTAACGGGATATATCCTGTCGGTATAGGTCACCATAGCGATAAGTCTTCCGTTTTCATCCGAGGCGTCGTCCGGTATATCCGGCTTACCCTCTTCATAATAGCCCTGCTGCGGAGTATTTACAGCGGCAGTCTTTACAGCCGCTCTTTTATTAAGCATAAGCATTTCGTTTTTGTACTTTTCAATAAGCGATTTATCCATTTTACCGCCTCCCACAAAATATTTTATGCCCGTTTTAATAAAGAGGTTAAAAAGTTGTTGCAAACAGCACTTAGGTGATATATAATTTTAAAAAAGACAAGGAGAGATTTTTATGGTGACTATTAAAAATGATGTTATAACCGCCGAGATTAACACCCTCGGAGCCGAGCTTAACAGCATAAAGGTAAACGGCGAGGACAGACTTTGGAGCGGCGACCCTGCCTTTTGGACGGGAAAGGCTCCCGTTCTCTTCCCCATATGCGGCGGGCTTAAGGACGATAAATTCACATATAACGGTAAGGAATATACCCTTAATAAGCACGGCTTTGCAAAATTCAAGGAATTTGAGGTAGAAAAGACCACGGAAAATTCCGCCGTATTTCTGCTTAAAAGCGATGACGAAACCCTTAAATCATATCCTTGGAGCTTCGAGCTTCGCATAAAATACGCGCTTTGCGGCTCCGCAGTTAAAATTACATACTCCGTAAGGAACACCTCGGACGATACTATGTATATGTCCATCGGCTCGCACGAAGCCTATGCCTGCCCTGAGGGTATAGAGGATTATGATGTAATATTCGAAAAGAAGGAAACCCTTTTTGCGCAGGACCTTGACGGCAATCTTACCGCCCACAGCAGAACCCCCGTTATCAAGGACACTGATACTCTGCCGCTTTATTATAAATACTTTGCGGTGGACGCGCTTGTTTTCAAGGATCTCAAATCACGCTCGGCGACGCTCAGAAACCGTAAAACCGGAAAGTCGGTTACCGTTTCGTTCCCCGACTGCGATTATTTCCTTCTTTGGACAAAGCCGGGTGCCGGCTATATTTGTATGGAGCCTTGGTGCGGTATTCAGCCCATGGTGGACTGCACATATGACATAACAGAAAAAGAGGGAATTAACAAGGTTGCCGCAAAAGACACCTTTGAAGTTTCTCATACTATCTGTTTTTAAGCTTAAATCTGTCACACTCACCAAAAACCGACTGCAAAAGGCAGTCGGTTTTATTAGAGATACAATATATCGATAAATACATTACCGATATTAAAAAACAGTATTTGCATTAAATGTCGAAAGATGCTATAATAGACTAAACTATGTAAATTAGGGAAGGTGCACTATGAACAAAATCTCAATCATCGGAACCGGCAGCGTCGGCTCTACAATCGCCTACACACTGACAGTAATGGGGCTTGCCTCGGAAATCGTTATGATAGACATCAATAACGAAAAGGCTCTCGGCGAAGCGCTCGATATAAGACAGGGTACTCCCTTCTGCGGCGCTTGCTCAATCTATGCCGGCGACTACCGTGATGCCGTTAATTCAGACATCGTAATTTTAACCTCGGGTATCGCAAGGAAGCCCGGTCAGTCAAGACTGGAGCTTGCCCAGACAAATGTTAACATTACAAAGCAGATAATACCGGAAATCACAAGGTACGCTCCGGACGCTACCTACATAATAGTAAGCAATCCGGTCGATATTCTTACATATACTTTCTACAAAATGTCGGGACTTCCCGAAAACCGCATAATCGGTTCGGGTACTATTCTTGATACCGCTCGTCTGCGTTCAAGACTTTCAGAATATTACAACATTAACCAGAGCAATGTTCACGCTTATGTTTTCGGCGAACACGGCGATTCGTCCTTTATCCCGTGGTCTGTCGCGAATATTTCGAATGTTCCGATTAAAGAATGTAAAAAGCTTATAACCACACCGGGCATTAACACTCCCGAGCTTGACTTCGGAGAAATTGAGCAGTATGTAAGAAAATCCGGCGCACGCGTTATAGCAAGAAAAGGCGCGACCTTCTATGCGGTTTCGGTTTCCGTATGTCATATCTGCAAGTGCCTGCTCGGCGGTATCGATACCACAATGACGGTTTCTACGATGATGCACGGCGAATACGGAATAGAGGATGTAGCGCTGAGCACCCTTAATATGGTAGGTCACGAGGGAGTAAGAGGTAAGGTAAACGTACCTATGACCGATGAAGAAATCACACTTCTCCGCAAGAGCGCGGACACCCTCAAGGATGTTATAAGCAATCTTGATATATAAGGTGGTAATATAAATGGAATACCGTATTGAACATGACTCTATGGGAGAAATGAAGGTCCCTGCCGACAGACTTTGGGCGGCTCAAACCCAAAGAAGTCACGAAAATTTTGAGATAGGCGTAGGAATTGAAACTATGCCACGTGAAATAACCCACGCTTTCGGAATACTTAAAAAAGCGGCGGCGCTTGCTAACGCGGAATTAAAGCCCGAAAAAATGACAGCGCAAAAGGTAAAGGCAATTTCCGCCGCCTGCGACGAGGTAATATCGGGCAGCCTTAACGACCATTTTCCGCTTGTTGTATGGCAGACGGGTTCGGGAACACAGTCCAATATGAACGCAAACGAGGTTATCGCAAACCGCGCCAACCAAATTGCGGGCGAAAAGCTTTGCCACCCGAACGACGATATTAATATGAGCCAGTCCTCTAACGACACCTTCCCCACCGCTATGCACATTTCGGCGGTTATAGCGATAGAGGATAAGCTTTTACCCGCAATAGAGCTGTTAATAAACACCTTTAAAAAATTAGAGGCTGAAAACGAGGGTATTGTAAAATCGGGCAGAACCCATTTGCAGGACGCAACGCCCATTAAATTCAGTCAGGAAATCTCCGGCTGGAGAGCAAGCCTTGAGCGCGACGCGGAGCTTTTAAAAGCGGCGGTAAAGCCGCTTCACGAATTAGCGCTCGGCGGCACTGCCGTAGGCACGGGGCTTAACGCTCCGGAGGGCTTTTCGGAGCTTGTGGCGCAAAAAGTAGCGGAGCTTACGGGCAAGCCGTTTGTAACCGCCGCAAACAAGTTCCACGCCCTCACTTCAAAAGACGAGCTTGTTTTTGCGCACGGCGCAATTAAAGCCACAGCCTGTGATATGATGAAGATTGCAAACGATGTCAGATGGCTGGCTTCGGGTCCGCGCGACGGTCTCGGTGAAATACACATTCCCGAAAACGAGCCGGGTTCTTCAATAATGCCCGGAAAGGTAAACCCCACCCAGTGCGAGGCGGTGACAATGGTTGCCGTTCAGGTAATGGGCAATGATGTGGCGGTCGGCATGGCGGCTTCTCAGGGTAACTTTGAGCTTAATGTATTTATGCCGGTTGCGGCTTACAACTTCTTACAGTCAGCCCGTTTGCTTGCTGAGGCTATTGTTTCCTTTAACAACAAGTGCGCTGTGGGAATTACCGCAAATAAGGATAAGATGTATCACAATCTGCACAATTCTCTTATGCTTGTCACCGCTCTTAACCCCTATATCGGTTATGAAAACGCGGCGAAGACCGCCAAAAAGGCATATAAGGATAATATTTCCTTAAAGCAGGCATGTGTGGAATTAGGCTTTTTAACCGAGGAGAAATTCGACGAGGTATTCCACCCCGAACAGATGGTTTAATAAATGGAGGAAAAATGATGAAGGTCAGTTATTTTCCCGGCTGTACCTTGCGTACCAAGGCCAAACAGCTTGACCTTTATGCCCGCAAATGCGCCGAAGTCTTAGGCGTAGAATTATGCGAGATAAAGGACTGGCAGTGCTGCGGCGGCGTGTTTGTAAGCAATAACGACGAGATAGCCTCTAAGCTGTCAAGCGTTCGCGCGCTTATTGCCGCAAAGGAAGCCGAACAGCCGCTTGTTACGGTATGTTCCGCCTGCCACAATGTTATAAAACAAACAAATTATCAGATACAAAATGACGAAAGCTTCAGAAACCGCGCAAACCTGTATCTTGCGCAGGATAAGGAAAAAAGAGAGCCTTATTCGGGCGAGACAAAGGTTATGCACTACTTAGAGCTTTTGCGTGATGTTGTAGGCTTCGATAAAATCAAAGAAAAGGTCGTAAATCCCTTGACCGGCAGAAAAATAGCTGCCTATTACGGTTGCTTGCTTCTGCGCCCCGGTAAGGTAATGAGCTTTGACGACCCCGAAAATCCGAAAATTATGGAGGATTTTATAAGGGCATTAGGTGCAGAACCTGTAATTTACCCTTACAGAAATGAGTGCTGCGGCGG
>DKDS01000075.1:0-6208 GCA_002451855.1 Ruminococcaceae bacterium UBA6842 | reverse complement strand
CTTGAAGACCCCGAGAGTGCCAGACGCAAAAGCAACGCTGTTACAGACAGCGCCGAAAGCCACGGCGCGGAGCTGGCAGTTACCGCATGTCCGCTTTGTAAGTACAATTTAGTGCATAACGGCAGTAATATACCGATTGTGTACTTTACGGAATTATTGGCTGAAGCCCTCGGCGTAAAGGAGGATACAAATGACTGATAAAAAAGAGCTTTTAAAGGAACAGGTTATAAGAGCGAGCGGCGTTAATCCTCTTAAATGTATGCGCTGCGGCAAATGCTCGGGTACCTGTCCCTCGTATGATGAGATGGAGTACCATCCTCACCAATTTGTTTATATGGTTGAAACGGGCGATATTGAAACCCTTATGAAATCGGAATCGGTTTATAAATGTCTTTCCTGCTTTGCCTGCGTTGAGCGCTGTCCCCGCGGTGTGGAGCCGGCAAAGATTATCGAGGCGGTACGCCTTGAGGCGATACGCCAAAAGGGAAACAACCATATGACAGCGGGCGATATTCCCGAAAAAATAAACGACGATATTCCCCAGCAGGCGATTATGAGCGCCATGCGCAAATATTCTAAATAGGAAAGGAGAAAATAACTGATGCAGAGAATTGGAGTATTCGTATGTCACTGCGGCACCAACATTGCGGGCACCGTTGATGTAAAGGCTGTTGCAGAGGCTATTAAAAATGAACCCGGTGTTGTTTTCTCCACCGATTATCAGTATATGTGCTCTCAGGCAGGTCAGGAGATTATTAAAAAGGCTATTGCCGAATATAAGCTTACAGGCATTGTGGTTTGCTCCTGCTCGCCCCGTATGCACGAGGCTACATTCCGCAAAACCGCGGCTGCCGCAGGGCTTAACCCCTATATGGTAGAAATTGCCAACATACGCGAGCAGTGCTCTTGGGTACATAAGGAAATGCCCATAGGCACCGAAAAGGCTATTATACTTGCCAAAGCGGCGGTTGCAAAGGTAAACCTTAACGCACCGCTCACTCCGGGTGAAAGCCCCGTTACAAAGCGTGCCTTGGTTATAGGCGGCGGTATTGCCGGTATTCAAACCGCGCTTGACATTGCCGACGCGGGTTTCCCCGTTGATATAGTTGAAACCAAGCCGACAATAGGCGGTAAAATGGCTCAGCTTGATAAAACATTTCCGACGCTTGACTGTGCCGCCTGTATTTTAACTCCTAAAATGGTGGATGTGGCGCAGAACGATAAAATACGCATTTTCTCATACTCCGAGGTAACCGAGGTAGGCGGATTTGTGGGTAACTTTGAGGTTACAATTAAGCGCCGCGCGCGTTACGTTAAAGAGGATATATGCACGGGCTGCGGACTTTGCACCGAAAAATGTCCGCAAAAGAAGGTTCCTAACGAGTTTAACCTCGGGATGGATAACCGCAGCGCCATTTACATTCCGTTTGCGCAGGCAGTGCCGAAGGTTGCCACTATCGACCCTAACCACTGTATGAAGCTTAAAATGGGCAAATGCGGCGTTTGCTCTAAGGTATGCTCCGCCGGCGCTATCGATTACGAGGCAAAGGACGAGTATGTTAAGGAAAAATACGGCGCAATAGTAGTTGCTACGGGCTTTAACCCCATTTCTATGGAGAAGTTTGATGAGTTTGCTTACTCTCAGTCAAAGGATGTTATAACCTCGCTTGAATTAGAGCGCCTTATGAACGCGGCAGGTCCTACGGGCGGTACGCTTTTGCGCCCGTCCGACCATGAGCATCCGCACACGATAGTTTTCGTTCAGTGCGTTGGCTCAAGGTGCGAGGCTTGCGCCGAAAAGGGCAAGGAATATTGCTCTAAGATTTGCTGTATGTACACCGCAAAGCACGCAATGCTTATAAGGGATAAATACCCCGATACCGAGGTTTATGTGTTCTATATAGATGTCCGTACCCCCGGCAAGAACTTTGATGAGTTCTATCGCCGCGCGGTTGAGGAATACGGCGTTCACTACATAAAGGGTATGGTCGGCAAGGTTTCTCCCGAGGGCAATAAGCTAAAAGTTCAGGGCTCCGATTTGATTTACGGCAAACAGCTTCATATAGACGCCGATTTGGTGGTGCTTGCCGCCGCTATCGAGCCGGACAAATCCGCCCGTCCGCTTGCTACAATGCTTACTGCCAGTATGGATACAAACGACTTCTTTACCGAGGCTCACCCCAAGCTTCGTCCTGTTGAAAGTCCGACCGCTGGCGTGTTCCTTTCGGGCACATGCCAAGGACCGAAGGATATACCCGAAACCGTTTCTCAGGCGGGAGCGGCTGCCTCTAAGGTTATAGGGCTTCTCTGTAAGGATAAACTTACGGGTAACCCGTGCGTTGCGCACTCTGACGAAATGATGTGCAACGGCTGCTCAACCTGCGAAAAGGTCTGCCCCTACGGCGCTATTTCGTATGTTGATAAAGAATTCAGAATGCCCGACAGAACCACAAAGGTTCGCCGCGTAGCGGTTGTAAACGAGGCTGTGTGTCAGGGCTGCGGCGCTTGCACGGTTGCCTGTATGTCAGGTGCTATGGACCTAAAGGGCTTTATGAATAAACAGATTATGGCGGAGGTAGACGCAATATGCAAGTAAACGAATATAAGCCGCTTATAGTGGCATTTTGCTGCAACTGGTGTTCCTATGCCGGTGCGGATCTTGCGGGAAATAACAGACTTAATTACCCTGCCGATGTTAAAATAATCCGTGTTCCCTGTTCGTGCAGAGTAAACCCGATGTTCATATTAAGAGCTTTCCAGAGAGGCGCCGACGGCGTAATTCTCTGCGGTTGCCACCCCGGCGACTGCCACTACACCTCGGGTAACTATTACACACGCCGCCGTATGGCTCTGCTTTTCTCAATGCTTGACTTTTTAGGCATTGAAAAGGAGCGCACCCGTGTTGAATGGGTCTCAGCGGCAGAGGGCGCAAAGTTTGCCGCCACAATGAACGATTTTGCAAAAACCGTTGCGGCGCTTGGTGAAAACAAGAGATTGGAGGATTTAAGATGCAAGAAATAAAACGCGAAGTTTTAGTAAATAAAGCCTCCGAATTACTTGAAAACGGCACGGTTGACCGAGTTTTCGGCTGGAAAAAGGGCGAGTTTGATTATGACATTACCCCTGCACTCTTCACCACAGCCGAAGATATTGAAAAAGAGTTTGTATGGGGCGATTTTTGCGGCGCCAACTTTTCAAAGTACCTTGTAAAGGAAACGGGAAAGAGCGAAAACAAGGTTCTTGTTTTCTTAAAGCCCTGCGATACATACAGCTTTAACCAGCTTTTAACCGAGCACCGTTTTGACCGCGAAAAGGTTTACGCCGTGGGCGTTCCGTGTAACGGTATGCTTGATATGGGCAAAATAAAGAGCAGTGCCGAAGGCATTGCAAAAGTAACCGATAACGGCGACAAGGTAACGATAGAAACCCTGTTTGACGGCGAAATTACGCTTGACAGAAACGAACTTTTACCCGACCGTTGCTTAAATTGCAAATCCAAAAAGCACGTGGCTTACGACGAGCTTTTGGGCGAGGACGGAGAGGTTTTAGATTCCAACCGCTTTGACGAGGTTGAAAAACTTGAAAAAATGACTCCCGACGAGCGTTTTGCTTTTTGGCAGAACGAATTGTCACGCTGCATACGCTGTAACGCCTGCCGCGACGTTTGCCCCGCCTGTACCTGCGAAAAGTGCGTGTTTGATAACCCCAATTCGGGTGTTGAAAACAAGGCGGCTTCAAACGAGTTTGAAGAAAAAATGTTCCACATCATCCGCGCTTTCCACGTTGTGGGCAGATGTACCGATTGCGGAGAATGTTCAAGGGTATGTCCTCAGCACATTCCGCTCCATTTGCTTAACCGCAAGTTTATAAAGGATATTGACAGCTTTTACGGTGAATATCAGGCGGGAGCCGAGGTAGGCTCGCGCGCCCCGATAGTAAACTACACCACCGAGGATATTGAGCCCGGCGACGCTGTAAGGAGGAATGAAAATGCGTAAAATATTGCTTGAGAAAATAGATTCGCTTTTCTCCGCCATTGCAGAAAACAATGTGCTTTATATGCCCGTTGACACCAAAACAGGCGCTAAGTATGAAAAATGGGAAGACGGCAAAAAGCTGTCTGAAGCGCTTAACACCGTAAGGAGCGCAAAGGATTTCTTCTTCCCCCAAACCGAAAATCTTATGGATTTTAAGGTTGAGGGCAAGAAAATCGAAGTTATTGATACGAGAAGCGAAACCGAAGACTTTGTTGTTTTCGGCGTGCGTGCCTGTGATGTCAAGAGCTTTGATGTGTTGGACCGTGTATTTTTGGCAGAACCGCAGGACAGCTACTATAAAAACCGCCGTGAGCATGGGGTTATAATGTCCCTTGCCTGCACAAAGCCGAATGAAACCTGCTTCTGCACCACCTTCGGCATAGACGCCGCGGAACCTGCTGGCGATGTGGTATGCTATAAAACCGAAGACGCGCTTTATATGGACGCTAAAACCGAAAAGGGCGAAAAGCTTTTAAAGGCGCTTGAAGGCATTACCGAGGAAGCCGATAACACAGCGGTTGCCGAACAGCAAAAGGTAACGCGCGAGCGTATGGCAAAGCTGCCGTTAGCCCACCTTAAAGCTGACGCTTTCGGCGACGGCAAAACAAAGGAATTCTTCGACCGCCCCGAGTGGAAGGAGCTTTCCGAAAGCTGTCTTGGCTGCGGCACCTGCACCTTTGTGTGCCCCACCTGCCAGTGCTACGATATTAAGGACTTCAACACGGGTCACGGCGTTAAGCGTTTCCGCTGTTGGGATTCCTGTATGTATTCCGAATTCACAAAAATGTCCGCAGGTCAGCCGAGACTTACGCAATTAGAGCGTTTCCGCCAGAGATTTATGCACAAGCTTGTGTATTTCCCGACGAATAACGACGGTATGTTCTCATGTGTAGGCTGCGGCAGATGTCTTGCAAAATGTCCGATACAGATGAACATTGTAAAGGTAATGAAAAAATTGGGAGGAAACGCAAATGGCTGATATTAAAGAACCGCTTATTCCGAAGATTGGCGTTGTTACCGATATAAGAATAGATACTCCCGATGTTAAGACCTTCCGTGTTGTAACACCCGACGGCAAAAAGGCTTTCGAGCATATGCCGGGTCAGTGCGCTATGCTCTCCATTCCCGGTGTGGGCGAGGCTATGTTTTCAATAACCTCCTCCCCCACCAACACCGAATTTATGGAGTTTTCCATTAAGAAATGCGGCTGCGTTACAGAATGGCTGCACTCAATGGAAGTAGGTCAGGAAATAACCATCCGCGGACCTTACGGCAGACCTTTCCCCGTTGATACCGAATTTGCGGGTCACGACCTGCTTTTCGTTGCCGGCGGTATAGGTCTCGCGCCCTTACGTTCGGTTATTAACTACTGCCGCCACTACCGTGACCGCTACGGCAAGATAGACATAGTTTACGGTTCACGCAGTAAGCAGGACCTTGTTGACTACAAGGAAATAATTGACGAATGGGCAAATGATACGGGCGTAAATGTTCACCTTACAATAGACCGTGAACAGCCCGAATGGGACGGTCATGTAGGCTTTGTTCCGAATTATGTTAAAGAATTGGGCTTTACAACCGATAAAATCGCCATACTTTGCGGACCGCCTATAATGATTAAATTTACCCTCGCCGGGCTTCAGGAATTAGGCTTTGATAAAACTCAGGTCTACACCACAATGGAGCTTAGAATGAAGTGCGGCATAGGCAAATGCGGCAGATGCAACATAGGCGCAAAATATGTCTGCAAGGACGGACCCGTTTTCCGCTTTGACGAAATAGACGAGCTTCCCGACGAGTACTAATAAGGAATAAGGAGGAAAACAAATGGATACTATGGTTGATGTTTACCTGTTCGGCAAGAAATACAGTGTGCCGGATAACCTTACAATAATGCGAGCAATGGAATATGCGGGCTATCAGCTTGTACGCGGCTGCGGCTGCCGCAACGGCTTTTGCGGCGCCTGCGCCACAATTTACCGCATAAAGGGCGACCGCGAGCTTAAAACCTGCCTTGCCTGCCAGACCAAGGTTGAGAACAATATGTATGTTGCTACTCTGCCCTTCTTCCCGCTCGTAAAGCAGGTATACGATATCGAAAAGGTATCGCCCGAAGAGCAGGTCATGATGCAGCTCTACCCCGAGATATACAGCTGCATAGGCTGCAACGC
>DKDS01000019.1 GCA_002451855.1 Ruminococcaceae bacterium UBA6842 | reverse complement strand
TCCCTGCTTGCCGTAGGGGGGCTTAGGGGAGCCCACCCACGGGTCCCCTAATGCTCTTTACTTCCTTTCTGTCACCACAGAAAGGAAGTGCCCGCACGGCACGAGTGCAGCAGATTAAAGCAAAGTAAAAAACTATAAACCGGCGTTAGCCGAGAAGAGACCTCTTGCTTGTTCATAACAAGCGCAACATATTAAAGTTAAGTAGAAAGCCGTAAAAGTATTGATTATTCCGTATTGCAAATTATCTTTTTGGGTTTGGTAATTCGGGCAGACCTAATAAATAATTTGCGGAAACATTGTAAAACAAGCAGAGCTTAATAATAATATGTGCCGGAATTTCGCTTTCTCCCCGTTCCCAACGCTGATACTGTGTTGTGTGTTCGTTGAGTAATTGCGCTATTTGCGCCTGTGTTATATCGTTATCTTCTCGTAATTCTTTTATTCTCGGATATTTATATTTCATTTTTTTCACCTCACTTATATATTCTAACAGAAAACACGAATTAGTGTTGACAATAACACATTATTGTGTTATTATAAGTGTGGTTCAATTTTGCTTATCACTAAACTAAAGCCTTGTACAAGGGGTTTCAAAAGGGGTTTTACCCCTTTGCCATTGGGCAAGCAGGAAATAGAGACTGTAACTTACGGCTGTGCAATTCCCTGCTTGCCGTAGGGGGGTCTTAGGGGACCCATTGGCGGGTCCCCTAATGTTCTTTGCATCCTTTCTTTCAATAAAGAAAGGATGTGCCTGCACGGCATGAGTGCAGCAGGCTCAGAAAAGTAATAAACTATAAATCGGCGTTAGCCGAGCAACAGCTTATTATAAGCAAAAACCGTAAAATGGCTTTAGCCAAAAAAATTAATTTAATAGGAGACATATTTCCTTTTTCAAAAGAAACCCGATTTTTTATGCTATAATTATTTTAAAATTATTAAGAGGTGTTCACTTATGGAAAAATCAAAAGAAGATAATATACTTTACCTTGCGGAACAAATCCCCAAATTGCCCGATAAGGCAAGAGCCGCCGTTTTGTTTTTAATCGATAACTTCGACTTAACCGAAAAAATGAACAAAGCGGCGGCTATGACAGAAACGGAAATTCAAAACAGAATAGCGAAAGCTAAGGAAAACGAGGATTATACCTCTATGATTATCTTCTGCGCCGCTAAGGCATTAAGCGATAAATAATAAAAGGACTGCCGAAAGGCAGTCCTTTAAACATTTAAGGCTTATTTTGTGCGGGCGTTCAATCGTCAAGATCCTTGCCGCAGCAACGCTTGTATTTCTTTCCGCTTCCGCAAGGACAAAGCGCGTTTTTACCCACAACGCCCTTGCCCTTTACGGTCTTCGGCTTATCGTCGCCCGTTCCCGTTTCCTCGGCAACCTTTTCACGCTTGACCTCCTCGTCACGGCGAACCCTTACGGTAAGCACCAGCTTTGCGGTCTGCTCACGGATGGTGTTGGTCATAGCCTCGAACATATCGTAGCTGTCGTTCCTGTATTCAACAACAGGGTCGTGCTGACCGTATGCGCGCAGTCCAATGCCCTGACGGAGCTGATCCATAGCATCTATGTGGTCCATCCAGTTTGTATCAACACTGCGCAGAAGCATTACTCGCTCAATCTCACGCATAATATCGCTGCCGAACTCCTCCTCGCGGCGTTCGTATCTCTCGTGCGCCTCGGCTTTAAGCTTTTCGGTAACCTCTTCCCTTGAGGTATTGCCAAGCTCCTCCGCCGTAAAGTGCAGGTCTTCGGGCGTTGTGACCCAGCCGAGGAAATATTCACGCATACCGTTAAGATCCCAGTTGTCGTGAACCGCGTCGTCGGCAAGGTATATCTTTGAGTATTCCTCAATGGTTTCGTCAATCATCTTAAGCACGGTGTCCTTAAGATTTTCGCCGTTAAGCACCTTGTTGCGCTGTGTGTAAATGAGCTCACGCTGTTTGTTCATTACATCGTCATACTGAAGTACATTCTTGCGTATCGCAAAGTTCATACCCTCTTTTTTCTTCTGAGCGCTTTCAATGGTGTGAGAGAGCATTTTGCTTTCAAGCGGAGTGTCTTCCTCCACCTTTAAGGTGTCCATCATAGTGGAAATGCGTTCACCGCCGAACAGACGCATAAGGTCGTCCTCGAGCGAAACATAAAACCTTGTGTTACCGGGGTCGCCCTGTCTGCCGGCACGGCCGCGGAGCTGATTGTCTATACGCCTTGAATCGTGGCGCTCCGTGCCTATAATAGCCAGACCGCCCGCCGCTCTTACCTTGTCGGCCTCGGGCGCTATTTGAGCCTTGAAATTATTGTAGTATTCCTTGTATTTCTCACGGGCGGAGATGATGTCCGTGTCCTCTGTCTCGGCAAAGCCTGTTGCTTCGCTTATTATCTCCTCGCCCAGTCCGTCATGGCGGAGAGCCGCCTTTGCAAGATATTCCGCGTTACCGCCGAGCATTATATCAGTGCCTCGTCCTGCCATGTTGGTGGCGATGGTAACGGCGCCCGGCATACCTGCCTGAGCTATAATTTCGGCTTCCTTTTCGTGGTGCTTTGCGTTTAATACATTGTGCTTTACGCCCCGCCTTTTAAGCATACCCGAAAGCAGCTCCGACTTTTCAATCGTAACCGTACCCACAAGCACCGGCTGACCCGTTTCGTGACGGGCGATAATATCGTCTATAACTGCGTTAAACTTGGCTTTTTCTGTTTTATACACAACATCGTTTTCATCCACACGCGCAATGGGCTTGTTTGTGGGGATTTCAATAACATCAAGCTTGTATATTTCCTGAAACTCGGTTTCCTCGGTCATTGCGGTACCCGTCATACCCGAAAGCTTACCGTACAGACGGAAGAAGTTTTGGAATGTAATTGTGGCGAGCGTTTTTGACTCGCGGGCTACTTTTACGCCCTCTTTTGCCTCGATTGCTTGGTGGAGACCCTCGTTATACCGTCTGCCGTACATAAGTCTGCCGGTAAACTCGTCGACGATGATGACCTGGCCGTCTTTGACGACGTAGTCAATGTCCTTTTTCATGAGGCCCCGGGCCTTCATCGCCTGATTGATGTGGTGAGACAGCGTGGCGTTCTCGGCGTCGGCAAGGTTCTCGACCCCGAAGAATTCCTCGGCCTTTTTGATGCCCTGCTGGGTAAGAGACACCGTGCGGTCCTTTTCGTCGACGATGTAGTCGCAGTCGTACTGGTCCTGAAGCTCCTTATCATCCGTCGTGGAGAAGACCTGCTTTTTAAGCCTTGCGACAAAGTAGTCCGCCATCTCATAGAGCTTGGACGATTCTTCGCCCTTGCCGGAGATGATGAGCGGGGTTCTTGCTTCGTCGATCAAAATGGAGTCGACCTCGTCGACGATGGCAAAGGCGTGTCCGCGCTGGACCATTTCTTCTTTGTAGATGGCCATATTGTCGCGCAGGTAGTCAAAGCCCAGCTCGTTGTTGGTGCAGTAAGTGATGTCCGCGGCGTAGGCCACCTTCCGCTCGGGCGGCGTCATGCCGGGAATCACCAGGCCCACGGTCAGGCCCATGTACTTATAGACCTTGCCCATCCACTCGGAGTCACGC
>DKDS01000072.1:19272-22794 GCA_002451855.1 Ruminococcaceae bacterium UBA6842 | reverse complement strand
GTCATATTTGAAAATGAATTTTAAGCGGCAGTAAAATTACAGCAAAGAAATAAAAAAACGGCAAGCACTGTAAGATGCTTACCGTTTTTTGTGGCAAGACTACGGAAAAGATTTTTCACAGGTTTCACATATGACCCCGAACTTTCACATTGCTTTCTCTTTGGCAAATAAACTATCGCTGTTTTCATAGATTATTTTTTGCCGACTTATATTTCCAATGTCCGTTTATACGGTATTTTTTGAGTACTCCCGTTTCTGTAAACCCTGCCAATATTCTGTTCGCTGTTGCTGCCGACACGCCGCACAGCTCCCGTACATCGGCATTCATAATGTATTCGTTCGTCTGCAGGAACTGCTCAATCTTCTTTAAGCGCAAAGTTTTTTTATCCGTTTTTTCATCGCTCATATCATCGCTCATTTTAATCGCTTCAATGAGTGATGCCCTGATAGCGGAAAGCATAAATTCAATAAATGCGGTTGATTCTCCTGCGTTGTTGCTCGCGTTAATAGCATTGTAGTATTCCTGCTGGCGGTCATGAATGATGGATTCAACCGGCAGCCATGCAAATGTCTGATTCCATTTTGAGAGCAACAGCGTATGCCAAAGCCGACCGACGCGGCCGTTACCGTCTGCAAAAGGATGTATCAATTCAAATTCATAATGGAACACACAGCTTTTAATCAGCATATGCAAATCGCTGTGCTTTGTCCAATCCAAAAGTTCCGTAACTGAATCCGGAACATACTGCGGCAATGTACCGAGATGCACAACCTGTCCGTCCTGATTTACAACACCAACGGGTCTTGTACGAAACATACCGGATTCAACTACCAGTCCGCGCGTCATAATTCCGTGCGCCGTCAGCAAATCATCCACAGAATAAGGATCAAGCTCGTCCAAGCGCTCGTAAATCTCATAGGCGTTTTTGACCTCGGCAATATCCTTGGATGGAGCTAAAACATGCTTGCCGTTCAAAACGGCTGTAACCTGTTCAAGGCTTAGGGTGTTTTGCTCAATAGCGAGTGAGCCGTAAATAGTACGAATGCGGTTGGTGCGGCGCAGATTCGGATTTGCGGAAAGATGATTACGAGCAGAAAGCCTGCCTATCTGTTCGGAAATTTTTGCAACATCATCAATGATTTTATTTGTAATTTGAAAAGGAGGCTGTTTATTTTTCATGTTTACCTCGCAGTATTGTTTTATTATCTGCATTATACCATATTTTTAAAAGAATTTCCACCGCATACTAAAATTATTTTAATATGCTTGGTCTTTTATAAACTTAAAAATTGACTCCTTATGACCGATGGACTAATGAATGTTTCTTTTAGCACTAATTTGAATTTTTTCGTATTTTACTGCTTTTAATCCAAAAAAAGGAAAATGTCACATTGGAAAAACTCATTAATACCATGTCACATAATAAAAGCACCATAATTCTGAACTTAAGAGTTCAGGCTTCAATGGTGCTTCTATTTACCAAAATTATTCTTTTTGCAATGGTTCAATCATTGCATCAATCAATACTATCAATGCAGCATTGTTTTTGGCGAACTTTTCCTTTAAATATTTTAATAGTATGATAGACAATTCTTGTTGTAACTCAGTGTATCCAGAAATAATGTTATTTCTAGACACATCAAGCCTCACATTTTGACCTGTATAATTTATATAACCTATAGCCTCTAATGGATAAGGTATACTGCATCCAATTCCTCTAAAATCACTAATATAAATTCCTTTATTGTAAAAGAAAAATTCTTGTTGTTTTTTATCATCAAAAGGTCTATATGCCCAATGGCTTCTTGTTACAAAGCAATTCTCCAAATAAGCATATTTATTATTATGTACAAATATATCTTCCCAATAGGTAGTATCCTCGAGCATTTCTGAATAATATATTAGCAAAGATTTTTCAATTATTTTTTCTAGTGTGACACCATTAATCTTTGGTTGTTCATCAGAAAAAAACGGCATTATATCTAACGATTCGTTTTTGCTTACAAGCAACACAATATCATTGTTTTGTTCTTTTGAAAGTGCAATAATTTCATTTCTCTTTTTTTCGATACTCTTTTTATTTTTGCAAATCCGAACATAATCCTCAGCAGAAATCATCGAATACTCTATCATATAGTAGTATCCATATAATATATTGCTTTCTTTCTCTAACAACTCAAACTTTTCATTTTTTGAATTAAACAAATAGGCTTTATCGTACGGAATGTCAGCGATGATTTTTGATTTATTTTTTGTTGTGAATTTTACTTGCAAACAGCCATTAAATTTGTTTGAATATTTGCTACAATCAAGTTGCTCATACCGCCCTTTGGTGGATTCTCTAACTATACCATCTATGATTTTGGCACACATATTTTCTATTTTTTTCTCAGATGAATCAGCATCATCATTACAAATGTAAATAGGGATATTTGAATAAAAATACCTTTCTGTAAAAGCAATTAGATTTTCTTCGTTTTTAAATACTTCAAAAAATTTGGCATAATCAAGTTTTATTTCGGTGCCGAAGAAATATCCATAATCTTCAGTACTTGTAACAACATATTCGCTATTCTTTTCTAGACCTATTTGATTTATTTCATTGCTAGAATAATATCTTGTTTTTACAGTTACATTATCGGATAGCAAAAAACAGGCTAAAAATCCAATACCATACTGTCCTATGGGTTCATAATTGTAGTTTTTATGTAAGTACTCACGAGATTTGTAATAAGATTTCCCGACATTAAGGAAATGCTTTTTTACTACATCTAGCGTCATTCCTATTCCCGTATCTTTAATAATTACATAGTTGTTTTCCTTTGAAAAATTAATATGTATCGAAGGCTCCGGAATATTAGGATCGCTACCTTTTATTTCTTTCATTAACTGGCAAGCATCTATTGAGTTTTGTATTAATTCTCTTAATCCCAATCGACTATCTCCATAAATATTTTTGCCCATAAGCAATGTTGTTATAGAGGCATAGTCCAATGTTAATCGTAGATCTGAATATTTAAAACCCTCTGTTTGAACACAGTCAGCTATTTTAGTACTAATATTAAACTTATATTTTTTGTCTGTATTCAAGGTGTTCAAAAGATCATCTGCGTTTGATAATTCCAACTGTAAGTCATCTATGTACTTCAAATACTTTCTATGAATTTTTGCATTGGAACTTTTTCCATCAAAATAAATTTGCAACTTATCATCTATATATTTGCGGAGTTTTTTCTCGTTCTGGATAATAAAGTGCTTTTCCCACTCCTCACGACTAAAACCATGTATACCCATCATTGAATACCACAGTATGGGTGTACGCTGTTTGTCTAAATCCAAATAATCGGCTATTCTTAATAAAACAGCTATATATTGAGAATTATATGTATAGCTACCTTTTGTTGTAGAAGTTCTTAAACCTTTTATATAATCATAATTTTCACCATGCGCACGGCAAATAGATACTATGTCTTCTGCATATGTATAACTATCATTTATCATTAGTATCTGCGAAATAGTTT
>DKDS01000072.1:15853-19247 GCA_002451855.1 Ruminococcaceae bacterium UBA6842 | reverse complement strand
TTTTATTCTCGCAGCATGTGTAATACGGACAATTTCTTTAATGGCTTCTTCTTCGCTTTCAGTCACATTTAAAACGCCCTCATATGTTAAAGAATCTGTATATTTGATTTTGTTAGCTTTAATATTACTTTCATCTTCGGGTCGGATAAACATTCCAATATCATGAAGAATTGCAGATAAAATAATTAATGTCAACTCCAAATCATTGAAATTTTGGATTTTCTTATCAAAATTTTCATCAATGCCAAACGCCAAATACTCCATATAAGCCGCAACTCTTAAACCATGATCCATATCGTGCATAGTGTAATTGTCATAACATCTTGATATTCCGTTTATTGTTTCACGAGTAAGATTATATATTGAGTCAATTTGATTTACAAAAGTTGATTTTCTTTCTTTTAAAACTTCATATGATTTTAAATCACGCAAATCCATAAATTTTTCTCCTATATTTTGATTTCTTCCACCGTATAAGTTATTAGTATACCATTGTGTATTTTCTATTCTAAATTATTATTTTCCTTATTATACCACAAAAAAATAAGTATTTCTACTGAAAACTTACTTTTATTGCTATTTGCAGTATGATATTCTCTAATCTTAACAAAGAGAGATATAAAGCGAGTTTTGCCTACAGCAATAAATAAACATCGCTTTTGTTTGCATCTAATGATGCCAAATTATTGGACTAGTCAAAAGCTTTAATAACATTACTTTTACGCGATTCATTATGACCAATCAATGCTGTTATAGTTTTTCAAAAAAAATTTACATTTTTTTATTTATTAATTATTTAAATTGGATATTCTTGCATTTCTAACTAGCATAATATGCCTTCTTAGTAAAGCAGTATCACGGTTTTATTATACAATGAAAATTTACATCATCAATTAATCTAATTTTCTATATTTTTAATATTTTTCACTATTTCCCCTACAACGATTGCTCCACTTTAACCCCACCTTTAAATATCACGGTAATCTGTTCCTTTGAGTCAACTACTACACATTCGAGCAACTGCCGGACGATTTGGTCATCATATTCCATCGGACGGTTCTTTATGCCGTCCAGTATCGTGTAGATATCGTCAAGCCGGGATTCTGCATTTTCTCTCTGCTGTTCAGCGGTGGCTATATTGTCAATCTGCTTTTGCAGGCGGCTCTTTTCGTCCATAAGCCGTATGGCGGTTCCCTCGTCAAAGGCTTCCAATGTGTCATCGGTTACACGGTCGAGCATTCTTTTGAATTCAGCGTCTATTTCCGCAATTCGTATTTGTATGTCAAGGCTGTTATCCTCACACTTTTCATTTTTTAGGCCCATGCCTATATGCAGCTTCAGCGTTTTAAGGCTCTCCGCGTTCATATCAGCGATTTTCATAATTGCCGCCATTATAGCTCTTTGCAATATGCTTTCTTCCAAAGAGGGTGAATTATGGCAGTATTTCTTACCGAAGTCAAGCCGGTTAATGCAGCGCCATACTATTTTCCTTTTGCCGCCTGCCGTCCATGTACAGCGGCGGTAAGGTGTCTTGCATTCGCCGCATACAAGCAAGTCGGTCAGCGCATATTTGCTTGAATACTTCCCCTGCTCGGTCTTTGTACCCTTTTGCTTGACCTTTCGTTTCCCTGAGCGCCGTGCAAGCTCCTCCTGCACTTTGCCGAATGTAACGGCGTCTATAATAGCGGGGTGATTATTTTCCACATAATACTTAGGGCGTTCGCCGTTATTCACCATAACCTTTTTGGATATGCAGTCCCGTATATATGTTTTATTTATTACGGCGTCGCCTTTGTATTTTTCGTTTGAAAGAATGGACTGTATTGTAGACAGTTGCCATTTATCTTTTCCTGACGGGCTGGCAATCCCCTTTGATTCAAGCAGTTCGGCAATTCCGTTAAGGCTGTCGCCCACGAGGAAGCGGTCATATATAAGCCGAATAATATCGGCTTCTTCGGGTACGATTTCGGGTTTTCCGTCATCGCCCTTGCGGTAGCCGAGAAAGTTATTATACCGAAATATCACCTTACCTTCCTTTGCCGCCTGAGCCTTACCCCACTTTACATTTGCGCTTATATTTTCCGATTCGCTTTGGGCGATACTGCCGTATATGGTTATGTAAAACTCCGCGCCGGGTTGATTGCTGTGTATTCCCTGCTCTTCAAAGTACACATCCACTCCGAGATCATTAAGCATTCGAACATATTTTAAACAGTCAACGGTATTCCTTGCAAACCTTGCAATGGATTTCGTTATTATCATATCAATTTTGCCTTGCTTGCAATGGCGTATCATACGGTTAAACTCGTCGCGGTTTTTAACGCTTGTACCGGATATACCCTTATCCGCATAGATACCCTCAAGCTTCCAACCGTTTTCTGCGTTAATTCTGTTAGTGTAATGCTCCACTTGGTTTTCATAGCTGTTCAGTTGTTCCTCTTGTTTAGTGGATACCCGACAGTAAGCGGCTACACGCAGCAGTCTGTAACTGTTTTTTACACTTTCCCTTACCGATACTGTCGGTTCAATTATATGTACCACTCTCGGTGGATTTATTACAGTTGTCTGTTCCATTTTTCTGTTCCTTTCCTATCATTTGTCCGTTTAACAGTATAATATCTGCCGTTTTATCATTATACAGCCTTATTTCGCTTACGGTACGGTTGAATTTTGTCAGCCAATCATCTGTAATGGGCCGTTCAAATTCAAGCTGCAGCTTTTTGGCTGTATATAGAGCATCATCAAGACTGCTGTACTTTTCACTTACACAGTTAAACATTTTATTTCGAAGTGCTTCCCTTTTGATTTCCGCCGAATCGAACATTCGGTTGATTTCATTATTAAGCCGGTTTACCTCATCACTCGGCAGAAACGGATTTTTATCAAGTCTATCAATGTTCTCGGGTTTTACCGTTTCTAATAGTTTACAGAGTTCTTTCAGCAGGTCGTTGTCAGCCATACTGATTATTGCATTACAATTCTTATTTTTACATATCCAATACTGTTGGCATTTACGGCGGCTGTCGTGTCTGCGATGCATTTTGTTTTTGCACACCGGACATATAACAGGTACCGCCAGTTTGAAAATATCATTTTGCCTATCTGTTTCCCGTTGGTTATTGCGTTCGCTTTTTAAGCTTTGCACAGCCATATATATTTCTTTATCTATTATGGACGGATATTTTTCTGTGCCGAGATACCGTTCATCTTCAAGAAGTCTTTTAAGTCTCCCCTTATTCCATGCGATAACGCCCGCCATGTACTCAATTTCTTCACTGTTAAGCTGTTTTGCAATATTTGCAAGCGATTCGCCGCCGGTATACTCTTTATATATCCGCGCTAATATTCTACTCTCTTGCGGCTGTAAGACAATTTCACCGTTTTCACAGCAATA
>DKDS01000072.1:0-15828 GCA_002451855.1 Ruminococcaceae bacterium UBA6842 | reverse complement strand
CCCGTAAGGCAAGGTTCTGTTCTTCATTTCGATTTACATCTTCCTCTCTCGTCTATCTGCTCGGTAAGCCTTATACCTCCTATAAGTCCGAATGTAAGCTGTGCATTGCTGTCTACGGTAATGTTGTCTATAATCTGTTCGAACAGCTCGCTGTCAAATTCGGCAGTCGGTTCATATTCTTCAAGTATTTCATTTAAGTGTTTAAGAGTATCTATCAGCTCATCATTTTCATCCTCGGATAATCGCTTTCGGCGTTCAGTCCGTAACTCGGTAATTTTGTTGCTTATCTCCGCGGTTTGCATGGAATGCTCAGCTGCATTTAAAACGCCGCTTGTGTGCAGTCTTGCGATAACTATATTTCTTGCTCCCAAGTCAGCTATTTCCTTATCTATTTGCCGTATGCGCTCCCTACCTATGTTTGTGCGTTCTTGCATAGATTCCATTTGGTGTATAAGCGTACCGAGTAATTCAGACCGATAGGATTTTAACTTAAATGCCATTCTATTAAAGGCTTCATATACCATATCTTCCCTGACTCTGCGATTTTGGCAATCGGTAGTCCCCGTCGCCCTGCCGGAGCAAATCCAATACGGCATGCCTCCTGTTTCATGACGGCGAAATACAAGTCCGCATTCGGGGCAATGCAGTTTTTTTGTAAGCGGATATGCCGTTTGTCTGCAGTTGTCAATCGTTCTTGATTTCATAAGGGCTTGTGCCGTTTTAAAAACTTTTTTGCTTATTATCGGCGGATTGCTGTTTTCCACATAGTATTTACTGCACTGCCCGTTATTGCTTTTTCTTCTGTACGGCAATGTATCTGTAGTATAGCTTTTTTGCAACAATGCGTCGCCCATATACCTTTCATTATGTAAAATATACTTTATTGTGCTTACACGCCATTTAGTATGACCGTATCGTCTCGGTATTCCGTTCTTATTAAGTATGTCTGCAATGATTTGCATACCGTTGCCTTGCAAGTACAGGTCAAATATTCGGCGTATAACTGTCGCTTCGTTTTCATTAACGGTCATCTGTCTGTCTTTAAGATTAAAGCCGTAAGCCGGGCGAGTGCAATTAAATTCACCCGACTGCATCCGCTTTTGGTAACTCCAACGCATATTCCCCGATATGTTCACACTTTCTTGCTGTGCGGCCATACCGGGGAATGTTACAATCATTTCCATATTAAGTTTATCTGTATCTATGCCCTGTTCCTCAAAATACACACTCACACCGAAATCCTTGAACATTCGCAGCAGTACGAGCAATTCCTCGGTGTTCCGAGCCAGTCTTGAAACCGATTTAACGATAACACGGTCAATCTTGCCTTTCCTGCAGTCGGTTATAAGGCGGTTAAGCTCGTCCCGTTTTTTCATTTCTGTTCCCGTAATACCCTCATCTGCGTAAATATCCACAAGCTCATATTCGGGATGATTCTTTGCGTACTCGCTGTAGTAGCGTATCTGTGCCGCAAAGGAATGGAGCTGATCGGCAGAGTCGCTTGATACCCGGCAATACGGTGCCAACCGCAGCCGTTCGATTATCTGCTCCTTGATACTTGTGATTTCAGTAATGTTCATATTCCTTATCCTTTCCGCAAGTAAGCTGCCTTGCTGTTTTTGCCCTTCGGCAACACAACAATACCACGAGAGTACGAATACTTCCAGCACAAATTTCCCGAAGCTGAAAAATTAAGAATTCAGACACATATTATGTCTGCGGCGTAATGCTCCGCGTTTATTTCAACTATTTTACCGTATTCATCGTCGGTTATTAAACCCATTTTCAGAAGCATTCGTAACAGGTTTACGCTGTAAGCAAAAGAAGTGTTGTTTTCTACCTTTTTATCCATTTCAAATCCCTCCGAATATTTTTTGTTTTTAAGTTCCAAAAAGCCAAAATGAATATATTATCCGTTTATATGCATTCTGCCTTTTTACAGCTTAAAAAGACGGTCGGATGCAATTTTGCAAATCATATTATAATCCGAAAAGAAAACACACGACCGTCCTTTAATAATTATTGTATCAATCGTTTGTTTTGTCCGTATTTGTCCACGACGCCCCGAACACAGGGAACGCACCCTCCGGCAATGCATTTTGCCTCATCGGAATCTCACCGCCTCCGGGATCTCCGCAGGCCGCCCGATCTCTCGTGACGGAAGTATCTTTAATTCTTCTGCCTGTCATCGCCTTCGTTACGGATGCGCCGTACCGTCTGAACAAAGCTTCAAGTGGCTTGCCGGTTGCCCGACAGCAGAAGGAAGGTAAAGTGTGCGCTGTACTATTCTGTTTTCAATGTTCAAAGAGGTCGTTTTTTTGCCCTCTACTATGTTACTGTACTGCCTCATTCTTTTTGAGCCAACTCTTTCCTTATCTTCTCAAAAACCTTTCTTTTCCGGTTATTTAAAGTCTTTTGCGGAATACCCAAGTGTAATGCCATTTCCCTTTCGCTTATACCTTGCAAAATAGCAAACGCTATTACCTCAAAGGTTCTTTTTTCCTTATCGGTAAGCTTCTCTATTGCCTTATGCAGTTCATCGGCTTGAAGTTTATCCAATATATATTCTTCCTCCCATCTGTTATCCGAATATCTTTCGTGGTTATCTCTGTCTGAGTCATCGCCCCAAAAACTATCCAATGATACAAACCTGCGCGGATATTTCTTCTTTTCCGCTTTCCTGCGCATATATTCACTATGTTCGGCATTACATTTTTTATACAGTTCTTTATTAGCCTCAATAAAAATTACCGGATCTTTTGAAGACAGATTTTTATCCTCTACCCGAACAAATTTCCTTCCTAAGTTTTCGGGTTTCTTCTTAAATTCAAAAAATTCCTTGGCAGTCATATGTATCCATTCGGGATTTTCACCGTTGCAGTTTTTATCTTTCCATACTAAAAAAATACTTTTCAATTTATTTTCCTCCATTCAATCATCCTGATAATCTCCAAAACGATTGATACGGAGGGCTGCGGCAGCCGTATCTATACCTTCGCCGCAGTATATACAAAGCGCAAAAGGTCCGACCAATCTTAAAGCCTTTTCGAGCGGCAATTTTATTGGTCTTTTCTTCTTTTAATTCAGTAAATTTACGGGCATTATTACAGCCCGTTTCCTTTAAAATACAGCTTATTCGGAGTATTAAACTCCTAGCAGCTATATCTTCACCTTTTGCCTTCTGTTATTTTTCACTTACTCACCTTGCAATCGCCTTATGGCGTACACATTTTTCCTCCACTTTATATACAGCAAGGTTTATACAGTACATTGGTATTCCCACCTATCGAAAAATGTAGAATTATCTGTTATTTTGTCGAATAAAAAAAGAACGAGCGCCAAGCTCGCTTTTCACAAGCTCGGCGCCCTGTTTTGTAATTGCGTCAATATTCTGTTTTGTGATTCCATTTGAATCACCTTATTTCTTTAATTTTTCTTTCCTGATTAAACATCACAAAACTAATATATAAATCATTTATTTTGTTTCCAATGAGCTTTGCAATGTTTAATACACTTCATACTTTGCTTATTAGTATTTCGGCTTCCCCCGAAAGCTTTGTTAAGCAATCCGCCGGCACAAAAATGCTTGCACCCTTTGAGGCTTCAATTTCACCGTCTTTCCATTTGACGGTCACTTTGCCTTCAAGCACCAGTAAAGAAGTAAAGCTGTCTTCGCAGTGTATTTCGGTCTTACCGTCGAGTTCTAAAAGCGATGCGGTAAAAAGACTGCATTTTGCAAGCTGTCTTACGATGCCGAAATCGGTCTTTTCGGTCTTGCCTGTGTTTCCGTACGGTATTTGCGGTCTTTCCCTTTTAGTCACATCAAGCGCTTTTTCGATGTGGAGCGGTCTCGGCTTTCCGTCCGCTCCGAGCCTGCCGTAATCAGAAACACGGTAGGTGGTGTTGGAATTTTGCTGAACCTCGGCTATAAGTATTCCCGCACCGATGGCGTGGAGCGTACCTGCCGCTATAAAGAATACATCGCCCTTATGAACAGGCACATAATTGCATATTTCGGGAAGAGTGTTATCCTTTATCCTGCGCTCAAATTCTTCCTTTGATACCTCACGGTTAAAGCCGTAAATAAGCTCGGCGCCCTCGTCGCAGTCAACCACATACCACATTTCGGTCTTTCCGAATTCGCCCTCGTTTTTAAGCGCATATGTATCGTCGGGGTGAACCTGAACCGAAAGACGGTCCTTTGCGTCGATAAGCTTTATAAGAAGCGGAAAATACGGAAACGCCGCCGCGTTTTTACCTATTGCCTTATCGCCCCAAAGCTCAAGCACCTCGGGTAGCGTCTTTCCGGCAAGCTTGCCGTTTTCCACAATATCCGACCCGTCCTTGTGGCAGGAAAGCACCCATGCCTCTGCGGCTTTTTCCTTGTCGGTTTCACAATTATATTCGGTTTTCAGTCTTGTTCCGCCCCAAAGGTAATCCTTCACAGGCGGTTTTAATAATAACGGATACATATAACTCCTCCATAACATACATAATGGTTATGGAATATTATAACATAATATCTTCTCTTGTGCAAGTAAGCCGACTATTTATGAATTCCGCCGAAAAACAGCGCTACGGTTCCGGGTCCTACATGGGCGCCGGTAACAGGCTCGTAGCAAACGGTGATACATTTGCCTTTAAATCCGCGCTTTTTCAGTTCCGAGAGAAGAAAAGCGGCGTCATCCTCCGAATCGGCATGGGCAATGCCTAAGGTTTCCTTTTTGTCCTTCGCAAGCTTATCGAAATTCTCGGCAAGGGTCATAAGAGCCGCCCTTTTCCCCCTTACCTTACCGCAGGAAATTATACGGCCGGCGTCGTCGCCCTTTAAAATCGGTTTAATGTTTAAAATAGTTCCGACCACAGCGGTAGCGCCGCTTATGCGGCCGCCGTTTTTAAGATATTTAAGATCCTCAACCGTGAAAAACTGGCACATATTTTTGCGCTTTTCCGAAATACAGCCGACAATATCCTTAAATGATACTCCTCCCTCATTCATTTCTGCCGCTTCAAGCACCAGTAAGCCTTCGCCGAGAGAGGCGGCAAGCGTATCTATAACGGCTATGCTTCTTTCGGGGTATTCGCCTTCAAGCTCAGCCGCAGCGGTTCGCGCCGCCTGAGCCGTTCCGCTTATACCGCCGGACATAGCGATATAAATTATATCATTGCCGCATTTAAGCTCAGGCTCAAACGCGTTTAAAAAAGCGGCGGTATTTATCATAGAGGTTTTAACGGGAGTACCCGAACGCATAGCGTTATAGAACGCCTTTCCGTCGAAGTCCTCGGTTTCCTCCTGTACGCTTTCAACACCGCCGACAGTAAATGTGAGCGGAATTATTTTAATAGAATGCTTTATTATCAATTCGGCAGGTAGATTTGCGGATGTATCTGTAAATATTCTTATCATAATATGTTATTCTCCTTTTGGGGACTTTGCGTTTATAACCATTATCATAGCCTTGCGGCTAACTTTTTTCAACCTAACGCGGTGTAATGCCGTTCTACCTGTAAACACAGCGCAGTAGAGAAGCTTTACACAATCCTACTGTTTGGAGAATATGCCGTTTTATGCGTAATTATCGGCAAAAAACAGTACACACGGCAAAATGCCGTGTGTACTGTAACGAAAACATAAATATTAATTTTTAACCCTGAAAAGTGATTTTTTTGCGGGATTATAGCTTCCCGCGGTCAGGTGTATAAAAAGCTCCTCCAGTGAAGAAAGACCGCCTATAATACACACCGAATAGCAATAAGCAACGGCAAACGGCGCCCTTAAAAAGTAGGGAATTAGAAATACGGCGGCGCCTGTCACCTTATTAAGATATGTATGGAGCGAAGCAAATCGGCGGTATTTTACCGCGGCGGTGAAGTAAGTACAAAGTCTTACAAGCAATACGGTGAAGACAAGCCACCAAATTTGTTTCGGCATTTCCTCTATAATGCGGTGAAGAAGCTTTGTAAGCGTGACGCCGTAAAACAAAATATCCGCCGCCGAGTCAAGCTTGGCGCCCGTTTCGCTTGCGGTTCCGGTTTTTCTGGCAACAAATCCGTCCAACACATCGGTAACGCCCGTAAGGGTGTATGTAATATAAAACGGAGTTGACAGCGGTTTTAAAAACAATAATATAATCGTCCCCGCAATTCTCAGGCTTGTGATAAAATTTGCGCTCATTAGTTTTTTCATTATTAGAAATCCTTTGACAAATTGTAATCCTAGGAAGGGATTGTCCTATATATTATATATTGTAAAATTTTAACTGTCAATGCAATTTTATCCGTGAGGTTAGGAGGGCTTGCGGTCAAAGGCACAGAATTTTTTTATAAACGGGTATTTGAAATCGCCGTTCCCAACTGTTTATAGGTTTTTATAATAATTACCGCTGATATTACGGCTGTAAGGATGTCTGCCGCAGGCATAGAATAAAGCACGCCGTCAAGCCCGAAAACAGTGGGCAGTAAAAGCGCCAGACCCACGCCGAAAACGATTTCGCGCACCATAGAAAGCAAGGTCGACTGAACTGCCTTTCCCATAGCCTGTAAAAATATAAAGGTTGCTTTGTTAACGCAGGCTAAAATCAGCATACAAAGGTAAATTCTGAAAGACTTTACCGCAAAATCCGTGTAATACACACTTTCGTTTGCGGCACCGAAAATGCCGATTAGAAAATTCGGGAAAAGCTCCGCTGTTAACAAAGCCGCCGCTCCGACGCAGGCTTCTGCAATAAGCAGTCTTGTAAACAGGCTCCTTACCCGTTCCGGTCTTTTAGCGCCCATATTATATCCCACAATGGGGATACAGCCTGCCGCCATTCCTATTACAACGGAAATGACAATTTGAAAGAATTTCATTACAATTCCGACTACCGCCATAGGAATTTGCGCATATTGCTCCTTGCCGAAAACGGGATCCAAGGCTCCGTATTTACGAATCATATTATTGATTGCCGCCATTGCCGCGACAAGGGAAATCTGAGCCAAAAAGCTGCAAAGACCGAGCGATATGGTTCTGCCGATAACTCTGCCGTTAAGCTTAAAGTCATTGATACGGGGTTTGACTGTTTTTGCCCTGCAAAGATACCAAGCTGAAAGCACTGCCGTTGCAATCTGACCGATTACCGTCGCGACTGCCGCACCCATCATACCCCATCTGAAAATAAATATAAAAACGGGGTCGAGAATTATGTTGATTACAGCGCCGATAAGGGTTGAGAGCATAGCAAATTTCGGGCTGCCGTCCGCGCGAATAATCGGATTCATCGCCTGACCGAACATATAAAACGGAATTCCTAAGGTAATCCAGAAAAAATATTCCTTTGACAGCTTAAAGGTTTCGGCGTTTACATTTCCGCCGAAAGCGGTAAGTATCGGCTCGTTAAAAAACAAATAAAGCGCAGTCAGAATTAAGCTTACAAGCACGCAAAGCGTTACGGAATTTCCGACGCTGCACGAGGCGTCCTTTGTCCTTTTTTCACCGAGCGATATGCTTACAAACGCACAGCAGCCGTCGCCTAACATAACGGCTATACCGAGCGCTATAACCGTAAGCGGAAAAACGACCGTATTTGCCGCATTCCCGTACGAGCCGAGATAATCCGCATTTGCGATAAATATTTGGTCTACAATGTTATACAGCGCACCTACCAAGAGCGATATTATGCAGGGAACGGCGTATTTCCCCATAAGCTTGCCGATTTTTTCGGCTGTCAGATATGACTGAGACTGTTCTTCCATTTTAAAGTTACCTCCGTAATAAAACAAAAAATGCGTAAGTCCTTAACCGGACTTACGCATTTCTGCTACTCGTTGAGGCTTATTATACAACGAAACGAGAAAAATTTCAAATGTTTTTTTCAGAGTTTTTTTATTATTTCATTGTTTTGCGAAATCAAATGCCCTATTGCGTAGATAAGGAAAAGTGATATTATCGAAAGAATAATTCCCACAATAAATACCGCCACCGCAACAACGGCGAATATCTTATCCAGCATAACAAGCACAATGCCTACTGCCGCAAACAAAAGCAAAACAGCTATTGCAACTATAAAGGAAATAGCCTTTATTATTTTATCAAGATGCTTAAAAACGCCGTTGCCGTAGTTTTGGGTTATAGCCTTCATACTGCTTTTTGTGTGAGGAAGAGAAGATGAGCTGATGTCCTCAAAGCCTTGGTCAGTGTAAAAATTGTCATCCATTTCGGAAAACTCCTTTCGGTTTATACCTTTTTAACACCTATGGAAACCTTTTCGCCGTTAATATCCCATTCCTTAACATATCCGTCGGGCTCAGCCGCCGCAAGGAAGTCGGCAAGTGTGTCGCCGGCTATATCGTCCTTTTTGTTAAGGGCTATTTCGGCAACCTTATCACTGCCGCTTAATGTTACGGATATATGATCCGTTACATTAAATCCGGCTTCCTTACGCATTGTTTGGATTTTGCTGATAAGCTCGCGCACAAAGCCTTCCTCGATAAGCTCTTTTGTAAGCGTGGTGTCTATCGCAACGGTTATGCCCCTGTCGCTTACCGTGTAAAATCCGTCTCTTTGCTCGGTCTCGATAAGCAGGTCCTCGGCTTGAAGAACCACCGTACCGGACGGAAGCTCTAAGGTAAGAGAACCGTCGGCGTCCAACTGCTTTTTCGCTTTGTTGCCGTCTATTTCGGAGAGCGCTGTGCGAATCTCGTTTAATTGCTTGCCGAATTTCGGACCTACTGTTTTAAGCTGCGGCTTGAAGCGATAGGAAACAAAATCGTCAACCTTGTCTGTAAATATTACATTTTTGATGTTAAGCTCATCACGGATAATATCAGTATAATACCCGTCAAGTGTTCCGTCAAGCTTAACATACATTGTGCCGAGCGGCTGTCTGTTCTTAAGAGAGGAGCCGTTTCTTGCGGCTCTGCCCAAAACAACTATTTCAAGAACCTTATCCATATTCTCTTCAAGCGATTTGTCTATCGCACTGCTGTCCACAGTGGGGAAATCGCAGAGATGTATGCTTTCGGGAGCGGTTTTGTCAACGCTTCTGACAAGGTTCTGATAAATGCTTTCGGTCATAAACGGAATCATAGGAGCGGCGGCCTTTGCGGTTGTTACAAGCGCGGTATAAAGGGTCATATACGCCGCAATTTTATCCTCGGGGAGACCCTGTACCCAGTATCTTTCTCTGCCGCGGCGGACATACCAGTTACTCATATCGTCCACAAATTCCTGAAGCGCTCTTGCCGCCTCGGGTATGCGGTAATCGGCAAGGTTATCGTCAACCGACCGTACCATTGAATTAAGCTTTGATAAAAGCCATTTGTCCATTACCGTAAGCTTGCAGTCTTTAAGCGAATACTTGGTGGGGTCAAATTCGTCAATGTTTGCATAAAGAACATAGAACGCATAGGTGTTCCAAAGCGTACCCATAAATTTGCGCTGACCCTCTGTTACAGCCTTATCGTGGAAACGGTTGGGGAGCCATGGGGCGGAGTTCGTGTAGAAATACCAGCGTATCGCGTCCGCGCCGAATTTTTCAAGAGCCTCGAACGGGTCAACGGCGTTACCCTTTGATTTACTCATCTTCTGACCGTTTTCATCCTGAACATGGCCTAAAACGATAACATTCTTATACGGTGCCTTATTGAAAATAAGGGTTGAGATTGCAAGCAGAGAATAGAACCAGCCTCTTGTCTGGTCAACCGCCTCTGAAATAAAGTCGGCAGGGAACTGAGACTCGAAAAGCTCCTTGTTTTCAAACGGATAATGGTGCTGCGCAAACGGCATTGAGCCGGAGTCGAACCAGCAGTCTATAACCTCGGGTACCCTGTGCATCTGCTTGCCGCAGTGCGGGCATTTAATCGTGACCGCATCGATATAAGGACGGTGCAGCTCAATATTGTCGGGGCAGTTGTCGGACATTGATTTTAATTCCTCAATACTGCCGATAGAGTGCATATGACCGCATTCGCACTGCCAGATATTAAGCGGAGTACCCCAATAACGGTTACGGGAGATGCCCCAATCCTGAACATTTTTAAGCCAGTCGCCGAAACGGCCCTTTCCTATGCTTTCGGGTATCCAGTTGATAGTGTCGTTATTGCGGATAAGGTCGTCACGAACATCGGTCATCTTTATAAACCAAGACTCGCGCGCATAGTATATAAGCGGAGTGTCGCAGCGCCAGCAATAGGGATAGTCGTGCTCGAATTTGGGAGCGTCAAAAAGAAGTCCCTTTTCGTCAAGGTCCTTAAGCACCATCGGGTCGGCTTTCTTTACGAATATGCCGGCATACGGAGTTTCCTCGGTAAGATTTCCTTTGCCGTCAACAAACTGAACAAAGGGTAAATCGTAGCGGCGGCCGACCTTTGCGTCGTCCTCGCCGAACGCAGGCGCAATATGAACTATGCCTGTACCGTCTGTCATGGTAACATAGGTGTCACAGGTGATATAATGACCCTTTTTGTTTTGCTTTTCGCAAACCGGCTTTACACAATCGAAAAGCGGCTCATATTCTTTATATTCAAGCTCGCTGCCCTTATATTCTTCTATTATTTCATAAGCCGGAGTATTTTCCGTCGCAAGCTTGCCCAAAACCTTATCAAGCAGAGCCTTTGCTATATAGTAGGTATAGCCGTCTGCCGCCTTTACCTTGCAGTAGGTTTCGTCGGGGTTTACGCAGAGCGCAACGTTAGAGGGAAGCGTCCACGGGGTAGTTGTCCATGCAAGGAAATAGGCGTCCTCGCCCACAACCTTAAAGCGGACTACCGCACTGCGCTCCTTAACGCTTTTATAGCCTTGAGCCACCTCGTGAGAGGAAAGCGGAGTTCCGCAGCGGGGGCAGTAGGGAACTATCTTAAAGCCCTTATAAAGAAGACCCTTTTCGTAAATCTTTTTGAGCGCCCACCATTCGGACTCTATAAAATTATTGTCATAGGTGACATAGGGGTTTTCCATATCCGCCCAAAAGCCGACGGTTTTTGAGAAATCCTCCCACATACCCTTGTATTTCCATACGCTTTCCTTACAATGCTCTATAAACGGTTCAAGACCGTACTGCTCTATCTGCTCCTTGCCGTCAAGACCCAAAAGCTTCTCAACCTCAAGCTCAACGGGAAGTCCGTGCGTATCCCATCCTGCTTTGCGGGGGACCATATAGCCCTTCATTGTGCGGTAACGGGGAATCATATCCTTTATTACACGGGTCAAAACATGGCCTATGTGCGGCTTGCCGTTTGCGGTCGGCGGGCCGTCATAGAAAGTGAAGGTCTCCGCATTCTTGCGCGAGTCGATGCTCTTCTCGAAGATATGGTTCTCGTTCCAGAAATCGAGCACCTTCTTCTCGCGGTTGACGAACTCAAAATTCGTCGATACCTTGTCGTACATAATAGCTATCCATCCTTTCAGGGNNAAAAAACATACGGCTCACCCTTTGCCTTTGAGTCTATACTTTTTTCGAATATTTTTTCGTCTTCCCAGAATTTTTCAACCTTTTTTTCTTCTTCAACGAAGTTAAGGTTAGGGGATATACTTTTATACATCTTGAATTTACTCCTTTCAAATAAAAAAGCTCCGTCCCATAATAGGACGAAGCAAATAATCTTCTTAAAACCACCTATTACGGCAGACAAACATCTGCGTTCCTTTTAACGGGGGAAAACCGGAGCGGCTTAATTCGGCAATAAAAGGGTGATGCCCTTTGGTCCGATTTCGGCTGTCGGCTCGGGAGTGATACCGGTTTTCGGCGTTTATCGGGCTTGCACCGTCCCCGAATCGCTTGAAAACGCATCTTAAAAACCGCTGTCTCCGTCTAAGCCTTTAATATGAAAGCTTTATTTGGTAATCTTTATTCCTTAACGGAAGGAATCTGCTGCTTTAACGCGGCGCGTGTCTTTCTTACCTCGCCCAAATTGGCGGTGAGACCCTCGTCAGCGCGGCGCATAATGTCATCGACAAAATCCTGAGCCGCTTTGCGCATTTCACGGCTCTTTTGCTGTGAGGTTGCGATTATTTCGGCAGCCTTCTGCTGAGCCAGCTTCACGATTTCCTCCTGTGCGGTCATAGCCTTTGCGCGTTCTTCGGCACTGCGGATAATTCCGTCCGCCTCACGCTTTGCGTTTGTGATAATGTCCGCACGGTCGGCAACAATGCCTTTTGCCTGCTTTATCTCCGCCGGAATGTTGAGACGGATATCGTCAACCACGGCACGGAGCTTTTCAATATCAACTACGGTTTTTCTGCCGGGTATTTTAATACCGCTGTCCAAAACCTCGTCAAACTGTTCAAGTAATTCGTCAAGTGTCATTTTAAATTCCTCCGTAAATATTACTGTTTTTGGTGCGACAGGGCTCGAAACCTCCGCGGTTTCGCTCGCCGTCTTCTTACTTTTTAATACAAATTCTTTTAATTATATCCGCCTTTATGGCGTCGGGCACAAAGCTTGAAATATCTCCGCCCATGCTTGCTATCTGCTTAACCATACTTGAGCTTAAATACATATTGCGGCTTGCGGTCGTAAGGAAAAGCGTTTCCACATTCGGGTTAAGCTTTTTATTGGTGAGCGCCATCTGAAATTCATATTCAAAATCGGACATAGCCCTTAGTCCTTTTATTATGGCGGTGGCGTTCTTGCTTGCGGCATAGTCCGCAAGGAGACCGTCATAATGCTCCACCGTTACATTGCCGAGCGTGGGGATACATTTTTTTATCATATCCACACGCTCCTCGGGTGTGAAGGAGCAGTGTTTTGCGCCGTTTGAGGCGACAACCACAATAAGCTTATCAAACATCTTTGCGGCGCGGGTGATAATATCCAAGTGACCGAATGTTACGGGGTCAAAGCTGCCCGGGCAGATTGCTATGCGCTCGTTCATTTATCTTCCCCTTTTCGGTAAACGGTCACCAAAACTTTGCCGTAGCGGTAAGTGCGGCTTATTTTAAATCCGCCGACCGTTTCTTCGGGCTTAACCTCCGGCGGATGCTCGCACACGATTATGCCGTGGCCGCTCATAAGCGGTAGAACCGCTTTTAATGCCGGAAGCAAAAGACCTGCCGAATACGGCGGATCAAGGAACACTATATCAAACACATCGCGGCTTGCCGCGGTAAACGATGCGTAATCCGAGCGGACAACGCGCGCCTTATCGGAAAGTCCCGTGCTTTCGATATTCTTTTTAACATATTGGAGCGAGGAATCCGAGGCGTCAACAAAAACCGCGCTTTCGGCGCCGCGGCTTAACGCTTCAAGCCCCAGCTGACCCGAGCCTGCGAATAAGTCAAGCACACGTCTGCCCTCAATATCAAACTGTAAAGCGCTGAAGATACCTTCCTTTACACGCTCCGGAGTAGGGCGTACTTCCCTTCCGTCCGGCGCCGAAAGTCTGGCTCCTCTGGCTGAACCGGTAATGATTCGCATTAATATCACCAACGAAGATAATAGGAAAAGGGTATAATACACCCTTATAATAACCTATATTATTATCACACTAAAGGGTGGGGTTTGTCAATAGTTTTTTTTAAAAACCCGATTATTTGATAATTCGGCTTTAAATTATGAACAATTTGTAAAAGGTCAGGAAAAGTCAAATTATTTTTTGAAAAACCCTTGACAAATTGCAAACGGAGGATATAATAATAATCGTTAGCACTCGAAAGCACAGAGTGCTAATGCCAAAAGGAGTGTATCGAAGATGGAGCTGTCGCCGAGAAAACAAGCAGTTTTGGCTGCAGTTGCCAAAACCTATATAAAGACGGGCGAGCCGGTGGGTTCAAAGGCGCTTAACGCCATTCTTAAAAATTCACCGTCCTCCGCAACGCTCAGGAATGAAATGAGCGAGCTGTGCGAGCTTGGTTTGTTGGCTCAGCCGCACACCTCTGCCGGACGAATTCCGACGAGCAACGGCTTTAAAATATATGTAGATACGCTTATGACGCCCGAAAAGCTTTCCGAGAGCAGTAAAAGCTTTATAGATAAGGGCTTTTCGGATATTCATTCGGCACCGGAAAAGCTGCCTGAAATTGCGGGCAAGCTTTTGTCAGAGCTTACGGGACTTCCGGCTGTCACCTGCTTTATTATTGAAACGGGGCCTAAGGTTAAGCGAATCGAGCTTTTGCCGATAGGCAAAAAGGCGGTTATGATAGTGCTTATTACGGCGGACGGGAGAACCCGAAGCCGCATTATCAGAACCGACATGGTAAGCGAGCCTGTTCTTATCGAAAGATTTACCGATATAGCCGAAAAAAAAATAAACGGCAAAAAGGTAAGCGACCTTACAAAGGGTTATATGCAGGGACTTACCGCCGACGCGGGACTTGACGCGCTGACTCTTATGCCTGTATTTTCGGCGGTGTTCGAAATGGCGCAGGGCTTGGAGGCTTCAAGCGTTACCCTTTCGGGCGAAGCGGCGCTTCACAATGTTTTTGCCGACGACGAGACCGCGAAACGGATAATATCGCTTGTAAATCTGAGAGAGCCGATGCTGTCGCTTCTTGACGGAATAGACGGCAGAGTAGGCGTGATATTCGGAAACGATACGGGCTTTACCGAGCTTAATTCCGACGCCATAGTCGCCGCAAGGTACAGCGGTAAGGATAAGTATAAAGGCACCGTAGGTGTTATAGGTCCCAACAGAATGTCTTATGACCAGATAATTCCGAGCGTTGAATATACGGCGCTTAAGCTTACGGAATTAATGACACAAGCGCAAAAGGATATGGAGGAATAACGAGTGGCTGAAGAAATAAAAAAGGAAGAAAAAGAAGCTACGGCAGAGCCTCGGCCGGAGGCAGCGAAGGACGAAGAAAAAACAGAAAAGGAAGCTCCCAAAAAGGAAAAGAAATCCAAAAAGGATGCGGAGATTGAAAAGCTTAAGGAAGAACTCGAAAAGAAAAACGACATTCTTTTGCGAACGGCTGCCGAGTTCGATAATTACAAAAAGCGGACGGAGCGTGAAAAATCAGGTATTGCCGAATATGCAAGAGCGGGAATAATAAAACAGCTTTTGCCGATAATCGATAATATAGAAAGAGCGGCGTCTGCCGACAGAGAAAGCCCCGATTATTTAAAGGGCATTGAAATGATAATCAAGCAGTTTGAGGCTTTGTCAGGAAAGCTTCAGATTGACGAGATAGCAAAACCGGGCGATGCGTTTGACCCGACACTTCACGAGGCGGTAATGCATATCGAGGACGAAGGGTTAGGCGAAAATGTGATTGCCGAGGTTCTGCAAAAGGGCTATCGGACCGGAGATACGGTTATAAGACCGGCAATGGTAAAGGTAGCAAATTAAAAACAGCTGATTAAACATTTGGAGGAATATATCATGGGAAAAATTATAGGTATTGACTTGGGTACAACAAACTCTTGCGTAGCGGTAATGGAAGGCGGCGAGCCGGTCGTTATCGCCAATGCCGAGGGAGCGAGAACAACTCCGTCGGTAGTTGCGTTTTCAAAAACAGGCGAAAGAATGGTAGGTCAGGTCGCTAAGCGTCAGGCTATTACCAATCCGGACCGCACAATAAGCTCTATAAAGAGAGAGATGGGTACATCTCACACAGTGGAAATTGACGGTAAGAAGTACACTCCGCAGGAAATTTCGGCAATTATTTTGCAGAAATTAAAGGCGGATGCCGAGGCTTACATCGGTCAGCCGGTAACCGAGGCTGTTATTACCGTTCCCGCCTACTTTACCGACGCTCAGCGTCAGGCGACAAAGGACGCAGGCAAGATTGCCGGTCTTGAGGTTAAGCGTATCATAAACGAGCCTACCGCGGCGGCTCTTGCTTACAGCATTGATAAGGAAGACGACCAGAAGGTTATGGTATACGACCTCGGCGGCGGTACATTCGAT
>DKDS01000030.1 GCA_002451855.1 Ruminococcaceae bacterium UBA6842 | reverse complement strand
CCTGCGGCTTTATATTTCAAAAACACTGTTCTCGAATGTAGGCTACCGTGAAGCCGCAACACTTACAGCCGTGGCGTACGGCGATAAATCCTATATTTCTGACGATTTTTACGGCTGTATCAGGTCTGCAGGAGTAAGCCATGTTATGGTGGTTTCGGGTATGCACCTCGCAATTATCGTTTCGCTTACCGCGGGGCTATGCGAAAGGCTTTTTTACAATGCCTACATAAAATGCTTTGCGGTTATTCTCACCGTTCTCGGAATGTCGGCACTCTGCGGCTTTACAAAATCGATTATAAGGGCGGGATTTTGCTATGTGATTTACGCGGTCGGACTTGCCCTTAAACGGGATAACACCCCCGAAAACACGCTCGGGGGCGCAGTTTCCTTAATATACATATTTTCTCCGTTTACGGTGTTCAGCATTTCGTTCCAGCTTTCGGCGCTCTCAACACTCGGCATTGTTGCGGCGGCGTCACCTGTAAATGATACCGTAATTAAGCATAATATAATTAAAAACGGATTTATGAGAGGCCTGTTTTCATCGTGTACCGTAACACTTTCGGCTCTTTTGTTTACGCTTCCCGTAACCGTTTACTGCTTCGGTTATATATCAACGGTTTCGATTATAACAAATTTACTCATATCCGACGCGGTCACGGCGGCGCTTGTGCTTACCGCCGTAGGACTTGTTATTTATGCGGTCTTTCCGCTTGCGGGCAGGGGAGTTCTGTTTTTTGCCGGAGCTGCCGCTCACTATATAAACGCTGTTATAGAATATTTCGGTTCGCTTAAATATTCGGTGCTGGAATTGGGTAACGGCGCTTTACCTATGTCGGCAGCGTTGCTTTTTACCGTTATCGCAATTCTGTTTGCCTGTAAAAAACATTCCGATAATGTAAGGCTTAAAAAAATTAACAATAAAATAATTCGTGAAGGCGGAGGCAGGCTTATATGGCGATAATATACGAGGACGCGCTTAAAGCTCAGCTTAAAGCCAAAAAAATACTTCCCGTTTATATTATAACGGGGGACGACGGATATTTAAAACAGCTTTATGTAAATAAAATAATAAATACGGTTACAGATAAGGACGATGTTTTTAATTTCCAGCGTTTCGGTGCGGAATGTAATTTACAGGATGTTTATGACTCGCTTTCACAGCTGCCGATGATGGCGGACAGAAAATGTGCGCTTTTATGCGACTACGATATTGAGCATTGCTCCAAAGAAAACCTTGACAGACTGTTGAAGCTGGCAGAGGAAACATCTGACACTTCCGTGCTGATAATATGGTTTGACAGCCTTGAGACCGATGTTAAGAAAAGCACAAAATTTAAAAAGCTTATGCNNATGCAGAGTGCCGAAAAGGGCGGCGGCGCGGCGGTTTTGCTGAACCACCGAAGAACACCCGAGCTTGTTAAAATGCTGACGGACGGAGCGGCGAAACGAAACTGCAAAATGGAGACTGCCGCCGCTAAGTATCTTGTGGAGACAGCAGGCGACGATATTGCGATATTAAGAAACGAGCTTGACAAGCTGTGCGCCTATTTGCCGAACGGCATTATTACAAAGGAAACGGTGGAAGCGGTAAGCATAAAAACCCCCGAGGCGTCCGTTTACAATCTTTCAAAATTTATCTTTGCCAAAAACTCCGGTCAGGCATTGGCACTGCTTGACGAGCTGTTTTTTATGCGGTTTGAGCCTATGATGATACTCTATACCGTATCTTCGGTTTATGTGGATATGTACAGGGTCTATACGCTTAAAAAATCAGGTATGACGAATGCGGAAATAAGCGCGGCGTTCGGATATAAGGGGAGAGAGTTTTTGCTTGACAGGGCGGCGCAAAATCTTGTGAAAATGGATTTCGGCAGGCTTTCGCTCAGCTTCAGCGCCCTGATTAAGGCTGACAAAGCGCTTAAATCAAACGGCGCGGATCCGAGGCTTGTGCTTGAGCAGCTTATAATAAGGCTTATATACATTGTTGCAAAGGGTGAAACGGTTGATAAGGCTTAAACAGGCGGTTATTGTTGAGGGAAAATACGATAAGATTGCCCTTGAAAATGTAATTGACGCCGTTATAATCCCGACAAACGGCTTCGGAATTTTTAAGGACAGTGAAAAGCGGGACATAATAAGAAATCTTGCGAAAAAAAACGGAATTATAGTAATGACAGATTCGGATTCGGCAGGCGCGGTTATAAGAGCGTATATTAAAAAAATAGCGTCGGGCGCCGAAATAACAAATGTATATGTCCCGAGTCTTCACGGTAAGGAAAGGCGCAAAAGCAAGCCTTCTGCCGAGGGGATACTCGGAGTAGAGGGTATGAGCCCCGAAGTAATCGAGGAAGCGCTTAAACGGAGCAATGTGGGAACAGAGAAGACCGTGGTCGGGAGAAAAATAACGAAATGCGATATGTTTTCGGCAGGGCTATCGGGCGGAGCAAACAGCGGTAAAAACCGAAAAAGCTTTTTAACCTATCTTGAGCTTCCTTGGGGTATTTCTTCGTCCGCAATGCTCGATCTGCTTAACGGGATGTTTTCATACGAGGAATTTAAGGAGAAGGTTTCCGAATGGCAAAAAAATACGGACATAGGCTGAAGCCGCTTTATATTTTGGATATACTCAGAAGAAAAAGCGACGAAGCCCACCCCATAACCGCCGCGGTGATATGTAAGGAGCTTGAAGGCTACGGAATTACGGCAGAAAGAAAATCCGTATACTCTGACATTGCCGCGCTTGAGGAATACGGCTATGATATTATTAAATCCGTCAATCCGAGGGGATGGTTCTTGGGTTCGAGAGAGTTTGAGGAGCCTGAAATTTATTTGCTTGCCGACGCCGTGAGAACCGCTAAATTTATAAGTGCGTCAAAAACTGCGGGAATTATTAATAAGCTTGACGGATTTTTGTCTGAGGGGCAACGGGCAAAGCGGGAAAAACGGGTCTATTTTTCGGCAAATTCAAAATGCTCAAACGAAGAGATTTTTTACAGCATCGACTGCATAAGCGAAGCGATACAGACGGGTGTTAAAATAGAATTTGATTATATAAGCCGTGTACTTTCGCCCGAAAGGGAGCTTGTAAAGCAGTCGCGGCATATGAAAATAAGTCCCTATGCGCTTACATGGCAGGACGACCACTATTATGTTATAGGAAATTACGAAAAGTACGATAACCTTATTCATCTAAGGCTTGACCGTATGCATTCGGTGAAGCAGACAAAGGAAAAGTTAAGGCATTTTTCGCTTGTCAGCAAATACAGCGACCGATTTGATGTTTCGGATTACACCTCGGGGCTTTTCAGTATGTACGGAGGAAAGCTTTGCACCGTTACGCTGTGCTGTAAAAAGTCCGTAATAGAGCAGGCGGCGGACAGGTTCGGCGAAAACATTTTTATAAAGAATGTTACCGAGGATGAATTTTGCTTTTCGGTAGACGCGGCGCTTTCCGACGCGCTTGTTACTTGGATTATAAGCTACGGCGATAAAATAAGGGTCGTTTCGCCCAAGGAGCTTATTGATATGACTGTCCTAAGGGCAGAGGAAGTATTAAAAATTTACAGCTGTGGAGAGAAAAAATGAGTAAAATCGGATTTGACAACAAAAAATACATTGAACTGCAATCGAAGAACATCAGGGACAGAATAACAATGTTTGGCGGCAAGCTTTATATGGAATTCGGCGGCAAGCTGTTTGACGACTATCACGCCGCAAGGGTTCTGCCGGGGTTTGAACCTGACGCAAAGGTTAAGATGCTTCTGGAGCTTAAGGACGACGCGGAAATCGTAATTGCGATAAATGCGGACGCAATAGAAAAAAATAAGCGCAGGGGAGATCTCGGTATAACCTATGACCTCGATACCCTAAGGCTTATTGACGCATTTAGAGGTATAGGTCTTTATGTCGGTAGCGTTGTAATTACCCGTTATACGGGTCAGCCGCTTGCGGAAGCGTTTGAAAACCGTCTTAAAAAGCTCGGAGTAAAGGTGTACAGGCACTACCCGATAAAGGATTACCCCTCAAATATACCGTATATAATAAGCGAAAACGGCTTCGGTAAAAACGATTACATAAAAACCGAAAGAAAGCTTGTTGTTGTTACCGCACCCGGACCCGGAAGCGGAAAAATGGCTACCTGCCTTTCCCAGCTTTATCACGAGCATAAGCATGGCGTTAAAGCAGGCTACGCAAAATTCGAGACATTTCCTATTTGGAATTTACCGCTTAAGCATCCTGTGAACATTGCGTACGAGGCGGCGACCGCCGACCTTGACGATGTGAATATGATAGACCCGTTCCATCTTGAAGCCTACGGGGAAACCACGGTCAATTATAACAGAGATATTGAGATTTTTCCTGTACTTAACGCAATGCTTGAGGGTATACTCGGCGAATCTCCGTATAAGAGCCCCACAGATATGGGCGTTAATATGGCAGGCTACGGCATTATTGATGATGATGCCGTAAGAGCCGCGGCAAAACAGGAAATAGTACGAAGATACTATGCGGCGGCGGTAAGTGTAAGACAGGGTTTAGCTGAGCAAAGCGACATTTCTAAGATTGAGCTTTTGATGAATCAGGCGGGAGTTTCCTCGGCTGACAGACCGGTGGTTGCGGCGGCAATAAATAAAGCGGAGCTTACCGGAGCGCCTGCGGCGGCAATAGAGCTGCCGGACGGAAGACTTGTGACAGGTAAGACCTCAAGCCTTCTCGGACCTGCGGCGGCAATGCTTTTAAATGCGCTTAAGGAGCTTGCCGGAATACCCGATAATGTCGACCTTATTTCTCCGTCTGTAATAGAGCCGATACAAAGATTAAAAACCGAGATTATGGGAAATCACAACCCGAGACTGCACACGGACGAGGTGCTTATTGCGCTTTCGATTTGCGCGGCGTCAAGCGATATTGCAAAAAGCGCGCTTGATACCGTACGTCTGTTAAAGGGTACGGAAGCGCATTCAAGCGTTATATTGGCACGGGTTGATGAACAGCTTTTCAGAAAATTGGGGGTTAATATGACCTGTGAACCGAATTACCAAACCAAAAAGCTGTACCACAACTGATTTTATAAAAAACACTTGCAATTTATTGAACAGTATGATATAGTTTTTACGAAGTAAAAAGGCAAAGTATATGAAAGTATACGGCGCAAAGCTATGAGTCTAAAGCATAAGGCTATGATTGTCAGGCTGCACTTGTATGAGATATTTTAATGTCTCTGAAGGTGCAGTCTTTTTTTGTGAAAATTTTAAGGAGAGATATCATTGAACAACGAATTGTTTGCGGTGTATTCCATTGCCGTTTGTGTGCTTTTACTGGGCGGAGAGTATCTGTGGCTTACCGTTGCGGCAAAAAAACAAGAAAAAATTTCAAAAAAATATACTTTGGCTGAAGAAAATATACGAATTATAATAAAGAAAATATTTTCCTGCGGCGAAGCGTCGGTAATAAAAGAACAGATTACACTGTTAAATGAGCTTATGAATGGAGATATACAAATTTTAGACATAATAGACAACGTCCTTTATGAGTTCGAGGATAAAAGCAATTATATCCGAATTGCGGATGAAATACACGAGTTTTTAGAGCCGAAAAATCTTTATTTCGATATGTTGAATTCAGGCGATAAGCATAAGCTCGGGTATGCCTGCAGAAAGCTTGCCGACCACGGCGCCCGCGAATATACCGATGAGATTTATTCACTTTCAAAAAGTAAAGACAGAAATATTGCCTATAATGCGGCAATGGCGCTGTCGGTGCTGGGGTTTAGCGACGGTGTTTGCGAATATATTTTGGAAATTGAAAATGACAGAGGGTATTCATTCAGAATAGTGCGGGAGATATTTTCGGTATTCGGCTCTGACAGGGCAGTGCTGGCGGAACGGATTTTGAAAAATTGCGGAAATCATATGAAATCCGTTGTAATTAAGGCCATAACTCCATACGGTTTAAAGGGCTTTTATGATATTTTTATTGAGGGTCTTGAAAGCAAAGACATAAATATGCGGGTTGCGTGCGTAAAAGCGCTTGGGCAGATTGCCGAGCAGCAGGATGAAGAAATTTTACTGATTGCCGCAAACGACAGTGATTGGCAGGTTCGCTCTGCCGCAATAAAGGGCATTTCAAAATTTGATACCGATGCCGCCGTACAGTGTGTAAAAAACGCTGTCGGCGACAGTGAATGGTGGGTTCGCCGTTCGACGGCAAATACACTTGTTAATATGAATGTAAGTTCCGATATAATCGAAGATATACTTTACGGGGACGATAAATACGCTGCCGAGGCGCTTAAATATGCTCTTTCCTGTTCTATGCTTTTAAAGGAGGCTTAAAATGGAAGCAACAATCTATGTTCATCTTTTAATTTCTTTTTTAAGTGTGTTTTGCATGGTGTTTACCGTGCTTTTGACATTTATATATATCTGTCAGCTTATAATATCCTTTATAAGGGTCTTGAAAAATAAAAAGCGGATACGTTCAAACGATTATAAGCGCTATTCTTTAAGCAAAAATATCATACCCGTTTCCTTAATTATACCGGCTTATAATGAGGAAAAAAATATTGTTTCCAATATAAGAGCACTTATGAAAATAAATTACCCGAAATACGAAATTATTGTAGTAAACGACGGCTCCGACGATGATACACACGGCAAAATAATAAGTGCTTTCGGACTTTGTAAAATTGATGCCGCAGTAAAGACATCAATACCTACAAAGCAGGTAAGAGGGATATATTATAGTGCCGAATACCCAAAGCTTTTGTATGTTGATAAGGAAAACGGCGGTAAATCCGATGCGCTTAACGCGGGTATAAATACATCTTCATATCCGTTATTCGCCGGTCTCGACGCAGATTCGCGTATTGAACCCGACGCTCTTTTAAGAATTTGTACGGAATTTTTAAAAAATACCGATACCGTGGCGGCGGGCGGCTTGATAAAAATATCAAACGGCTTCAGTCTTAAAAACGGGAAAGCACACGGCTTTTCAATGCCCCGAAAAATGATAGAACGGTTTCAAATTGTTGAATACTGCCGTTCGTTTTTTTCAGGCAGGGTAAGCTGGGGCGCGGTCAATTCACTGCTTATAATATCCGGCGCTTTCAGCGTTTTCAAAAAACAGACGGTGATTGAGGTCGGCGGTTATAAGAACGATACAGTCGGCGAGGATATGGAAATTGTAGTTCGGCTTCACAGGCATATGCGAGAAAGCAAAAGAAAATACAGAATTGTTTTTTGTGAGGAAGCTGTATGTTGGACGCAGGGACCTATGTCGGTAAAGGATATCAAAAGCCAGCGCCGTCGGTGGCAAATCGGTCTTATTGACACGCTTATTTTGCATAAATCTATGTTTTTAAGACTGAAATACGGCAATGTGGGAATAACGGCGATACCGTATAACTGGATTTTTGAAATGTTCGGCGCGTTTGTTGAGGCGATAGGTTATTTTGTAATTCCGATTTCATTTATTATCGGAGAACTCAATCTGTTCTTTTTTATTTTGTATTATCTGCTTTCGGTACTTCTCGGCGCCGTATTATCACTCGGAAGTCTTATTCTTGAGCAGTACGCCGGAAACACGGTTCTTAATTTAAAGCAATATCTTTCGCTGTCGCTTTATGCTGTTCTTGAAAATTTCGGTTACAGACAGGCAATAACCGTTTTTCGTCTGGAGGGAATACTGAAATACCGCAGACTGAAAAACGCTTGGGGCAAAATTCAAAGAAAAGAAATTGACGGACAATGAGCTTTGTATTATAATTTACTTGGATTGTCAGTCAGAGCATACCGATACAATCGGATTTTTTATGCCTGAAAATGGCACCGCGCATTAATGGAGGAAAGCCTATGATCGTTGCAACATCAATACAAAGGATGATTGATTTTTATAATGGCAATATACATGACATCGACCATTTTCTTAAGGTTTGGGCATTGGCAAAGACCATCGGAGAACTGGAGGGCTTGGACAAGCACACACAGGAGGTTTTGGAACTTGCTGCTGTTGTACATGATATTGCCTGTCCGCTTTGTCGGGAAAAATACGGTAACACAAACGGCAAAAATCAGGAGTTAGAGAGCCCGGCACTTGTGAAAATGTTTTTTGAGGAGCTTTCTGTTGAACCCTGCGATACGGAACGCATTTCATGGTTGGCTGCGCACCATCATACCTACACAAATGTCGATGGACCGGATTATCAGATACTGCTTGAAGCGGATTTCATGGTCAATGCGGGCGAGAACGGTTATTCACGCTCGGCAATCGAAAATTTTCGTCAGCGCGTATTCCGTACCGCCGCAGGTACGAAACTGTTGGACAGCATATATCCGAGAGATGAGGATAACACATAGGTTTTACAATCAAATTCAAATTAATAAGCATTAAAACGGTAACAGTGTTTGGGCTTTGTTTGCTGCGACAGAAGTAACATTGTTGCTTTATATATACGGGTGAACATTTTGCAACCGCGTAGTATATACACCCATATCACCGACAAAATCGAACGGGGTTTCGGCAGAAATGAGGGCGCTTTGGGCGAGGTCGAGCAAACACCCGACAGAGCACCTGAAACGCCCGTAAGAGCGAAATTTGAGCCGAAACAGCCGAAAATACGCCGTCCCGGAACGGGGTGCATATTTAGAATCAGCGAAAAGAAATGGGAAGGCAGCTATTCGCCGAAATTGCCGAACGGCAAACGCAAAAAGTTTAATATCTACGCCGACACAAGGGAAGAATGCGAAGAAAGGCTTGCCGAGATGATTAAACAAAAGAATGTGGAAATTGCCGCAGAAAAAGAACGGCTTAAATCTGGACGAACGGCTTAAGACGGATACAACTTCGCCACGGAAAAATCCGTGACGGTTGCTCGTTTGACTTTCCAAATTTTGCGCCGCTGTAAACAAAGAAAAAGAAATTTCCAGTCCACATTTGTTTATGTGGTTGTAAAAATGCGATTTTTTCAAAAGTGGCGGTAAAGTCCCTAAATAAGCATAAAAAATGACCGAAAGTGGAGAATAAACTCTGCTTTCGGTCAAAATTTTGGTCCGAGTGACAGGGATCGAACCTGCGGCCTGATGGTCCCAAACGGTCCTATAAGGGCAATTTCCGCTAAAAATAGCTTTTTCCGCCCCTTTCCGCTCGGAAAACCGCGCTCTTCAGCACTCTTATCTCCACTGTTTCCGAGTGCTCCGAAACGGTAGGTGGTCTGTTATGTGGTCAACAGCAATTTCCGCAGAATAATATGCTCTCCCTGCCTCCCGCCTTTACGCGAGGGGCGATTGCTTTTTATACGGCTATTATAACTCTGAACAACCCCTGATTCAAGTCAAAATTTGCACCGCAGTAGACAAAGAAAAAAGCGATTGTGGATATTTTAACTAGAATACATACGCACCATATATCGAGTGTTCCATATTGGATAAACTCACATAAAAATGCTTTCATCTTAGGCTTAAATAAAAATCCCTTTTTTTCATTATAAATCGGCAAAAATCATTGAAAAATTCTTGGAGATATGCTATACTAAAATAGTATTAGTATCTATATTCGAAAGAGAGGGTTACACCATGAATTCTAATGTCGAACGATGGTATTCAATGGAAGAAATATGCGAGCATTTGGGCGTTAGTCGAGATACTGTTCTCGTTTGGATAAAAAAACGTGAAATGCCTGCCTCAAAGATGGGTCGTCTTTGGAAGTTTAAGGTTAGTGAAGTTGATGAATGGACGAAATCAGGAAAAGCTGCCGAAAAATAATTTTTTACGGACATCTATATTGTTATGATTTTGACAGACGGAGGTGATTATTTGTGTGGTGTAAGAATTGTAACCGTGAAACCGATGAAGAAGTATGCAGCGTTTGCGGAATAAAGACCGAAGAAGATATTCCTTATGAACTGCATTGGTGTGACGAATGCAAGGTTCCGCTTATCAAAGCAGTAAACGGCGCAGACCGTGATACTTGTCCTCTTTGTGGTGGTAATACATCGTATCTAGTTGCAGACTTAAGACCTGTATTCCCGGAAGAGCGTTTGCTTTTAGAAATTCTCTCGGACAAGCCACTTGCCTATATCAATAAAAGCGTATGGGCGTCAAATAATCGCTATTATATAGATGGAAAACCTATAGTTGTAACTGCTGCGTGGTATAAGAAGTATTCAGCCGCGTACATCAGAGAACAACTCGAAAAATACAAGGAACAGAATAACTACGATTTCTTTAATAAGAACATAGCAACCTTTATCAGAGCGAACCAAGGTCGCCTTGATTACCTGAAGTATGAAGCAAATATCTTTATTCAGGAGTCGGCAGCTAAATACCCTCGTGAAAACATTGTTCTGTCCTTCTCCGGTGGTAAGGATTCCACGGTAACCGCTGATCTAGTGGTAAAAGCACTTTCGGATCCTAGTCTTGTACATATCTTCGGTAATACCACCCTTGAGTTCCCGTTCACGATTGAATATGCTGAGCGATTTAAGAAGAATAATCCTAAGGCTATCTTCAAAGTTGCCAAAAATAAGGAGCAGAATTTCTACGAGGTCTGTGAGGACATTGGACCTCCGGCAAGAATGCTTCGTTGGTGCTGTTTTATGTTTAAGACAGGACCTATTTCTCGCGTTATTTCTAGCCTTTACAGAGATAAGAGTATTCTGACTTACTACGGCATCCGCAAATGCGAATCCGTAAGCAGAAGTAAATACAACCGAATAGAAGATAATGCTGAGTCTACAAAGATTCAGCAGCAGACGGTTGCAACACCTATCTTCTTCTGGAAAGATATTGATATTTGGCTTTATCTTCTCGGTGAAGAAGTTGAATTTAATGATGCATATCGTTTGGGATACGATCGTGTTGGCTGTTGGTGTTGCCCGAACAATAACATTCGTGCAGAATTCCTTTCTCAGATATATATGCCTGATCAGTATGAGAAGTGGCATAGTTTCCTGATTGATTTTGCAAAGCGCATCGGAAAGCCCGACCCCGAAGAGTATATTAACTCTGGCAAGTGGAAAGCTCGTCAGGGTGGTAACGGTGTGGCAGCAGCATCTGATGTAAAGATTAAATTTACCAACTGCACAACCGAAGAAAATGCTAAAGTATATCAACTGAAGCGACCGGTAGATGATTGCCTTATTGGTTTGTTTACACCCTTTGGAAGAATAGCCCCCGAGCTTGGTCGCAAGTTAATCAACGAAACAATCGTTGTAGACATTAAGACTAATGTGCCGATTATTTCAATTCAACCCTTCTCACAGGACGGATTTGAATATGCGGTAAAAGTTAAAACAATGAATGTAGCAAAGCACGATGACTTGCAGAGAATGATTGGTTATCAGATCAAGAAATTTAATGCTTGCCGTAAGTGCTTAAAGTGTGAGTCCCTTTGTAGATTCGGCGCCATCTCTATTATCGGTGATACCTATTACATCAACGATAAGAAATGCAAAAGGTGCAAGATGTGTGTTACTGCAAAGTACTTAGATGGCGGTTGCCTAATGGACCGTTACCTGAAGACTAAGGACTAAAGGAGCAAGAATATGAAGTTTAGAGCACACGATACCTTTTTCATCCGTAAAGGATGGTTAAATAAAGGTATGCGAAATGTGAAAATAGAGCCGACAGTATTTATGGGAGCAAAAGGTAACCCTATGGATATTCTCGGAATCGGTGCAAATATGGTAAAGGCATTGAGGTATTGGCTGCAGGCAGTCAAACTTACCACGGAGCCAAATGCAGGACGTAGAGAGCAGTCATTTACACCCTTTGGAGAGATCGTTTTTAAGAACGATCCCTACATTGAGGAAATGGGTACACTTTGGTTACTGCATTATATGCTTGCATCTAATAAAGACGAAGCAACTGCCTGGTACTTCTTTTACAATGAGTTCAAGCAGAGTGAGTTTAACAAGGAGGATTTTGTAAAGCAGCTCTCTAACTACATTATGATTAACGGTGAAGAGGTATCTGAAAGATCGTTGGAAGATGATTATAACTGCATCATCAACACATATGTACCCCGTATCAAATCTTCTCCTGAAAAAGTTCAGCCAGAGAGCAATATCGATTGTCCTCTTGGTGAACTCGGATTGATTGATATCAGCAACCGAAAGGAAAAGCTTTATAAGAAATCTGTTCCGAAGAAAGATACTCTTCATCCTCTAGTTCTCCTTGCTGTTATTCTCGATCAGGCGAACGGCGAAGAGGAAATTAAGATTTCTGCAATTCAGAATGATGTATGTAATGCCGGTAAGATATTTAATCTTGATATAATCACATTGACAGCATTACTCTACAAAATCGAATTGATGGGATACATCAAGGTTGTTCGTACAGCAGGACTTGATGTTATCCGCATTGCTAAGCCGATGACTTTCCTTGAGTGTGTGGAAGAGTATTATAAGACAATCAATAAATAAAGACAGGAGGCTGTTGCCGTGTTTAACAATAAAATAGATGTAGCAAAAGGTTTTCAGACTTCTGTAAATATCGCGTATGATCTGAATAACACGGGTAAGATTTCCGGATTTATTCCTACTATGTCCTCGTTAGACATCATTGAGGATGTTCTGCTGAGTACGGCGCCGAATTCTACTGAAAGAGCAAGAATCCTTATTGGTGCCTACGGACGTGGAAAATCTCATATTATTCTTGTTTTGCTTTCTCTTCTCTATAAGAAAGATAAGGCGCTTTTTGCTAATTTGCTCGAAAAGATGAAGAAAGGCAATCCGAAACTCTATGACTATACGAATGAGTTTATTGACAGTGGAAGAAAGCTGCTTCCCATTGTTGTCGGAGGCAGTAGCGCAAGTCTTACTCAGTCATTCCTTTTTGCTTTGCA
>DKDS01000044.1:10455-15271 GCA_002451855.1 Ruminococcaceae bacterium UBA6842 | reverse complement strand
CACGATCAGGAAGAGGCGCTTACTATGTCCGACCGTGTTGTTGTAATGGACGGCGGCAAAATTCAACAGGTAGGCACTCCGCAGGATATTTATAACGAGCCTGAAAACGCCTTTGTCGCTGATTTTATCGGCGAGTCCAATATTGTTGACGGCGTTATGCTCCGTGATTATTATGTTGAATTTTCGGGTGCGCGGTTTACCTGCCTTGATAAAGGCTTTGCGGAAAACGAGGCGGTCGATGTTGTTGTCCGCCCCGAGGATGTTGATATAGTATCGCCCGAAAAGGGTATGCTTACGGGTGTTGTTACCTCCGTTGCGTTTTTGGGCGTTCATTACGAAATTATCGTGGATATAGGCGGCTTTAAATGGATGATACAGACCACGGACGAGCATTTTGTGGGCGATAATGTAGGTCTTTACATTGAGCCTGACGCCATTCATATAATGAAAAAATCACAGTATTCGGGTCTGTACGGTGATTACTCCTCTTACAGTGAGGAAATGGACCACCTCTCCGACGCAGCCGAGGAGGAATAGACTATGAGCAAAAAGGCTTTCGGCAATAAGCTGGTGGCTTCGCCGTATATAGTGTGGTCGGCAGTGTTTATAGTGGTGCCGCTGCTTATAATGTTTTATTTTGCCCTTACGGACAGTAACGGTGTGTTCACCCTTTCCAATATCACGGCAATCGGGCAGTATAAAAAGGCTTTCGGCATATCGATTTTGTATGCGGCGGTCTCTACCTTTATAACGCTGCTGCTCGCCTACCCTATGGCGTATTTTATGACCAAGCTTAAAATATCGTCCCAGCGTATGCTTTTTATAATAGTTATGATTCCTATGTGGATGAACTTTCTTATCCGTACCTATTCGTGGATAACCATACTTTCGAATACGGGACTTATAAACACATTTTTAAAGAGCATAGGACTTATCGATAAACCGATAAAGCTGCTCCTTACACCGGGCGCTGTTATACTGGGAATGGTGTACGACTTTATTCCGTATATGATACTGCCCATTTACTCGGTTATGTCAAAGCTTGATAAATCACTGCTTGAGGCGGCTGAGGATTTGGGTTCAAACTCATTTTCCAAATTCAAAAGGGTGATATTCCCCCTTACAAAGCCCGGCGTTATTTCGGGTATTACAATGGTATTCGTGCCGTCCGTCAGCACCTTTTACATTTCGCAGAAATTGGGCGGAACCAAAACAATGCTTATAGGCGATACCATTGAATACTTCTTTAATTTGGGACCCGAGCATTACAATATTGCGTCGGCAATCTCGCTTGTGCTTATGGTAATGATTTTGATTTGTCTTTTCATTATGAACCGATTTTCGGAAAGCGACGACGGAGGTGTGTTGATGTGAAGATACTCTCCCGAATTTATGTTGCGCTTATAATATTTTTCCTGTATGCGCCCGTTGCCGTTATGATTATATTTTCCTTTAACGGCTCAAGCAGTGTTTGGGTAATGAACGGTTTTTCGACAAGGTGGTACACAGGTCTTTCGTCCGATACCGCTATGATGACTGCGTTACAGCACACGGTTATAATCGCCGTTTTGTCCGCGGCAATATCAACGGTGTTAGGCACCGCCGCCGCGGTGGGTATAAACGCGATACGGCGCAAGGCGGCTAAAAAAATCGTTATGTCCGTAACGCAGATACCTATGATGAACGCCGATATAGTAACGGGCATTTCGTTAATGCTTTTGTTTATATTCATCGGCAGAATTTTGGGACTTAACGAGTCTCTCGGCTTTTTAACGGTGCTTGTAGCTCATATAACCTTTAACCTGCCTTATGTTATACTATCGGTAATTCCGAAGTTAAAACAGACCGACCCCAACCTGCCAGAAGCGGCAATGGACCTCGGCTGTACTCCCGTAAAGGCATTTTTCAAGGTTATGCTGCCGTCAATCTCAACCGGAATTGTAACCGGCTTTATAATGGCGTTTACACTGTCGCTTGACGATTTTGTAATAAGCTATTTCACCTGCGGTCATTATCAGACCCTGCCGATAGTAATTTATACCATGACTAAAAAGACGGTAAAGCCCGACGCCTATGCGCTTTCGACGCTTATATTCATAACCGTGTTTGTTTTGCTGATACTTTATAATGTACTTCAGTCCAAAAATGAGAAAAAAGCTTTAAAAACAGAAAGGATTTAGATAAATGAAAAAAACTCTCGCTTTAATAATAACGCTTGTAATAACCCTCACCGCTTCTCTTACGGGGTGCGGATATAAATATAAGGAGATTGACCTGCGCGCAAAGTTCGACGAAAGCCTTAAAGGCACCACCCTTACGGTTTATAACTGGGGCGAATATATCTCGGACGGAGCGGACGGCTCTATGGATGTTAATAAGGAATTCGAAAAGCTTACGGGCATTAAGGTCAAATACTTAAACTATGTAAGCAATGAAACCATGTATTCACAGCTTAAAAGCGGCGGAGTAAGCTACGATGTGATAATTCCGTCCGACTATATGATAGAACGCCTTATTAAAGAGGATATGCTCCAAAAAATCGATATGTCCGCAATATCAAACTATGACCTTATAGACGAAAAGTATAAGGGTCTGTTCTTTGACGAAAATGAAGAATACAGCGTACCCTACAATGTGGGTATGGTCGGAATAGTGTATAACGAGGAGCTTACGGGAAAGGATATTGAACATTCATGGAAGGTGCTGTGGGACGAAAAATACAAGGATATGGCGCTTAACTTCGATAACTCCCGCGACGCGTTTATGACCGCGCAGATGATTTTGGGTCAGGATGTAAACACCGAAAACAAGGCTGACTGGGACGCCGCCGCCGACCTTTTAAAGCAGGGTAAGAAAAATCTTCAGGACTATGTAATGGATCAGGTATTCAGTAAAATGGAGACGGGCGAAGCGTCCGTTGCGCCCTACTACGCGGGCGACTGCCTTACTATGATGGACGCCAACGAAAGCCTTAAATTCTTCTACCCCGAAGAGGGCACGAATATTTTTGTAGACTCCGTTTGTATACCGAAAAACGCCAAAAATGTAAAAGCGGCGCTTATGTATATCAACTTCCTTTTAGAGCCGGATGTTGCCGTTGCCAACGCCGAGTATTTAGGCTATGCTTCTCCGAACACCGCGGTTGTGAACAATAAGGATTATTGCTATTATCAGAATAAGATACTCTACCCCGACGAGGCGGATATGCCCAAGGTGCAGTATTATCACGATATTAACAGCGATATAAGAACCTATTTTGAAAATCTTTGGAGTACGGTTAAGCTGTACTGATACGAAAAAAAGTGCCGTAAAAGCATTAGCTTTTACGGCACTTTTTTTTATTTATCCTTTATGCGCTCGGCAACTTCCCTTGTAAGCTTTACACCCGCTATAAAGCCCGTTTCAAAATAAATATTTATTAATGCGGTATCGTGCCTTGCAAGGGCATTTTCAAAGCTTGTCATTTTCTTAATATCGTCGGTAAGACCGCTTATAACCGAATAGATTTCCCGAGTGCTTTTTTCTATAAGCCTGTCGTAGTTCTCCTCTTCCCTCTCCTTTAAAATACTGTCCCCCGAAATCAAAAATTCGCTAAGCGTTTCAAGCCTGCACCTCTTGATTATATCCGAAAAACTCATAACCTCACTCCGTTCATAAAATTTTTACAATTAGCTTTTAAAGAAATTAAATTCATCCTTTAAATAAATTATAAGCTTAAATCCGAATTTTGTCAAGTTTAAATTCGCTGATAAGCGAATTTAGTTCTAAAATTATTTGATTTAGTTTGTATTTAAGCGTATAATTTTCAAAGAATGGAGTGAAGATATGACCGCCGCAATGAAAATAAAAATAATGTTGATAACGCGCAAAATGACAGCGGCTCAGCTTGCCGCCGCATTACATATAGCGCCCTCTACCTTAAGCGGGAAATTGTCAAGAGATAACTTTTCAGAAAAAGACCTTAAAGAAATTTCAGATATTTTGGATTTTGACTATGATATAGTTTTTACTGACAGGAGAACGGGTAATAAAATATAGTTCCAAATTCGAAATTATATCATTCCCCTAAATTAGTCTATTTAAAAATTTTTTTATCATTAATCCGTAATTTAGAATGGAGTAATACTATGTCAGCTTCAAAGAAAATTAAAATGATGTTAATTGAGCGTGAAATGACAATGGCACAATTAGCCGCCGCTTTAAAGAAAAGCCCGTCAACGCTGAGTTATAAAAACACAAAAGACAATTATTCCGAAAAAGACCTTGAAGAAATCGCAGAAATTTTAGGATTTGAATATGACATAGTATTTACCGACAAAAAAACGGGTAAGAAAATATAATTCCGCATTACGAATTCCGAATTCCGCATTAAAAAAATTCCGCATTAATATCAAAGCCTTTCCCCGTAGTATCTGCGTAAAATATCGAGCGCGCGCAGCTGAAGTCCGTGTACCGCCTGCCTTGTAACGCTCAGCATTTGCGCAATCTCGGCGTCGGAAAAGCCGTAAATATATCTGAATACAATAGCATGCCTTTGCTTGTCGGATAAAAGCCTTAATCCGTCGGCAAGGGCTATTTTTGTGTCCTGCTCGCCGTATTTGGCACCCGAATAATCAAACAGCTCACAGCTTTCAAGCCGTAATCTGTCCGCCTTTTTGGAAAGTATTATGTATTTGTTGCGAAGCGACACCGCTATGTACCTGCAAAGCGTGTCGGAGCAGTCGGGCGCAAACCTTTCCGTGTCAATATCGTAAATCAGCTCCAGCAAAAACACGGTAAGCTCCTCCTTTGCGTCCTCAAGCTCAATTCTTGCCCC
>DKDS01000044.1:0-10426 GCA_002451855.1 Ruminococcaceae bacterium UBA6842 | reverse complement strand
TTCTTGCCCCGTAAAGCTTTATAAGCTTTTCGAACACGGCGTACAGTTCCCCGAAATTCGACATATCCCCGTTTTTGATTTCCTTTACGATTTTGAGCAGTTTTTTGTTTTCCATTTTTTTAACCGTCCTTTCTTTTTTAAGAAAGAAAACGGCCAAAAATTTGTAAACATCAAGAATACAAAAATTTCACCGTTTTTCTTTCGGTGAAATTTTATATAAACGAATGTTTGTTTGCTAAAATTTTGGAGTGAAAGGATATTTTTAAAGAGTAAAAAACAATTTTTTTGCTATTTTACCCCCAAAAAAGTTAAATATTGACATTTTCTTACAATTATTGTATAATATTGTCGAAAAATGTCGAATAACGGAGGTAAGGTAAATATGCGGATAGCAATATGCGACAGCGACACCAAATCAATCAAAACCACAAAACAAACCATATACGAATATTTAAGCCTTAAAAACATAGACGCCGTAGTCGATGAATTTTCATCGGGTGTTCAGCTTTTGAAAAACGAATACAGATATTCGATAGCTATACTCGAATACAACACGGGTGATTTAAACGGACTTGAAACAGCAAGGGTCATGCGTAAAAACGACCCCTTTTGCATTATAATTTTTTTAAGCCATTACACAGGCTTTATTTTGGATACCTTTAAGGTATCGGCGTACCGTTTTCTGTTAAAGCCGTTAAGAAAGGATCAGCTTTTTTCGGCGCTTAACGATTACTTTTTTTCGGAGATATACAACCGTCCCCTATGGGTAAGAAACGGAGACGATACCTTTTGCTTTAACACGGGCGATATTTTTTATATTGAGGCGGACAATAAAAACTGTCTTATCAACCTTGACGGCGAAATAATACGCTGTAATAAAACTATGGCGGCGGTGTATAATCTTCTGCCTAAAAGCCATTTTTGCAAGGTGAACAGGGCGTTTATAGTAAATCTCGACTGCGTTTCGGCATACAGCAACGAAAGCGTGTATTTAACCAACGGCGCGTGCCTGCCCGTAAGCCGAAATTATTACAAAAGCTTTAAAAACGAATATTATATCTATTCGGCGCCCTGCGTAATATGAAAAAATTGCGTAAAAGGTTGATTTTAACGATAAAAAAAGGTATTATATAGATATGCAGCATATAAAAGAACGGAGAAAAATATGTTAGAGCTTAAAAATGTTTCCTTCGCCGCCGAAAACGACGACGGGGAAAAAGAAATTTTAAAAGACATATCTTTAAAAATCGAGGATAATTTCACGGTAATCACGGGACCTAACGGCGGCGGAAAATCCACCCTCGCAAAAATTATCGCGGGTATTCTTACCCCCTCGTCGGGTACTATCCTGCTTGACGGCGAGGATATAACTGGGCTTTCGGTTACCGAGCGCGCGAGAAAAGGCATAAGCTTTGCCTTTCAACAGCCGGTTCATTTTAAGGGTATCCGTGTTTACGATTTGTTAAGCCTTGCTTCGGGCAAGAATTTAAGCCTTAACGACGCCTGCGATTATCTCTCACAGGTGGGACTTTGCGCCCGTGACTATATCGACCGTGAGGTAAATTCCTCCCTCTCGGGCGGCGAGCTTAAAAGGATAGAAATAGCAACCGTGCTTGCCCGCTCCACAAGGGTCTCGGTGTTTGACGAGCCGGAAGCAGGCATAGATTTATGGAGCTTCGGCAACTTAATTAAGGTGTTCGAGAAAATGCACGGCAGTAAAGGCGGTTCAATAATCATCATTTCACATCAGGAACGCATTTTGAACATTGCCGACAGCGTTGTGGTAATCGACAGCGGAAGAATTAAAACCGTAGGCTCAAAGCAAGAGGTTCTTCCGAAATTGTTCGGAACAGTTGAAAACGGTTGCAGAGCGACCGTATGTTCCGGAAAGGAGACCGAATAATGAACAACACAGAGCTTGAGCTTTTAAAAATCATAGCCGATATGAACGCAACGCCCGACGGCGCGTACAATATCCGCGCAAACGGCAAGCTTGCAGACCGTCAGGTTACGGAAAATGTAAATATAAAAACAAAGACCGATAACCCCGGTATAGACATTATAATAAAGCCGAACACTAAAAACGAGACTGTTCATATTCCGGTTATTATAAGCGAAACGGGACTTACCGACCTTGTTTACAACGATTTTTATATAGGCGAGAATTCGGATGTTACAATAGTCGCAGGCTGCGGAATACACAACTGCGGCGAAAACGAATCCCGTCACGACGGTATACACACCTTTTATGTCGGAAAAAACGCAAAGGTAAAGTATATAGAAAAGCATTACGGCGAGGGCGACGGAAACGGCTCGAATATTATGAACCCCACCACGATAGCCAACCTTGAGGACGGCGGCTATATGGAAATGGAGACCGCGCAAATAAAGGGTATAGACTCCACAAAAAGGGTTACAAAGGCTCGCGTTTCCGACAACGCCTCCATTGTAATACACGAAAAGATTATGACCCACGGCACCCAAACCGCCGAAACCGATTTCACGGTAGATCTCGACGGTGTGAATTCGGGCGCGAATGTAATCTCACGCTCGGTCGCAAAGGGAAATTCGTTCCAAAAATTCCTTTCCAAAATAAACGGCAACAATGTCTGTAACGGCCACACCGAATGCGACGCCATTATTATGGACGGCGGCAAGGTAACGGCGATACCCGAGCTTACCGCAAACAATATCGACGCTTCCCTTATTCACGAGGCGGCGATAGGTAAAATAGCCGGCGACCAGCTTATTAAGCTTATGACGCTTGGACTTACCGAAAAGGAAGCCGAGGAACAGATAATAAACGGCTTCTTAAAATAAACCTATTTTGTTTATGTCGTTATCGTGGATAACGGTGACATATTTTATGGAAGACGCCTCGCATATCATAGTGCTGCAGCTCTGATAAAGCTTAAGCACTACATAATCTGCCCCGACCTTAATAAGCGTACCGATACGGCTTTCAAGGCATCCGCCCACAAGGGATTCTATCCTTACTACCTTGCCTATCGTTTCTCTTAGTATATCGGGCATATAGGATTTTCTTATTTCCTGCGGCATTACCGTGCACATTTGGGGCTTTGGCTTTTCCGCGCGGCAAGAATTAAGGTGGCTTTCGTAAAATTTTAAATCATTTTCGTTTACTATGGGACAAGGAAGATTTTTTTCCATAAGTAATCAGCTCCGGACATAAGTTTTTTATTATATTGTATGAGACAGCCCTGCGCCTTGACATACATTATTACTTGCCTGCGGAGCAATTCAAAGAAAGGATAACCGATATGAAAAACGAAAAAGCAATGGCTTATGTAAATATGTACGGGGTTTTAGGCTCGCTTGAAAACCTGTGCGAGCTTGACGGCAAGGCAAAGGAAATTTTAAAGGAAATCAAAAAGCCCGTTTCGTTATGCTTTGATGTAAAAAACGGCCCGTGCCGCACATTCCGTTTTGACGAAAACGGCTGTAAAATAACAGAGGGAAGCTCGGGCGCCGCCTGTAAAATGAATTTTGCCTCTCCCGAAAAATTTAACCTGTTAATAGACAAAAGCAAGCCCGGCGTACCCGTAAAAGGCGCCGTTACACTGCTTAAATTCTTAACGGGACCGTTTACAAAGCTTACCGCAAGGCTTGAAGAGGTGCTTCGTCCGTCAAAGGAAGCTTTATCCGACCCTGCGTTTTTCGAGGAAAACACGCTTATGACAATGTATGTAATTGCGGGCGCTGTTTCCGCCCTTGCAAACAACGACCCGATAGCGCAGATTTCCGCCGAGAACACTCCCGACGGCGATATTTACTTTGCGATAAAGGACAAGGCCGCCGTAACCATAAGCGTTAAGGATCACCGCTTTACAACCGTTAAGGCTCCCTGTGAAAATCCCCGCGCAATAATGGAATTTGCTGACATAAAGCTTGCGAACGGACTGTTTAACGGCGAGGTTTCAACCGTAAACGAGATGTGCAAGGGAAACATCCGTCTTGCCGGAGTTCTTTCAATGGTAGACAATATCAACCGCATACTTGACCGTGTAGCGGTCTATTTGGCGTAAGGGGGAATTTTTTATGAGTAAATATCCTGAATATATACACACAAAAAGTCGTGAGTGGTTCGACAGGGCGCTGAATGTTATACCGTCCGGAATATACGGGCATTTGGGACCGTCCGAGGGTCTGTTTCTGCCGCTTGAAAAATGGCCGCTTATAAGCTCAAGGGCGCAGGGCACCTACTTCTGGGATATGGACGGCAACAAATATATTGATTTAATGTGCGCCTACGGGCCTAATGTTTTAGGCTACAATGACCCCGATGTTGACGCCGCGGCATTGGCTCAGCTTAAGGACGGCAACTGCACCACCGCACCGTCCTACAAAATGGTAGAATGTGCGGAGCTGCTTGTAAACACGGTTGAAACCGCTGACTGGGCGTACTTTATGAAAAACGGAACGGACGCCACCACATTTGCCTTTATGTGCGCCCGTGCTTATACAAAGAAGAAAAAGGTTATATTCTTTAAGGGCTACTACCACGGCAACGACCCATGGGCAATGAAGGCGGATTACCCCGGCATACTCCCCTCCGATGTTGAAAACAATATAATAGTGCCTTGGTTTGATATGGAAGCGCTCGAGCGTGCTTACGAGGAAAATCACGGCGATATTGCGGCGCTTATAGCCCAGCCGTATGACCACGGCAATTTTTACGATAATGTCTGCGCCTCAAAGGAAAAGTGGCAGAAAGTAAGAAAATTCTGCGATGACCACGGAATTGTGCTTATCATAGACGATGTCCGCGCGGGCTTCAGGCTTGACCTTAAGGGCAGCGACCATTATTACGGCTTTAAGGCGGATATAATCTGCTGCTGCAAGGCGCTTGCCAACGGCTATAATATGTCTGCCGCCTGCGGTCGGGAATTCTTAAAGGCGTCAGCCTCTTCCCTTTCGTTCACAGGCTCCTACTGGATGAGCGCCGTGCCGTTTGCGGCGTCCATTGCCTGCATTAACAAAATGATTAAGCTTGATACGCCCACCCTTTTCAGGGAAAAAGGCGAAAAGCTTACCTCCGCATTTAAAAAAGCGGCGGCGGAAAACGGCTTTGACCTGGTAGTATCGGGCGAGCCTGCCCTCTTCTATTTACGAATCGCAAACGACGACAGCCTTATGCTCCATCAGGAGTGGGTTGCGGAATGTGTATCAAGAGGCTTGTTTATCGCTTCTCACCACAACCATTTCATCAACGCCGCCCTCTCGGACGAGGACATAGCGCTTGCGGCGGATATAGCTAACGACGCTTTCTCGGTTGTGGCAAAGCGCCATCCCGACAAGCTTATAAAGTAAAACTTGTAACAGCTTTAAATTTGTGATATAATTGTTTAAAATGTGTTTAAAGGACGGAACAGTAATGAGTGAACAAAAAAGAGTTTTGAGCTTTATACAGCCGAGCGGTCTTCTGACCTTGGGCAATTATCTCGGTGCGCTTAAAAATTGGACGGAGATGCAAAACGACTTCGACTGCACCTTTGCTGTTGCCGACCTCCACGCCATAACCGTGCGTCAGGAGCCCGCAAAGCTCCGCAATCAGATATATTCGACCTATGCCATACTTTTAGCGCTCGGAATAGACCCCGAGAAAAATACCGTTTTCATACAGTCTCATGTACCCGAGCACGCACAGCTGGCATGGCTTCTTTCCTGCTATACCCAGTTCGGCGAAATGTCCCGTATGACGCAGTTTAAGGATAAAAGTCAGCGCCACCCCGACAATATAAATGTCGGTCTGTTTTCGTATCCTGTGCTTATGGCGGCGGATATATTGCTTTATAAGGCGGATCTTATTCCCGTGGGCGCCGACCAAAAGCAGCACATTGAAATTGCCCGTGACATAGCAAACCGTTTTAATAATATTTACGGCGATGTCTTCACTATACCGGACGGCTATATTCCCAAATCCGCCGCCCGTATCAAATCGCTTCAGGACCCGACCAAGAAAATGTCAAAATCGGACGACAACGCCAATGCGTGGGTCGCTATACTTGATACAAAGGACGATATTATCCGCAAATTCAAACGCGCGGTCACGGATTCCGATTCAAGGGTTATTATGTCCGAGGATAAGCCGGGTGTATCAAACCTTATAAGCATTTATTCAGCCGTAACCGGGAAAACAACCGAAGAGGTTGAGCGTGAATTTGACGGAAAGGGCTACGGTGATTTTAAGCTTGCCGTAGGCGAAGCGGTAGCCGACGAATTAGCCCCGATAAAGCAAAAACACGACGAGATTATCAAGGACAAAAAGGAGCTTGAGCGCCTTTACAGAATAGGTGCGGAAAAGGCGGAATATGTCGCTCGCAAAACCTATTTAAAAGCAATGAAAAAGGTCGGCTTTGTTATATGAACGGCCCTCTTGCGGGAAACGGCAGAATTAACAGTGCCGTTTGCGGCGCCTTAAAGGAAAACAGGCTCCCCCACGCTATACTTATTGAGGGTGACAAGGGCACCGGCAGGCATACTTTGGCTTACTTTATCGCAAATGCCGCCGTTTGCTCGGCTGATACGGATAAGCCCTGCGGCATATGCCGCAGCTGCCGTTTGGCAAAGGCAGGCACACACCCCGATATATACCTGACCGCACCCGAGGACGGCAAAAAGAACATTTCCGTTGCCCAAATCCGTTCGCTCAGAAGTGAGGCTTATGTAAAGCCGCATATAGCCGCCTGCCGTGTTTTTATAATAGATATGGCAGACACTATGAACGAGCAGTCGCAGAACGCTCTCCTTAAGGTTCTTGAGGAGCCGCCCGGCAACACATATTTTCTGCTTATAGCGGAAAGCAAGGCTTCCCTGCTCGATACGATAATATCGAGATGCACGGTGCTGTCTCTTTCAGTCCCCGAATACGGTGAAGCCGAAGAATATATATTAAAAAATCACAATTATAAGGAACAGCAGGTAAAGGACGCCGTTTCACAGTTCGGCGGGAATATCGGTCGGGCGCTTGAGGCTTTAAACGGTGCGAAAACCAAAACCTCTGCGGCGGCGGAGGAATTTACAAAGTGCTTCCTTTCAGGTTCGGATGCGGGAATGTTAAAAACAGCCGCGGCATTTGAAAGAAGCCGTGTGGACGCAGACCTATTCATAAAGGAGCTTAAGACCTGTATCGCAAAAGCGGCAAAGGAAAATTACCGTAATATTCTTACCGCTAAAATGCTGTTGAGCTTTTATGACGAGCTTTCTCTTTTTGAGGAAAGCCTTAACACAAATATTAATTTAAGTTTATTATTTTGTTCGCTTGTTTGCAAAGCGGCGGAATTAAGCAAATAATTCGGAGGAATATATGACCGAGGTTATCTCAGTAAAATTTAAAGACGGCGGCAGAGCCTACTTTTTTGACCCCGACGGAATAACCGTTGATGTCGGCGACAGCGTAATTGTCGGCACACAAAACGGCAACGAATTCGGCACGGTAAGCGAAGCCAATCATACGGTAGAAGATGACGCGATAGTAAAACCCTTGCGCAAAATGCTCCGCAAGGCAACCGAGCGTGATTTCAAAAAGCTTGAGGAAAACAAGAAAAAAGAAGCCGAGGCTTTTAAAATCTGCGAGGAGCTGATTATTTCCCATAAGCTTGATATGAAGCTTGTTGAGGTTGAGTATTCCTTTGACGCAAATAAAATCGTATTCTTCTTCACATCAGACGGCAGAGTTGATTTCAGAGAGCTTGTAAAGGATCTTGCGGCTCGCTTCCACACCCGTATAGAATTGCGCCAGATTGGAGTAAGGGACGAGGCAAGGATGTTAGGCGGGCTTGGCATCTGCGGTCAGCCGTACTGCTGTAAACGCTTTTTAAACGATTTCCAGCCGGTTTCAATTAAAATGGCAAAGGAGCAGGGTCTTTCCTTAAACCCGACAAAAATTTCGGGCAGCTGCGGAAGACTTATGTGCTGTCTTAAATACGAGCAGGACGCATACGAGTATCTCAATTCCCTCACCCCGAATGTCGGCGCTACCGTTAAAACGGCTGACGGGCTTGCGACAGTTACCGATGTAAACCTTATTACAGGAAATCTTTTGGTTAAATTAGTTGACAGCGATTCAATTCCCTTTAAGGTTCACCGTGACGATGTTAAGCTTGTATCACGCTTTAAAAAGCGTCCGAAGGAACAAAAAAACACTAACGAATAACTTAAAAATCGCAAATTATATTTTTAAGAGAAAAATTTGAACCTTTTGGAGTAATATTTTACTTGCTTTTTTAAAAAAGTATGTTACAATAATTACAACGAAGCTATGGAGGTGTTTTTGATGGCTTATAAAATTTCCGATTCCTGCATCAGCTGCGGAGCTTGTGCCGCCGGATGTCCCTGCGATGCTATCTCTGAGGGAGCAGAGCATTACGAGATCGACGCTGATAAATGCTGCAGCTGCGGAGCTTGCGCTGCCGGATGTCCGGTAGAGGCTATCGCCGAGGAATAATAATTCTCAAACATTTACATAAATGTTAAGCAGAACAAGCGCCCGTGCAAGCATTTGCCGGGCGTATGTTTTTCGACATAATATACTTGAACGGCTTTTTCATTTATGCTATAATCAGCTTGTGCCAAAAGGAGGTGTGCCGCTTGGAAAATACAAAAACCATTACAACCAACAAAAAGGCTTTCCATGAATATTTTGTGCTTGAAAGCTTTGAATGCGGAATTGAGCTTTCGGGTACGGAAATCAAATCAATCCGCAAGGGCGGCGCTAATCTTAAGGACGCCTGGTGCTCTGTTGACGGCGGCGAAATGATTATAAAACAGCTACACATAAGTCCTTACGAAAACGGCAATATTTTCAATAAAAATCCTATCAGAAACCGAAAGCTGTTGCTGCACAAGCGTGAAATTATGCGCCTTTTCGGTGCCGTAAAGCAGGAAGGACTTGCGCTTATTCCCCTGTCGCTTTATTTTAAAGGCTCTTTGGTAAAGGTACAGCTTGGACTGTGCAAGGGCAAAAAGCTGCACGATAAACGCGAAACTGCCGCCAAGCGAGACGCCGCAAGGGCGATAGACAGGGCAATGAAGGAACAAAACAGATAATACCGCAGTTTTGCGTTATTATATACACGGGGGCGTAAAGGTTTCGACAGGGATCTTGAAGTACCGGAAGCGAGCAGCGGTGCGGAACCGCTATAAAATCCGCAAAAAAAATTAATTAACAACAATAACGTTGCTTTAGCAGCCTAATTTAGGCTGCTCATCCGACCCGAGAGTACCGCGGCTCGGCAAGGGTGTCATTTTAGCGGTTAAAGTGAATACGGGCTTGCTCCTGCCCGTATCACTGCTTCGGAGCTACCGAACACACGAGTTTGACATTTAACGCCTGTGTGAGGGAATTTAAAGAAATGTCTGCGCTCGGAGATGCCGGTATGGATTGATTTTTGGACAGGAGTTCGACTCTCCTCGCCTCCACCATTTTTAAAACACCGTTAAAATCCAATCCGTTACGGTTTGGGTTTTAACGGTGTTTTGTTATTATAGTATTCTTAAAGAATAAGTGAGTATAAAAGCTGAATTTGATAATTGATTTTAAAGGAACTCAAATTCGTAGCACATCTGTCAATTTAAACTTGAAGCTTTCTTTTTTATTATAATGAAATAAGACAGTAAAACCGCCGAGAAGGTAAGCGCCCATGAAATCGGGTATGAAATAAACAATCCCGAAAAGCTGTGATACTGCGGCATTGAAAAGACGGTGTATATCCACACCACGCGCATTACACAAACTCCTATTATTGTTATTATCATAGGTATTACCGAAGAGCCGATACCGCGCATAGAGCCTGTTATGGTATCCATAATTCCGCAAAGGAAATACGGTATAAGCATAAATTTAAGTCGTTCCATACCGTAAGCTATTGCCTCGGGCGAGTCCGTTATATATATACCGAGCAGGTTTCTGCCGAAAATATAGAAAAGATTGCCTATAATAAGTCCAACGGCGGCAACCGTTAAAAGGCAGACGCGGGTAATTTTTTTGACCCGTTTAATATCGCCCGCTCCGTAGTTTTGTCCGCAGAAGTTAAGCGCCGTCTGCTGAAATGAATTCATCGAGACATAGCAAAAGCCCTCAATGCTCGAAGCGGCGGCGGCGCCTGACATCGCAGTGTTTCCGAAAGAGTTGACCGAGGACTGTATAAGCACATTCGATATAGAAAACAGCGAGCTTTGAAGTCCTGCGGGTAATCCTATTTTTACTATTTTCGCAAGCGCCCTTTTATGTATTTTCATATTCTTAATAACAAGCCTGCAGGAATCGGTTCGCCTCATAAGAGCAAGGATAACAAGTACGGCTGAAACCGCCTGTGAAATTGAGGTAGCCAACGCAACGCCGGCAACATCCATTTTAAACGCTGCCACAAAAACTATATTAAGTATAACATTAAGCACACCCGCC
>DKDS01000023.1:11176-38750 GCA_002451855.1 Ruminococcaceae bacterium UBA6842 | reverse complement strand
CGACACATCAAAAAAGGATGAGAGCAAAAGCGACGGCGAAAAGAAGGACGACAGCAGCTCCGGCAAGGAAACCGGCGCGGGTGAGAACATCACGATGTCCGGCTGGTCGCAGTGGAGCTGAAAATGTAATATTTTTAAGCAAATTACAATTAAAAAAATCAAATCAGTAACATTCAGGACACAGCCTGTAAGAATTATAACGGAGGTGAGTATATGAAACAAAAAAAGCCGAAGGGCATTGAAGCTAAACGCAGAGCTTACGGATTTATATTCGTATCTCATTGGATTTTCGGTTTGGCTGCCTTTTTTGCTTTCCCGTTGATAAGTTCTTTGATTTATGCATTTTCAAAGGTTGAAATTATTCCCGGGGAAATTGTCACAAATTTTGTAGGGCTTAAAAATTTCAACGAGATTTTAAACTCGGATCCTGACTATGTAAACAATTTAAGAGATGCTTTGGGCAATGTGTTTTTTTCACTGCCCGTACTTATTGCGTTAAGTCTTATTCTCGCAGTGGCTCTTAATCAAAAATTCAAGGGCAGAACAGTTGTAAGAGCAGTCTTTTTCTTGCCTGCCATTATTGTAGGTTCGGTTGTTATGCAGCGTATGGAAGAGGGTCCCATATATTTGCCTATTATAGGAACAGGCGAAAGCGGAATGGGAATTATTGATTATCAAGGTATAATCGGTGAGCTTAAGCTGCCCGAGTTCTTTTCAACAGTTATGGTTTTTCTTTTGGAAAAAACAATGAGCCTTGTTTGGAGCTGCAGTGTGCAAATAATTCTCTTTTTGGCGGGATTACAGAGTATACCGGCTTCATTTTATGAAGTCTCCAAAATTGAGGGAGCCAATAAGTGGGAGGAATTTTGGTTCATCACAGTCCCAAGCCTGAGAAGTATTATTTCGTTGGTATTGATTTACACGATGATAGATATATTTACAGATATGAACAATAAGCTTGTGACAGTTGCTTATTCTAAAATGACAGCTCAGGATTATGGATTAAGCTCGGCAATGCTTTGGTTTTATTTTTCAATAGTTTTGATTGCTATCAGTGCGGTGTTCTTCCTTTACAGGCACTACTGTATAAAGAAATGGGAGTGAGAATAATCAAGACTTATTGGCATCCTTTGCCAAAGGCGAACTAAAAATAAATTATAGAGGAAGGGTTTTAGACAATGAAAAAGCACATACAAAAAATCAATTCGATTAAACCTGCTAAACGATTGTTGGCATTAGTGCTGTCGTGTGCGTTGATATTAACAGCATTTTTGAGTGCGGGAATTATTACCAGCGCCAGCTCCGAGTACAGCGTTTATGTTTCGGTAAACGGCGGCGATGATACAAACGGCGACGGCACACAAGAAAAACCGTTTGCTACAATTAAAAAAGCAATATCCCATTTGATCGGTATTAACGGCATTACCGCGGGTACCGTTTATCTTGACGGAAATCAGTCAGATACCGATAATGACGGATATGTTGATAATTATTATGTATATACCCGTCAGGATAATAACGCAAAGCATAATTTCCCCATAAAAATTACTACTATGGAGGGAACGGCAACCGCCAAGGTGACATCTCAAGCATTTTCCCGTGCCACCGGCGATTTGACGCTTGAAAATCTTGAATTGACCCGCAGCTTTGAAATACATACTTTCGGCAACAAGGTCACTGTTAAAAACTGTAAAAGAATAAAAGGCGCCGATAGTGAGACAAGTGGCGAGATCCGGCTTGGTGATTCTTACTCAGGTGCAAGTTTTACAACGGCACAGGTAATGGAATTAGAGGACTTTTCAGGTGATAATAACTGGCTTAACCCGCTTCTCCGTATCGGTGGTTGCACCGGCGGAAATTATCAGGGAGTAAACCTTGTAATAGGCTCAGGAGTCAAGGTCTCAAGCTTTTCATTTTATGCCGCTGCATTTAACGGTGATGTGAACATTACCGTAAACGGCGGAAACAACGCTAAAATTCACAATGGCAACAGTTCGGCTAAAATCGGGTTAGTAGGCACAAATGCACCTACCTTTAACGGGGCTTTGCAATTTATATTTAATAATAATACAGGCGCTTCTGATTTTGCGCCCGATGATAATGTTAAAGCTTTTACTGCTAAAAACGGTGTGTGGTTCATTTACGGTAAGGATACCAACGGCAGCTTTGAAACGACTGCTACGGCAGGTGAATTTAAGGTTAACCTTAATAACGATTACAAAGCAGTAATTAAAAAAACCGGCACTGATGAGATAGTTGACACAATCACAACGGACGGCGCTACTGTCAAGTTAGATTCCGGAAGCTATGATGTAAATTATATAAATGCAAGCACAGAGCCGTATAGCTCCGATGAATATTATGTTTCCGATAATGGTAATGACGACTATAACGGCAGTGAAGCCTACCCCTTTAAAACAGTAGGAAAGGCTTTTAATACTATTGTAAATAACAGTTCGCTCAAATCGGGTACAATTTATCTTGACGGCGGTGCAGACGGCGCTGTATATAATTTGGACACCGCAAGAAGCGACAGCGCTACTTTTAAACATTCAATACCGGTTACAATAACTTCCAAGTCCGGAACAACTGCTAAACTGCAAGCTGAAAATTTCCGTGCAAAGGGCGAGACGATAATTACCGGTGTCGAGCTTCAGACCAAATTCAATATTAATGTTAACGGCCGAAAGGTAATTTTCAAAGATGTAACATGGGCAAACGGTGTAATTCCCCAAACTGTATTTATGGGCGATGCTTATTTAAGCGATGGGGCTACCAATACACTTGTATTTGAAGAAAATGTATTAGATAAGGACGGCAGCTACAACGGCGGCGTTTTGGTTCGTTTGGGTAACGGTAAAGATAAAACCTTTGGCGGTATTGATATGACCGTCGGCAAAAATGTTTATTTGAACAGCGTACTCTTCAAACAAAACACCTTTAACGGTAATGTTAATATTACTGTCAACGGCGGTACACTTAAGGGTGAAATGGGACTTGACGGCGGTCATAATGCTCCTACTGTTAACGGTGCCATGCAAATTCTTTTGAACAATAACACCGTAACATCCTATCATATAGCGGATACTGTTAAAAATGACATTAAGCCTACCGATGGTAAATGGATAGTTTACAGTGATGATACGCCGGGATATAGCCTCGAATTAACCGAAACACCCGGTAAGTTCAAGGTTGTGGGCGACGGAGACAAAATTGCGGTTGCTTATAAAGTGGGCGACAAGAGCGCTGAAAACTATAACACCCGTTATTTATCAGAAAATGGGTATTTGACCGTTCCGGGAAACGGCGAGTACGAGGTAACATATATTTCTCCCGATGATTTTTGGGCAAACAAAGGCGATGCTAACGGAGATTTTAGCATTGACATCAGGGACTTAGTCTCTGTAAATATGATGATAAACGGTCAGATGGAAATTACATCTACTGCTGATATTAACGGCTACGGAAGCGTTGATGAGGCTGATTTAATAATTTTAAGAAACTATTTGTTAGGCATTGATGTGAAAGAAATTGCCAAACCGCAAACCTCTAAGCTTCAAAATTTAGCCGCTGCCGTTCAGCAGCAGGATCAGTTGGATGTCGGCTTTATCGGCGGTTCCGTAACCTACGGAGCAGGAGTTGATACCGACAGAGAATATCTTTCTTGGAGAGCTATTGTAAGAAGATGGCTCAGAGATCAGTTTAGCCAAAAGGTTAAGGTTGAGGAACATGATGCTTCGGTAGGCGCAACGGGAAGCTTCCACGGTTCTTATCGTATGAGTAATGACCTTCCGTTAGAAAAGCTTGATGTTCTGTTTATTGAATTTGCTATTAATGATGAATACGATGCATTGACTAAGGAACAGACACAGAGGAATTATGAATCCCTTATCCAGCAAGCGTACAGCGCCAATCCTAATATGCAGATAATAGCTATATTCACTACCGACTTTGATAGAAGAAATAATTGGCAAACCAACAGCTTTGCCCGCAGAAATTATCAGCAGGAGGTTGCCGACCATTACGGCATCTACTGGATTGATATAGGTAAAGAAATGTGGCGCGTAGTAATGAATGATTACGGCGATAATAAGCCTGCCAGTATCAGTGACAGTGTATGGCGCAAATACTTTACCGATGTTGTTCATCCTACAGCCGCAGGATATAAGGTTTATGCGGATTATATCATTGGTCAGTTGAATGACGAGCTTTACGGAAAAAACATTTTCAATCAATATAATCCGTACGATCTCAGCTATGCAAATAAGGAAACATTCGTGTCTGACGATGAGCTGAAGCTTTACGGTAAATATGTTGACTTCGTTGAGGCCGGATTTGATGATGTTGATGGCAGCTACACAGGTTGGGAACTGAAAAAATCCGAAGCGGGGACAACTGATTTCGGAACACAGACAGGCGCTTTGGTATCCGGTTCTCTTAATGCTCATTTTGGCTTTAAATTTAAGGGTAATGCTTTGGCTTTTTATAAAACAAGGGGCTTGACCGGCGTTTTGGAGTATAAGATTTATGATCCCGATGATAATAACGAATTAAAGCTTGAGGGTCAAATAGTTCTTGAGTATCAAAACGGTGCTTATTCGGGCTCAAGCGAGGCATTTACAGCAGCCGATCTTAAGAAAGCGGGTCTATCCGCATCGACAGATAAGGAATGGCTTGTGGTTTGCAAGCTTGTCGGAGGCACCGGCGAATTCAGATATATTTATGTAAACAGCAATAATACATACGAAGAAACAAATTCGCCTATTTTACCGGTTGCCGATTATCCGGATAAAAATAACATTGTGGTTGTAGAGGATAAATTCGGTTACGAGTATGCAATCGCGGAAAATTTGGCAATGACCGGTCATGATTACTGCGAGACAAAGAGATCAACAAGCTTTGACGGTTACTCTAATGTTTATGAAATAGGTCTTAACAGTACATCTTTTGCTCCGAACTCTCCGGCGTTGTACAACAGTATGCTTCCGGTGGGCTCTACCAATGTTAAGACTCATAGCTATATGATAATAGATTACTATTATAAACACGATTCAGCTTCCGGAAAGAAAGCATTTTCTTCAATGACTTGGCAGTTTTATCCGCATAACAGCGCAGATAAGATTAAGGACGCATATACCACTGTGACCAAGGATGTAAACATTACACCTAACAGCTGGTCGACTGCCATTATTGATTTAAGTGGGGATACGGAAAAATTTGTATACGATGATTACTACATCAGGCAGTTTATTTTCCGTCCTTTCGGTACACAAACAGTAGATCTTGACTCGAATGATAAAATCTATGTTAAAGCTGTTCGTTTCGTAGACAAGGTTACAGAGGACACCGTTACACAGTTTAAATGCTCTAATACTGATGAATTTGCAAAGGTAACCAAATATGTTGATACTGACAGTAAAAACAAGATTGTTTATGTAAGCCCGACAGGTTATATTCCTGATGTTGCAGCAAAGGTTTGCAAGAATTTTAAGGCTGCTGCCGAATTCCTCGGCGAGGGCGGCGGAACAATTAAACTGTATAATGACGGTAAATACGATTCCTTAGATGTTGACAATGCTACGATATTTACTCCGAGCAACAAAGATATACTGTCAAAGATCACCATCGAAAGTTATGACAGCAGTAAAAAGTTTAATCTGGTATTTACAGAGAAGTTCACAAATACTATAACAGAAGGTTTTGGTATTACATTTAAGAATATCAATATAAGTTCTGTTTTAGACAAAGATGTTTTTGCAGCCAAGGTGGGTACTGTCGACGATACAGTAACTTACGAAAAAAAATAGTGTTTTTAAGCTAAAACCAATCAACGGGAGGCGGATTGAATTCCGCCTCCCGCAGAAAAGCGTAATGCAATACAACACAGGCTTGTGTTGGAAGCATCTTGTTTAAATGCAGAAGAAATAGTTAATATTTACCCCGTTTATTCTAAAGAAAGGACCGGGAATAGATGCATAATAAATTTAAATTTGGTTCTGACAAGCAAAAAAATCGCATTACCGCATTGTTGGTTTCGATTTGTTTGATAATTTCTTCGTTTTTAACTATCGGTTTTCCTTCTTCGGCTCAGGCAGGGGAAGGCGAAAAAATGCTGGAAATCTCTACTATGGGAGACAGTGTATTCGGTCAAAAAATTACATTGGCACAAGGGAAAACATATACATTTACCTACAAGCTTCGTTCTGTAAAGGGCAAATTTGCAGGCAATTCCGCTTCTGATAATATTAAAATCGGTTTCAGAAGCTTCAACAGCGCAAATAACGCTTATAACAACAATAAATTCGTAAACGGCGACAGCAATACAATAGTTGATGCAGAATATTATTCTTATTCATATACATTTTCTGTCAAAGACAGCGACCCAACGCAGTATCTAATGTGCGTAAACACAAGCTTCAACGATAATACCGAAACAAAGTTTTATCTGTACGATTTAAAGCTTACGGAAGGTACGGGTAAAGATAATCTCTTAAAAAACACGGATTTTTCATCGGGAATTTCTAATAATTGGTTACACACAAATTATGCCAAGGAATTAAATTTTGCCAACAGAGACCACCGTATAATTAAGGACAGTCAGAATAACATAATAGAGTTTACAGGCTGTCATAACAACGGTGTGACAATCGAAAATGCAACGGATAAATTGTCGGTTAAGGTTATTGATTATATAGAAGACATGTTTAAGAAAAATGTCTATTTTGTTGACAGAACAAACGGCAGCGACAATTCAGGTGTAACAGGCGGTCCTCTTGATCCGTTTAAATACATTAGCAAAGCAATATCTGTAATACAATCAAATGATAATATTTCATCCGGTACGGTTAAGCTGATTGGTGCGAATAATAATTTCACTTCTGCTCCCCACACAAAACCCATAACCGTCACTTCAAGCGATCCTGATAATTTATCGGTATTGGGCGAGTCCTTGGGTTGTTCGCCTCAGGGACCTGTAAATTTTGAAAAACTTATAATAGGCAAATCGTTCTATATGGTAACCGACGGTTATGAGGTTACTTTTAAGAATATTACCGTTCCGGAAAATTATGGCAATGAATCGCTCGTTCCGGTGGGCTTGCGTATGGGTCCGTCGGCTGATTCAGATAGAGTCAGCGTTGTGAAACTTGACGGATTGGGTGAAAATAAGAATCGTTCAGTTAAATTCTATATCGGCGGAGATCCCGGTCAAAACGCAAGTGTTTCAGGCGGAGGATTAGACCTTACAATCACGGATTCTTATCTGTACCGTCTTATGTTTCATAATAAGAAGAGTACATTTAACGGAAATGTAAATATAACCTTTAACAGCGGGTGCGTTTACGATTTCGGTTTGGAGAATAATTCTGTAAAGCCTGATATTAAGGGAGCCTTCACTCTTATTCTTAATAATAATGCCAAATATAATCCGGAGGGAAGACTCAACCGATTTGTAATGCGTACCGATATTAAGGATAATATCTCTGCGGAAGGCGGAGAATGGTATATGTACAGCGATAACACCGGAGGAAGATTGGAGCCTACCGCTGACAAGGGTACATTTAAGGTTAAGTATGACGGCAACACGGTATATTATGCCAAGGCTACCAATTTAGCTACCAATGAAGTTATATATTCCGGAAAGGACGGCAAATTGGTTGTACCGGAAGGTCAATATGATGTTACATATATCAAATCCTTGCCTATAACCGATGCGCAAATGATGCATATTGTTTCTGACGGTGATGACGACTGGGGTCAGAGACTTGAGTTTGTGCAGGGCAAGACCTATACGGCAAAATTAAAGCTGTTTGTTAAAAAAGGAACCTTTACCGGCACGGAAAATGATTCATTTTATTTAGGTGTCCGCAAGATTAAAAATAATAATCTTGCCACTTGGTATAACAGTACGCACGGTTCTGTGGGAAGCGCAGTTAAGCCTCTGATTCTGAAAAAGTTAGACGACAATCTTTTTGAGTACACATACGAGTTTACATATGAACAGGCAACCGAAATCTGTCAGTTCGGATTCGGTATTCGTGAAAAACAAGAGGCGGATTTTTTTGTGGCAGATATGTCACTTGTTGAAAATTCCAACCCTGACAAAAATCTTCTTAAAAATGCATCCTTCAGCGAAGGTTTGAGCGATGATTGGAGTGCAAAGTATAATGTTCATGCTTCCAACCCTGCCGCAAGCGTTACAGCAACCAAGTATGACGGCAGTGAATTTTATAACACCTTAAAATACGACGGATTATCAGTCGAGCTGACTGCTTATAATCAGGAAACTTTTACAAGGCACAACAATAATGCGTATTATGTTTCCGAAACAGGTAACGATGATAATTCGGGTACTAAGGAAGATCCGTTCAAAACCGTTAAAGAGGCTATGAGACAGCTTGAGCTTTCAACTTCGGAAAGCGGTACAATTTATATTGAGGGAAGAGTAGAGCTTACTACCTATCCGCATACGAAGTCAGTTACAATTACTTCGGCGGATAATAATGATTTGGGAACACTCATTCCTTACACAGGCTGGTCGGCTAACGGTATATCCGCCAACGGTGAGCTTACTATCTGTAATGTTATAATTGATAGTAATATGGCAAGCAGCAGGCCTCAGAATGAACTTTATTTCAATACTGAGGGTAATACGGTCAATATTAAGAATATTACCTCAAACGGCGTTAACGGTACGATTTTTATCGGTCCTACAAGCAGTACCGACAAGAAGGATGTCGTCAATATTGAAAATGTCGGCAGTGAACAATGGAAATCCTATATGTTCAGAATAGGTACAAATGCTTCTAAGTCCAATAAGGAAATCACATCCGGCGGTGCGGATATTACACTGAACGGAAACAACTATATTCACGGAATCGCGTTCAGAGGAAAAACCGTTTATAACGGTGATGTTAACATTACTGTTAACGGAGCAAGACTGAACAGCGTATTCGGTTTTGACAATTCCTCAAAGCCGACCTTTAACGGCGCACTGCAGATTGTTTTAAATAACGGCATTAAAAAGACCTTCCCGATTGATGATGCCGTTATAAACGCCGATGCCAAAGACGGTGTATTTGTTATGTACACCGATCTTTCGGGAGCTATGCTTCAAGTCACCGATACCGAAGGTGTATTTAAAGTGGTTAGCACGGGCGAGGTTTATGCAACTAACCGCGCAAACGGAGAAAAGATTGCATCGGTAAACGGTATTTTAACTGTTCCGGCGGGAGTTTACGATGTTTCCAGTGATATTAACGGTGTAATTTACGGTTCAAAGATGATGCATATCTCAAATGCCTCAGATAAGGATTATACATGGGGACAAAATGTTCATTTAGAAAAAGGCAAGAGCTATAAATTTAAGGTTAAGATTTCAGCCGAGCGTAAGAGCACCCTGTATTATGTTGCTATTCGCAAGGTGGAACAAATAGATTCAAATAACCGCAGGTATGTATATGTTAAATCTACACACTTTAAGGATAATCGCAAGATTGACTGGGAGTTAGCGGATAACGGAATTTATGATTATACATTTAGTTTTACCCATGATTCCGAAAGCGGAGAATATTTTTTGGCAATTTATCCGCAAGAGAGAGCTGAGATGTATATCGCCGAACCCAATCTCTATGATGTAGATAAGCCGGATGTCAATATTATTAAAAATGCTGATTTTACCGACGGTCTTAATAATTGGATAGAAAACTGGTATGGTATTCCCAAGGATGGCAGTCTTGAATACAAGTCCGGTGATTTTAAGGTAAATGTCGAAAGATATGACGCTTCCAAGTTTAAAATACCGGATGGGGAATTTACGGGCAACCGCAACATGATTTATGTGGTTAACGGAACCGGTTACAGCGGTTTGAACCAGCGCTTTGTGAATATAATCAAACCGGGTCATACTTATATTTTAGAGTATTCCGCAGTAACAAAATTCGGTATGCGTGTCAGCGTTTCGGAATACGGTGAGACGACTCCGTTCATTAACGGCGCATATGCTAAGGAAACCGTTGTTGATGAAAACTATGAGAATAATAAAACCGCCCGATTTGAGCTTACAATGCCTGAAGATTTAAGCATTAATGTTCAGTTCAGTATCCGTGTTGATGCCAGTGAAAGCTTTTATGCGTTTGATTTCAAGCTTTATGACAAAGCGGATCCGCAAAAAAGAAATCTGTTCGAGAACGGTAATTTTTCCGACGGACTGAATAATTGGATTTGGTGCTATGATCAATTTTGGCCCGGTAAGCTGGGTTATGGATTGAGCAGTTATACTAATGATAACGGCTATATCGAGGTTATGCCCTTTGATCTTGAAAAAACTATTCCTTTTGATAATGACAGTCGTTTCAATGACGGAATATGGTGGAGCTCGGAGGATATAGAAACCCATTGTCAGCTTTCAGGTGTTCTTGTCAACCAAAAAGGCAATCCGATTTCCGGTGCGGAATTAGTGCTTGAGGGCGAAACAAAATATACAACCCACACCGATTCGAACGGCAGATTCATTTTTAAGGATGTTGCGGAGGGCGACTATGATCTCTATATCGTGGGTGCGGACGGCAGCCTTTGTTACACCGGTTATACTGCCAAACTGAAACATTTGGATAAGCTTACCGTTAAGGTGATTTCCGATACGGAAAGTAACACCATAACCTCTGAAAACAATATTTACGTTCCAAACGGAGCCATACATGCTAATGTTTACACACCGGACAGAAAACCTGTGACNNGAAAAATCTTTCTGTCAGAATCAATGATATGGAAACCGTAACCGATGCCGAGGGATATTTTGAATTTAATAATCTTGAAGGCGGATATTACGAAATTATTGCTGTCGACGCCGATGGCAAAGAACATATTTTGGGCAAAGTATCCCTTAAAGAAGATACCGTTATGAAATTAAAACTTAAATATGAGTATACTTCTATTGCCGATAACAGTAAAAAAGAAATTGAAAAACACGGTTTTAATCTAACCGTAGTCGGTGTAATAGCTTTGGCAGCTTGTATAAGCGCGGCATTTGTCATTGTTGTGTTGAAAAAAGTAAAAAAGAATTAATATAAGGTATCTTACTGTTAAATAACAGAGGATTACAAAGAGCCGGAGGAGTAGACGGTAATGATTTACAGCGGAAATTACAAAGCGAAGCTTAATAGATCCTTTACAGACTTTAATAACAATTATGAATTCAAGGGATTTATACAGGAAAAACTGGATTTTATCAGCGCCTTTCAATTAGAACGGGTTGAGCTTTGGTATAGATTTGTAAATCAGTTCAAGGAGCATTCAGACACGGACAACGGATGGCGCGGCGAATATTGGGGAAAAATGATGCGCGGTGCCTGCTTTGTTTATGCTGCGACCAAAAATCAAAAGCTGTATGATATTTTGACCTGCACGGTAAGAGATATGTTAAGCGCAGCAGAAAATAACGGCCGTATAAGTTCCTACCCTAAGAATGTTGAATTTACCGGTTGGGATTTATGGTCAAGAAAATATGTGCTTTTAGGCTTGCTGTACTTCCTTGAAATTACAGACGATACAGCTCTTTCCGAAAAAATTGTAAATTCGCTTATAATGCAGGTCGATTATATTATAGAAAGAATAGGACCTGCAAGTGACGGTAAGATACCGATCAACACTGCCACAAAGCATTGGAGAGGGCTTAACTCTTCATCAATTTTGGAACCGATTGTAAGGCTTTATAATATAACAAAAGAAAGCAGGTATTTGGACTTTGCGGAATATATAGTTAAGGAGGGTGGTACATCCGTCGCAAATCTGTTTGATTTGGCTTATAACGATAAACTTTATCCTTATCAATATCCTATAACCAAGGCATATGAAATGATATCATGCTTTGAAGGGCTTTTAGAGTATTACAGATTGACAGGAAATGATTATTGCAAAACCGCCGTTATTAATTTTGCCAATAAAATTTTAGAAAGTGATTTCACTATAATAGGTGGTTGCGGATGCACTCATGAATATTTCGATCATTCAACGGTGCGGCAGGCTAATACTACAAACGGTTATACCGGTCAGGAAACCTGTGTTACCGTGACCTTAATGAAATTTATGTATCAATTGGCTTGTCTTACGGGCGAAAGAAAATACATGGATGCTTTTGAAATATCTTTTTACAATGCGTATCTCGGCGCAATAAATACCGATAGAATTATTGAACCGAGCTTGTTTCAAAAGCATCCCGAGCTTAACCTTGAGGCTTTGCCGTTCGACAGTTACAGTCCGTTGACCGCGGGAACCAGAGGAAACGAAATTGCCGGTTTTAAGGTTATGTCGGGAGGGAATTATTACGGTTGCTGTGCTTGTATAGGATCTGCGGGATTGGGTTTGTTTGCGAAAGCGATACTGATGCGCGATAGGGATGGGTTTATTTTAAATCTATTTACGGATAGTGAAATATCAGCTAAAACTCCTATGGGTAACGATATTACATTTATTGTTGATACAGCATACCCGAAAAACGGCGAAGTGAAAATTAAAATTGCTTGTATTCCCGAAAAATTTGATATAAAGGTAAGAAACCCTTATTGGAGTTTAAAAACCAAGGCTGAAATCAACGGCAATAATTGCTGCTGCGACGGAGAGTATATTAAAATTTCGCGAACCTGGCAAACGGGAGATGTAATCAAAATAAATTTTGATATGCGGACAAAAGCAATTTATCCTATCCCTTACGGTTCTCAGATTATTATGACAAATGTTGTTTGGGGACAGGATGTTATTACACCGAAATACGATGAAGAGGATCCTAAAGCCAAAAATCATATAGCCTTGCAAACAGGTCCTATTGTTTTGGCTCAAGACAATCGCTTGGGTTACAGCGTGGATGTCCCTGTTAAAGTTAAGGTAAATGATGAGGGCTTTGTTGATGTAATAAAGCCTGTTAAAGATATTGCTCCGTATGAGCATATCACGGAGGTAGCGGCGCCTCTTGAAAACGGCGGAACAATGACTCTTACGGATTATGCCTCCGCCGGCAAAACTTTTAGTGAAGAAAGCAAGATGGCTGCCTGGATGTTAACATTATAAACGGAGAAGATTTTTATTATGGCCAAATATAAAAAGCAAATTGATGAACTTATCAGTAAAATGACCTTAAGAGAAAAAATCGGTCAGCTCAATATGATTGTTACCCCACAAACAGAAGAAGAGTTTGAGAAGGTTAGGGAAAGAATCGCAAAAGGCGAAATCGGTTCAATGATACTTGCGGATTCTGCGACTGCCGGCAACGACCAACAGGCAGCAGTTGATGTATCTATTTGCAATCGTATCCAAGAAGCAGCCGTTAAACAAGGCCCGCATGGGATACCGATGCTTTTCGGACGAGATGTTATCCATGGACACAAAACAGTTTATCCTGTTCCGCTTGCCATGGCAGCCTCCTTTAATCAGGAGCTTGTTAAAGAGGCATATAGAAACATAGCCGAAGAGGCGGCGGCTGACAGTATTCATTGGACGTTCGCACCGATGCTTGATATGTGTCATGATCCACGTTACGGAAGAATTATAGAAGGACCCGGCGAAGATCCTTTGGTAGGAAAAAGAATGGCACGGGCTATTATAGAGGGATTTCAAAACGGCAATATCGCAAATGAGGATTCCCTGATTACCTGCCCGAAGCATTTTATCGGCTACGGCGCTTCGGAGGCCGGCAGAGATTATTATCGTACAGAGATTTCGCCCTACACATTGTTTAACTATCATCTTCCCGCATTCCGCGAGGCAGTTAAGGCCGGCGCCGATACTGTTATGTCCTCATTTAATGATATTAACGGTGAACCTGTTTCGGGAAGTAAATATTATTTGACCGAAATTCTGCGCAATTATTTAGGCTTTAAGGGTTTAGTTGTGTCCGATTGGGCAGCAATTTACTTTTTGGCTTTGCAAGGAGTTACTTCCAACCGAAAAGAAAGCGCCGCAATGGGAATAAATGCAGGAATAGAAATAGATATGTGTGACGGTTGTTATTTAAATCATATTGAGGAGCTTATAAATGAAGGGCGCGTTACCGAGGAGACTTTAAATAATGCCGTGAGGCTTGTCTTAGAACTGAAATTCAAAAAAGGCCTGTTTGAAAATCCCTATTGTAAAATGCCGGCGGTTGAAAGAGATGAGCATATCAAATGTTCTTATAAGCTTGCAAGCGAATCTATGGTGCTTCTTAAAAACGATGGAGTTCTTCCCTTGAAAAAAGAACAAAAGGTTGCGCTGCTGGGTCCGTTTGTTCATGAACGGAGAGCTTTGCTCGGTAGTTGGTGTATAGACGGCAAACCGGAGGATACATCGTCTTTTTATGAAAAAATGCTTGAAAAATCCGGAGAAAACCTCTTAATTGCGAGTGACCGTACAGGTCTTTATGATAATTCTTCCTCACTCATTTATAAATCCGATGTTGTTGTTTTGGCTTTGGGGGAAAGCCATTTGGTGACAGGAGAGCGCCGGTCGCTTTCGGATATAACCCTTTCGGCCGCTCAAACGGAACTTATCAGAAAAGCAAAGGTTTCGGGCAAAAAGGTTGTGGGCGTTATATTTTGCGGCAGACCTATCGCGATGGAAGGACTGGCAGACGATTTGGATGCCGTTCTTTACGCATGGCATTCCGGCACGGAAACCGCAGCTGCCGCCGCGGATATTCTATTTGGCGATACTGTTCCGAGCGGTAAAACACCGATAACTTTTCCGCGTCGGGTTGGCCATATTCCGTTATATTATAATACTACTAAAACTCGTTTTAATTGTTATTATAACGATTTGCCGTATGTAAGCTATGAAGATAGTGTTCCTACACCATACTATCAATTTGGATACGGTTTATCTTATACTGAGTTTGCATATTCTGATTTAAAGGCGGAAAGAAACGAGATAGCTTTAGATAAATTAAAGTCAGGAGAAAAGCTTAAGTACAGCGTTAAGATTACAAATACCGGCAGTTTCGACGGAAAAGAAACCGTTCAGCTTTATATACATGATTTGGTAGGTACATTTATGCGTCCTTTCAGGGAGCTTAAGGATTACAAAAAAATCTTTATAGCCAAGGGAACCTCGGAAACGGTGGAATTTGAAATCGGATTTGACGAATTGGGCTACTATTTGCCGGACGGTAATTACACAGTGGAAAAAGGAGATTTTGAAATATATTTGGGTGCGGATTGTTTGACCGAAAATAAACTTTCTTTAAAAATTGTGTGAATGGTTGTTTTGAGCAATGTTTTTTGATATACTTATAAATCGGTGTACAACTGTTATTAATCAGCGCCTTGTTTCGCGGTTACTGTAAAATAAGTGTTTTATTAATTCTGCTCAGAACAAAATATCCTTGTATGATTATAATGAAAAATTTTTATTGTATTTACATACGAAAAAAGAACCTGCGGAAATGATGCGGAATAGTTCAGATAAGGGGAAAATCATGTCAATATTTTTTAATGACCAAACAAAAATATTTTACTTAGAAGGAAAGAATGTAACCTATTCGTTCTTTGTAAATAACTGCGGATATTTAGAGCACCTATACTTCGGCAAAAAAATCGGAAGAGACGATATAAGATATACAGCGCTTGAAGGAAGATTTTCTTTTGAGGCGGTTCCTCCGCAAAAATGCACATATAATCTAAAGAGTCCGGAAATATCATTTTTCGGTATAGGAGATTATAAAGAACCGACCGTTCAGGTGCAAAACCCCGAGGGGGACAGAATATGCGAGCTTTTGTTTGACGGTTATGAAATACTGAGTGAAAAGCCGAAGATTAAAGGTATGCCGTCTATGGAGGGCGGAGAGACTTTAATCGTTCATTTAAAGGATTCCGTTACGGACTTTGCGGCAGACCTTTATTATACTGTCTATGATGACGCGGATGTTATCGCAAGAAGAGCGATATATAAAAATAAAGGCAACAAACCTGTCAGATTGCTGCGCGCATATTCTTTTGCACTCGGTCTTCCCACTGGACAGTATGATATGCTGTCTCTTTACGGCGGATGGGCTACAGAGAGACATACCGAAAGATATCCTCTCCATCACGGTGTATCTTCAATAGATTCAAAAAGAGCAACATCGTCCGCAACGCTTAATCCGTTTGTAGCGGTATTAGAGCCGGAAACTACCGAAGCATCAGGTAATGCATACGGTTTCAGCCTTATATATTCTTCGTCATATGTATTGAAGGCAGAGGTTTGTTCCTCCGGTGAAGTACAGGTTACAGGCGGAATAAATGACTTTGATTTTTCTTGGCTGCTAGGTGAAAACGAAGAATTTGAAACTCCGGAAATTGTAATAGCATACTCTGCGGACGGTATAGGCGGTATGAGCAGAGAGTTCCACAACGCTTACAGAAATCACCTTATAAACAGGCGTTTTGTAAATAAAGAGCGCCCTGTTGTTATAAATAACTGGGAGGCTACATATTTCGATTTCGATAATGAAAAGCTGATGAGAATAGTTGACGCGGCGGAAAACACTGGAATAGATACATTTGTGCTTGACGACGGCTGGTTCGGAAAGAGAAATGACGATAAAAGAAGCCTCGGAGACTGGTATGAAAATACAGAAAAGCTTGATGGAGGGTTAAAAACCATAATAGATTATGTTCATTCAAAGGGAATGAAATTCGGCTTATGGTTTGAGCCTGAAATGATAAGCGAGGATTCCGAGCTTTACCGCAGGCACCCCGATTACGCTATAAAAATACCGAAAAGAAAGCCGTGCCTGTCAAGAAATCAGCTTATGCTTGACCTGACACGCAGTGAGGTAAGAGATTGTATAGTCGAATCTGTAAACAGCGTCCTTAAAGAAAATAAAATCGAGTATGTAAAGTGGGATTACAACCGTAATGTGACTGAGTTTTATTCGCTCGGCAGAGCTACCGAAAGACAGTGCGAATTTTTCCACAGATATGCATTGGGACTTTATGATATATGCGAAAGAATAGTAAACGCCAATCCGAATATATTTTTTGAGGGCTGTTCGGGCGGCGGCTCAAGATTTGATCCTGCTATGCTTTATTATTTCCCGCAGATATGGACATCGGACGACAGCGATGCCGAGGAACGCACGCAGATACAGTACAACACATCAATAGTTTATCCGTTGTCTTCTATGAGCTGTCATGTTTCCGTATGCCCAAATCATCAGACCGGAAGAAACACTCCTATGAAAACAAGGGCGGATATAGCACACTTAGGAGCCACGGGATATGAGCTTAACATTGCCGATATGGATAAAACGGGGCTTGAAAACATAAAGACAGAGATTGAAGAGTATAAAAAGTGTTCGGATTTGATACTTGACGGCAATCTTTACAGAATTGACGACCCGAATACATCGAATTATTTTACGGTTTCGGTAGTTTCAAAGGATAAATCAAAGGCAATCCTTTTGACATACAGAAGAATGGGGCGTCCCAATCCTGAAGTAAAGCGTGTGAAATTTCAAGGGCTTGACAAGGATAAAAAATATAAAATTGAAGAAAAGAACCTTGTCCTGAGCGGAGCGTCGCTTATGAATGTAGGAATACCGATAAACTACCCACAGGGAGATTTCGGAACCTGCAAGTTCCATTTGACGGAAGTATAAATCCGGCAATCTTCAGAATTGTTTGATAATCGGAAAATAAAAAGATGAAACCGAGAAAGATATCAAGGTTGATATTGCTCGGTTAAAAGCTATAAGGGAAGTCCCGTTACGGGACTTCCCTTTACTATATATAGAATATTTATTTCGTTTTTAAATTACTCTTTTGAAAATTTGACACCTTTAAAAAGAAAAAATGATTTCAATATACTGATTTTAATTCAGCTTCCCGATTTAATATGCAAAAAGTGAAATTATAACAGTTTTTGTTGAATACAATTTTATAGGAGCCTTAGAATGCTTTAAGGTTCCTTAGTCCTATTAAGTATTAGGAGTGATTTTATTGAGTTCAGCGGAAATTGAGTTCATTTTTGCATACAGCGATGATGAAAACGCTCCGTCATTCTTAGAAATTACAGAAAAGCTGATCGGTATAAAGTGCGAGGATGAAGTTGAGAAAGTAAAACCGACATCACAGGTTTCACATTTGAACTTATAAAATCTTAATTGACCTTTAGGGGGGAAATAAAAATGACAGAGTTAAAGGGACGAGCTGTTTCCTATTTGAGACTTTCAAAGGATGATGTTTCAAAGGGGAAATATAAAAAATTTGAAGCTTCCAATTCAATAGTCAATCAACGGGCAATAGTGGAACGAACCGTGAACAAATATCCGGATTTAATGCTTGTGGGCGAGTATTGCGACGACGGATTTTCAGGTATGGATTTTAACAGAAAGGATTTTATAAGACTCGAAAAAGACGCCGCCGCCGGAAAATTCGATATGGTGTTGGTAAAGGATATTTCCCGTTTTGGGAGAGAGCAAACCGGTGTGACAATAGCAATAAACAGATTTATAAGCAAGTACCGTGTAAATGTAATTTCAATCACCGAGGATTATAACTGCGCCGAAGACCTTGACGGACTTGAAATGAAGATTAAAATATTGCTTAATGAGTTTTATTCGCAGAATATTTCCGAAAAGGTAAGGGCAGAGGTCCGTTCAAAGCAGGAGCTTGGAAAATTTATCGGAGCTTTTCCGAGCTATGGTTATAAAAAAGACCCGACCGACCGTAACCATCTTATAATTGATAAGGAGGCTGCGGCAGTTGTGAAAAGAGTTTTCGATGAATTTTTAAACGGTAAAGGCAAGCTTACGATTGCGAGAGATTTAAACCGTGACGGCATACCCTGCCCGTCACTTTATAAAGAGCTTAACGGCTTTAACTATAAAAACGCAAATAAGCTTGATTCCACACGCCAGTGGACCTATTCTACCGTAAATAAGGTATTGCACAACAGAATTTACACCGGAGCTATGGTTCAGGGAAAGAGCAAGCTTTCAAAGTTTGACCGAGAATGCAAGGTTTTTGACGATAATGATAATATAAGAATAAAAACGAAGCAAATCGAAGAGGATAAATGGTTTATTGTTGAGAATACCCATGAGCCTATAATAAGCAATGACGAATTTGAAATTACAAGGGGGTTGCTCAAAAGAAGCTCAAGGACGATAAACTTTGAGAATATTTCATTGTTTGCCGGAATGATTAAATGCGGCGATTGCGGCAAAGCGCTTGTTAAGAACAAAAGCGGTGACAGAATTTACTATATTTGCTCAAAATACCGTCAGTTAGGCAAGGATGCCTGCACCCGGCATACCGTAGGTGAGGATATGCTTTCGAAATATATCCTGAAAGAGCTGTATAACGACGCTAAGCTGTATAGGGACGGACTTAATACCTTGAGGCAGAGAGAAGAAGAATATAAAAAACGGATTTCCGAAAATGATTTAAGCCTTGAAATAAGCAATTACAGAAAATCCGCGGATAAATTGCAGGAGCAAAAAAGGGTGTGGATAAGAAATGCGGTGAACGGAGTTATTACAGAGGAGGAGGCGGATGCCGAGGTAAGGAGACTTTCCGAAGAGCAGGAAAGAATAAATAAAGCAATTTCAGCACTTGAGAAGAAAAACGGAAAGCCCGACAGCCTTAAAATATCGGAAAATTCTTTGATTGAGGGGCTTACAAACGAGGATTTATCGGTGCTTACAAGAAAAATACTGCAAACCTATATTAAATCGATAACTGTTTTTGAAAAGGAGAAGAAGCTTCAGATTAAAATTGAAAAGACTTATATCAGTCCCGAAAAAATAATTTAAAACACAAGCCGAACAGGAGTGAAATTTTCATCCTTTAGGCTTGTGTTTTTTCGAAAAAAATGTTATTATTTATATAAGGAAAAAAGTCCGTGAAAATCAGTATCTTAACTGACCTTTCGCCCACGCCGCGTCAAATGAAATAGCGATTTGCTTTTTCTCTGTTTCAACGCAGTAAATAGGCAGACGCCTGTCTGTGTTTGCCCGTACCGATACTGAGCCTATGACTATTGCCGCAAGTGTCGCGACCGCGCACAGCGCCAGCATAAGCTGCTTTTTTGTTATTATAAGAAATTTCATAACGGTTTCTCTCCTTTAAACCTGCCGTAAGCGACGGCAGGTTTATTTATATGTATATTAAAAAATATGTATATCGGCTTGTATACTATTCTGCTGCAAATAAAAATTGTAAATTTATGAGAAATATGTTATAATAAAATTATATCAGCGGCGGTGCGGATTTTTACCGCAAAAATGTATTTCGGAGGTATTAAATGTCTGCAAAATTATATAGATTGGCTGACGGGGTAGACGGTATTTTCGTCAAGAACGAAAGATTTAACACCACATCGGTCTCGTTTAACTTTTATCTTCCTCTTAAAAAAGAAACTGTGGCGGAATATGCTTTATTGCCGTTTATGCTTACCACCTGCGGAGAGAAATACCCCGATTTTTCCCGTCTTAATTACAAGCTTGATAAGCTTTACGGCGCACGGCTTGACGCAACGGCGGAAAAGACGGGAGACTATCAAATTCTGAAAATGCGCATATCGGTTATAAACGATAGATTTACCTTTGAAAGCGAATCGCTCCTGAAGCAGGCGATAGATATGCTTTTAAGCCTTATTTTTTCGCCTAAGGCTGAGAACGGAGCGTTTGCCGCAGAGGATCTTGCAAGAGAAAAGCGCAAGGCAATCGAGCATATAAACGGTGAAATGAGCGAAAAACGTATTTATGCCAAAAACCGTCTTATTGAAGAAATGTACAAGGGCGAGGCTTACGGGATTCCCAAATGCGGAACCGTCGAAGATGTGGAAAAAATCACGGGGGAAAGCCTGCTTACCGCATGGCGCAATATGCTTGAAACGGCATATATCAGGATAATAATTATCGGCGCGGCACTGCCTGTTAAGCTCTTTGACGATATAGCAGGCAATTTTACCGACTGTAAAAGGCACAATATAACCGATTGCACTGAAAATAAACCGACCGAAGCAAGACCCGAGCCGGTTACCGTGACGGAAAAAATGCCGGTACAGCAGGGCAAGCTTGTAATGGGATTTTCCTCTTCTGTATTCGGAGACGATTCCGAGTCGCTTTCGCTTATGGTAATGACGGATATTTTCGGCGGAGGACCGTATTCACGGCTTTTCTCAAATGTGCGTGAGAAAATGAGCCTTTGCTATTATTGCTCCGCTTCGGCGCTGAGAACAAAGGGTTTATTATTGGTTGAGTCCGGCGTTGAAAAGGAAAATGCCGATAAAACGGAGCAAGCGGTTATCGAACAGCTCCTTGCCGTAAAAAACGGTGAGTTTTCGGATTTCGAATTTCAATCGTCGCTTAAAAGCATAAGGGATTCCCTTTCGACCTATAACGACAGTCAAAACTCGCTTGATGTATGGTATTCCGTTAAGGCGTACAATAAGGAGCTTTATTCTCCCGAGGATATTGCCGAAAGGATTTCCGAAATTACACGGGCGGATATTATTAATACCGCGAACGGAGTAAAGCTCCACACGGTTTATAAGCTTTTACCGCAGGAGGCAGAATAATGCAGAAACAATATTTTGAAAGCGCTATCGGGGAAAGCTATGTCAAGGCGGTTCACCCCTCGGGACTTAAAATATATATTCTCGAAAAATCGCAGTACAGCTCCGCGTACGCAATATTCGGAACTAAGTACGGCTCGATAGATAATTGCTTTTCGGTAAACGGCGAGGAGACCCGTGTGCCGGAGGGCATAGCTCATTTTCTTGAGCATAAGCTTTTTGAGAGTGAGGACGGAGACGCCTTTACAAAATACGCCGAAACAGGTGCCTACGCAAACGCCTTTACCTCGTTTGACAAGACCTGTTATCTCTTCTCCTGCTCGGACAGATTTTACGATAATCTGCAAATACTGCTTGATTTTGTGCAGTCGCCCTATTTTACGGCGCAAACCGTGCAGAAGGAGCAGGGCATAATCGGTCAGGAAATTAAAATGTATGACGACAGCCCCGGATGGCGCGTTATGTTTAATATGCTGCTTGCGATGTATAAAAACCATCCTGTCAGAATTGATATAGCCGGTACGGTTGAGTCAATCGCGGAAATAGACGATAAGCTGCTTTATAAGTGCTACAATACATTCTATAATCCGTCAAATATGTTTATCTGCATAGCGGGAAATGTAAATACCGAAAAGGTTTTGGCACAGATAAACGCAAGCGTAAAGGAAACCGAACCGCTTTCGATAACAAGAGAGGACCCCGAGGAGCCGGACGAAATATCAAAGCCGTTTGTTGAGCAAAAGCTTTCCGTTGCGCAGCCGATTTTCTGCTTCGGATATAAGGAAACGGTAAATGCTCCCGAAAGAACCGTGAAGGAAAAAATATGTACCTCAATTCTTCTCGAAATCATAGCGGGCGAAGCTTCTCCGCTTTATAAAAGGCTTGTGAACGAGGGGCTTATAAACGATGAATTCTCCACCGAGTATTTTACGGGAAGAGGATATTCCTGTACGATATTTGAGGGTGAATCGTCAGACCCCGAGCGTGTCGCAGATGAAATAAAGGCAGAGGTGGAACGCCTGAAGGCCGACGGAATAGATAAAAAGCTGTTTTCCGCAGTGCGCTGCGCTATGTACGGGGACGCAATACGTGTATTCAACAGTACCGAGGCGATAGCAATGCAGCTGGTAAGCTGCGCAATGTCAAACAGCAATCTGTTTGATGAAATCAAATATTTAAAAACCGTTACCGCCGAGGATGTGTTTAAGCGGCTTATGCTGCTTGACGGCAATAAGACCGTGCTTTCGGTCGTAAAACCGAACGGAGACTGATTATGAGCTATAATGTTACTATTTTCGGAATACATTTAAAGCTTTCGCCGATAGCCTTTACAATACCGATAGGCAAGGGACACTGGGACATCTATTGGTACGGCATAATAATCGCGACCGGCTTTTTGCTGGCGTTGATATACGGACTTAAAAATGCGGGGCGGTATAATCTCAACCCCGACCGTATGCTTGATGTAATACTTGTCGCAACGCCGATAGCGATACTGTCCGCACGAGCTTATTATGTAATATTCGACGGCGAAAAGCTAAACGGTATAGGCGACTTTTTCGGCTTCGGAACATCATCGGGATTTGCGGGACTTGCCATTTACGGCGGAGTTATAGGCGCGTTTGTTTCGGGAGCGGTAATGTGCAAGATACGCAAAATCAAAATACTTGATATGTTTGATGTTGCCGCCGCGGGGTTTTTAATAGGACAGGGCATAGGCCGTTGGGGAAATTTTGTAAACCAAGAGGCGTACGGCGCTTTTACCGGCAGCAGTTGGTGGGGTATGCAGAGCGAAAAAACAATTTCCGAGATGGGCGAGGGACTTGTCCATCCGTGCTTTTTATATGAATCCATATGGTGTATCGCGGGATTCTTTATTCTTAATCATTTCAGTAAAAAACGCCGCTTCAGCGGTGAAATTTCACTTATGTACTGCGTTTGGTACGGCTTCGGCAGAGGGTTTATCGAGCTTTTAAGAACCGACAGCCTTATGATAGGAAAACTTAAGGTTTCATGCCTTCTTTCATTTGCGGTTTGCATTGCGGGCGTTGCGGCGCTTGCGGTAATGCGCCGCCGCTTTGCGGAAAGCTCTGCCGATGCGGCATATGACGGGGTGTTCGGTGAAAACGCCGAAGAACAGAAAGACGGTACGGAGGAACAGAATGAGCAGAATAATTGACGGGAAACGCATATCGGCAGAGGTTAAGGAAAAGGTAAAAAACGAGGTTGCGTGTCTTAAAGAAAAGGGTATCACCGTCGGATTGGCGGTAATAATAGTAGGCGACGATCCTGCCTCAAAAATATATGTGGCCAATAAAAAGAAGGCTTGCGAGGCGCTCGGAATAATTTCCGAGGAGTACATAATGCCCGAAAGCACGAAAACAGAGGAGCTTATAGCTCTTATTAACACTCTTAACGCCGAAAAGAGCATAAACGGAATACTTTGTCAGCTTCCGCTGCCATCGCATATAGATGAAAAACTTGTTATAAATTCAATTTCTCCCGAAAAGGATGTTGACGCGTTTCATCCGCAAAATGTGGGCAGAATAATGACGGGGGATTACGATTTTGTGCCCTGTACGCCTGCCGGTATAATGGAAATGCTTAAATACGAGGGCATAAATGCCGAGGGGAAAAGCTGTGTTGTTATCGGGCGCTCAAATATAGTGGGAAAGCCTATGGCTATGCTGCTTCTTCACGCAAACGGTACGGTTACAGTGTGTCACTCAAAAACCCGAAATATTAAGGAAATATGTAAAAATGCCGATATTTTGGTTTCGGCTGTCGGCAAGGCAGGCTTTGTGACTACGGATATGGTCAAGGACGGCGCGGTGGTTATAGATGTCGGAATGAACCGTGAAAACGGGAAGCTCTGCGGTGATGTGGACTTTGAGGAAGTAAGTAAAAAGGCTTCCGCAATAACTCCGGTTCCCGGCGGGGTAGGACCTATGACAATAGCAATGCTTATGCGCAACACGCTCACTGCCGCAAAAAGGCAGAATAATGTCAAGCGGTGATTGGTTTGTTTAAGAGATTAATTTGTATTACGGCGGTAATTGCGGTGTCGGTGTTCTCTGTGTTTGCGGCAGAGACGGGAATTAAAATCAGCGCCGGTAAAGAGTTTACGGTGCTTTCGTCAGGTGAAAACGAAAAGGAGCTTGCGGAAATTCTCGGCATTACAGAGGACGAGCTTATCGGCTATTGCAGGGAAAACAGCATAGAATATCTTGCCGTAAACCGTGATAACACAAAGCAGATAAGACTTTCCGTAAAGAAAACCGAGTTTTCGAGCGCCGTAATAAATTTTTCAAATCTTTCGGATGAGAATATAGCCGCGGTAATTCCGGAAATAATCGGCGTAAGCAATGTTAAGTGCGAAACAGCGGACAAAAACGGTCAAAAATTCGCCAAGGTCCGTCTGTCCTCAAGCGACAGCGGCGGCGATTATACCGTCAGTCAGTATATAACAGCCGCAAATAAAAAGCTGTTTATACTGTCCGTCTGTACGGCGGCGGACAAGGATGCCGATTATGCGGATAAAATATTCGAGGGCTTTGATGCGGATGATTTCAACCATACAAAATCTCAAAAAAACGGTTACAGCGGTGTAATTGTCGGAGCAATAGCAATCTTGGTCGTTGTTTGCGCCTTTGTAACGGTTACTCTGATAAGGGATATACGGTCGGATTACGCTGTCAAAAGCGGCGATAATGATGCAGAAGAGGAGCCCTGATATTCTGATTTTAATTGACAATTACTGTTTTGATTGATATAATAATTTATCATATTATATATTGTGAGGAGAAACCATATGAAAAAGTATGATTACCTGTTGGTCGGCGGAGGGCTTTTTTCCGCTGTGTTTGCATACCATGCGGTCAAAAACGGTAAGACCTGTCTGGTGCTTGAAAAAAGACCGCATCTGGGCGGCAATATATACTGTGAAAATGTTGAGGGCATAAATGTACACAAATACGGAGCGCATATCTTTCACACCTCAAACAGGAGAGTTTGGGATTTTGTAAATTCTCTTGCCGAGTTTAACAGATATACAAACTGCCCCGTGGCCTGCTACAAGGGCGAGATGTACAATATGCCTTTTAATATGAATACCTTTAGTAAAATGTGGGGAATAAGAACACCTGCCGAGGCTAAGGAAATAATAGATAAGCAGCGCTCTGTAATAAAGGGAGAGCCTAAAAACCTTGAAGAGCAGGCAATCAGCCTTGTCGGTGAGGATATTTACCGCAAGCTTATCAAGGGATACACCGAAAAGCAGTGGGGAAGAAGCTGTACCGAGCTTCCGAGCTTTATAATAAAGCGTCTCCCTGTTCGTTATATATATGACAACAATTACTTCAACGATCCCTATCAGGGAATACCGATCGGCGGCTATAATGTACTTACGGACAAGCTGTTCGACGGCTGTGATGTTATGCTTAACACCGATTATAACTCCGACCGCAGTAAATTTGACGGTATGGCTGAAAAGATATTGTATACCGGTACGCTCGATTCGTTGTTTGATTATTGCTTCGGCAAGCTTGAATACCGCAGTCTTAAGTTTGAAACTGAAATTCTTGATGAGGAAAATCATCAGGGCGTTGCGGTTGTAAATTATACGGAGCGTGAAATTCCTTATACCCGTATAATAGAGCATAAGCACTTTGAAAGCGCAAAGAGCGATAAAACGGTTATAACCCGTGAATATCCTGCCGACTGGAAAGAGGGTATGGAGCCGTATTATCCTGTCAACGACGAAAAAAATACCGCTTTGTTCCAAAAATACAGGACCTTGGCGGAAGAAAAGAAGAATATGATATTCGGCGGCAGACTTGCCGAGTATAAGTATTATGATATGGATAAGGTCATTGCCTCGGCACTTGAGCTTACCGATAAGGAGTTCGGCAAATAATGAGTGAAGTGAAGATAAGTGTAATAATGCCGGTATACGGCGTTGAGGATTATGTAGGCAAGGCAATCGAAAGCATACAAAATCAGACCCTCACGGATTGGGAATTTTTCTGTGTTGATGACGGAACTAAGGACCGAAGCGGTGAAATATGCGACGAATATGCCGAGAAGGATCCCAGAATAAAGGTCATTCACAAAGAAAACGGCGGCGCGCCGAGCGCAAGAAATGTCGCTATTGATAAGGCTGTCGGCAAATATATGTATTTTATGGATTCGGATGACTGGACCGAGCCTACAATGCTTGAGGATATGTATAACCTTGCCGAGCGCAACAATTCGCAGCTTGTGGTTGCCGGTTATTATATCGACACTTATTACAGCGATACCGAAAAATTCGTACAGGAGCAGTACTGCCCCGACGCAATTTATAACACAAAGGAAGAATTCAGGGAAAACGCTTATAAGCTGTACGATAAAAACCTGCTCTATACTCCGTGGAACAAGCTTTATTTGTCAAGCTATATTCTCGATAACAAGCTCTATTTTCCGCAGACCTTTTGGGATGATTTCCCGTTCAATTTAAGCATTGTAAGGGATATAGAGCGTGTGACAGTTACTTCAAAGAAGTATTATCACTTTATACGCAAGCGCTCCGAGTCGGAAACTGCCAAGTACAGAAGCGATATGTACGAAAAGCGTGAGGAAGAGCACGGCTGGCTTGAAGAAATGTTCGCTTACTGGGGTATTAATTCTCCTGAAGCGGAGGAATTTCTTTCAAGGCGTTATATTGAAAGAATAATCGGCTGTATTGAAAATGTCACCAATAAGAATTGCACGCTCTCGCCTGCCGAGAAAAAGGCGGAAATCAAAAAAATGATTTCTTCCGAAAGGGCAAGAAAAGCCGTAAGGACAGCAAAGCCGAATTCTAAATATATGAAAATAATGCTTATGCCTATAAAATGGAACAATACGGGTCTTACCTATCTTGAGGGTAAGGTTATTTCCAAAGTAAAATCGGGCGATACCAAGACCTTCGCGAAATTAAAGGCGGGCAGGTAAAATGAGCCAAAAACCGCTTTTAAGCGTTATTATGCCTGTATACAATTCGGAAAAATACCTTGAAACGGCGGTA
>DKDS01000023.1:0-11166 GCA_002451855.1 Ruminococcaceae bacterium UBA6842 | reverse complement strand
AAACAGCGTTTTAAACCAAACCTTTTCCGATTTGGAGCTTATATGCGTTGACGATTGCTCAGAAGATAGCAGTCTTGAAATTCTCAATAGAATTTCCGAGAGTGACAGCCGCTTAAAGGTTATCCGTCTCGAAAAAAACGGCGGAGCCGGAAATGCCAGAAATACAGGTATGCGGGAAGCCGCCGCAGAGTATATAACCTTTGTCGACGCGGATGATTTTATAGACCCCGAGCTTTATGAAAGGGCATACGCCTCTACCGAAAACGGCGAAGCCGACGAGGTGGTCTGGGGACTTACGGAGGAGCATTTTGACCGTTCGGACAAGCATATTTCCTCTGTTAAAATAGCGCCCGAAAACAAAAAATATGAGGGCAAAAAGGCGATTGCCGAGGCTGCTGTTTTGCTTGAAAGGGATACTCTTTTCGGTTATCAGTGGAATTCCCTGTATAAAGCGTCCGTTATAAAAAATAACAATGTGAGGTTCTGCGACGCAATTTTTTATGAGGATTATTTCTTTAATCTTGACTTTGCCAAGCACATTTCGACCCTTGTTACGATTGACTGCACGGGCTATCATTATTATAAGCGGATAAACGGGAGCATTACAAACCGTTTTTCAAAGGATTATTTCAGTCTCAGCTATAAAAGAATAGAAACGATGGTTGAATTTTGCACCGAAAACGGATGTATGAGCGAGGAGACATATTCGGTTTTGGGCGGAAGATTGTTGCGTTATACGCTTTCTGCGTTAAGCAGAAACAATAACCCGCTTTCCGGTATGAACGGGAAGGAAAAAAAGCAATGGTTCAGGCAAATCTGCGATATGCCGCTTTATTCAGACCTGCTTCCGAAAACCGAAGGAATCAACATTGTTTTCAAGGCTCTTAAATGGGCGATACTTAAAAAAAACTGCCCGACGGCTCTTGCTATGGGCAGAATTGTGTATACTTTAAGATAAATGAAAGGTACGGGGTATTTTGAAGCGGATATTAGTATACGGAATGACCGATAATTTAGGCGGAATTGAAACCTATGTTATGAATCTGTTGAGGTCCGTAGACAAAAGCAAGGTTGCGTTTGATTTTGTGACCGATTTCAGCACTATGGCGTATGCCGATGAAGCGGAAAGCTCCGGTTCTGTTATTTATTATATTCCCGCAAAGAGTAAGGGCGTTTTTAAGCACTGGAGAGCCTTTGCAAAAGTATTAAAGGAACACCCCGAATATAAAAAGATTTATTTTAATATTCTTGACGCCGGCGCGGCAGTCACCGAATTTATACCGTGGCTGTTCGGCAGAACGGTTATAACGCACAGCCATAACGGCAACACGGATAAAGCCTTGCTTCACAAGCTGTGCAGACCGTTTCTTCTGCTTTTTACAAAAAAGCGGCTGGCTTGCTCTGAGGTTGCGGCAAGGTTTATGTTCAAAAAACATTCCGCTGTTGTTATCCCGAATGCCATAGAGGCTGAGAATTATGATTATTCCGCCGATATGAGGGATAAAAAACGAAAAGAGCTTAATATAGCCGATAAGTTCGCGGTTTGTCATATAGGACGGCTTTCATATCAGAAAAATCCGTTTAGGGTAATTGATATATTTGCGGAAGTGTCAAAAAACGATAAGAACGCTGTAATGATAAGCGTCGGAAGCGGCGAAATGGACGATGAAGTGCACAGCTATGCCGAACAAAAGGGACTTTCGGAAAAAATAATGTTCTTGGGCAAGCGCGGTGATATAAGCGAGATATTGCAGGCCGCGGATGTATTTTTTCTTCCCTCGCTTTTTGAGGGGCTGCCGATTGTTGCGCTGGAGGCGCAGGCCTCGGGATTACCGTGTATTTTATCCGACAATATTTCAAGGGAAACCGGAATAACGGAAAATGCCCGTTTTTTAAGTTTGGAGCTTTCGGATACGGTATGGGCAAACGAAATTTTGTCTTTAAAGAATTTTGTAAGAAAATCCTGTCTTGAGGACATAATCAAGGCGGGCTACGATAAAAAGCACCCAACAGATGATTTGCTTAAATTGAAAAAGTATTTAGAAGAATGATTTAAAAACGGAGATTTGTGATGAAATATTATGTTGTTGAGCGTTTGCCGAAAGCAGACAGAACGGCTTGGAATAAGGCAAGAGCCGATGCGGCAAGCATTGCCGAAAAGGCGGGCTTTAAAGCTATTGAAATTACCGGAATAGCGACAGACAGGGAATCCGCTTCCGTAGCGGGAAAAATCAGCGCACATATAAAGACGGGAAAGCTTTGGAAGCAGGCGCTCTCATCTCTTAAGGCAGGGGATACGCTGTTTATACAGCTGCCGCTTGTTAATAATTATCTGCTGATAAGCCGTCTTTTCAAGAAATTGCAAAGCAGGGGAGTTGAAATAATCTCGCTTATTCACGACCTTGAGGTGCTGCGAATGATAAAGGACAAGAATTTGTCGTTTAAGCAAAAGGTAAGAATGAGAATAGAGGAATTAGGCTCTCTCAGGGAAAGCTCAAGGCTTATAGTTCACAACCCCGAAATGGAAAAATTCACGGCTTCTTTGGGGATTGAAACACCGACGACGGTGCTCGGAATTTTCGATTACCTTATAGCTCCGCCCGAGGACGGAGCTACGGTGGACGAGCTTGCTGAGAACAGAGCCTTAAAAAAGCCGAATACGGTTATAATTGCGGGAAATCTCGACGAGAATAAATCAGGGTACATTTACAGTCTCCCCGACAGTATAAATGTTGAGCTTTACGGCGTGAATTATAAGGAAAACGATAAGAAAAATCTGCATTACAACGGTTCTTTCCCTGCGGATATTTTGCCGTACAAGCTTTGCAACGGCTTCGGGCTTATTTGGGACGGAAGCAGTGCCGAGACCTGCACCGGCGCTTACGGCGAATACTTAAGATATAATAATCCTCATAAAACATCCCTGTATTTGGCTTCGGTTTTTCCGGTTATAATATGGAAGGAAGCGGCACTTGCAAAATTTGTAGAGGAAAACGGCGTTGGCATTACGGTTTCTTCTACGGATGAAATACCCGAAAGGCTCAGAGGTATAACCGATGAGGAATATAAAGAAATGTATGCAAATGTCATCCGTGTCTCGAAAAAAATCAGAAACGGTGAATATTTGACGGCGGCACTTGGCGCTTAGAGGGGATGTTTAAGTATGAATATTATTTCTGACAATACTTTGAGAAATAAGTCGGAAACATCATTCAAAATTCTGTTTTTTGTTTATTTGATGTTGGGAACCTGCAATTTAACCTCAGGAACACCGATTGTATCGGTTATGATGTATGTGACATTTTTGTTCGGTGGGGTAATTATACTCTGGAGACTTTTGTCCGTAAAGAGATTTATTAAATCCTACGGTCTTATTTGGGTGCTGCTGCTTTTGGTAAGCTATGCTTTTTCAACCGTAACCAATATGCAGTATTTTAATAAACAGAGCATAGTTGTTTTTGTTTTATGGTGCTTTTATTTCTTGATTTTGTTCCTTAACGACCCCGAAAGAAAACGCGAAACAGCAGAAAAGGAGCTGCGCCTTATTTTCGGTATGTATTTGGCGTATGTCACCCTGCTTGTTGTTATAAGCTGCGGTATGCTAATAACCGGCTACGGAATGTCATACCGCGACCCGAACAACAACAATTATGAGGTTGTTTCGGGATTCTTCTTCGGAAGACTTTGGGGAGCGTTTCAGGATCCTAATTTAGGCTCGGTTATGTGCTGTATTTCCGTGGTTATTTCGGGATATTTTATGTGGTTCTTCAAAAAGAAGGCTGTAACGGTATTGCTCGCTCTTGATATTGCGGTTATGGTTTTTTACATTGCGCTTTCCGACTCGCGAAACGGTATGGTTACTGCCGGATGTGTACTCGGCTTCACTCTGTTTTTCTATTTGTTCCGTAAATATCACGATGAACACGGTAAAAAGGCTGTATTCAAAAAAGCCGTTTGTATACTTGCTGTTGCCGTTGTCGCATTTGTCGGAGCGGCACTGCCCAAGGTTATCCAAAAGGGTTATAATGCCTTTATAGTATCGCAGGAGGAAAGTAAAGACACCGAGGATCCCACCGATACCGACACAAAGCTCAACCAATATGTGGTAAACAGAGGCTACGATATTAAGGAAAATGTCAGCAATAACAGATTTGCTATCTGGGAGACCGGAATAAACATTGCGCTTGATAAGCCTTTGACCGGAGTTTCATTTAACGGTCTTTTGCCGTATGCAAAGGAAAATTATCCGGATTCATATATGGTATCAAACGGATTGTGGGAATTTAATACGCTTGATAACGATTATTTGAATGTTTTTGTTTCTCAGGGTCTGCCGGGAATTTTAATAGTTTTAATTTTGGCAGTAACCTGCGTTGTAAAAATCTTCAGAAATGTATGGACAGTGGACAAAAAGTATTTCCCCGCGGTGCTTGTGTGTACGGTTGCGGTATGCTCTTTGGTTGTAAGCGCGATGTTCCAAGGGACTATGTTCTATCAACAGACGCCTAACACCGCGCTGTTCTGGCTGTTCTTGGGATACCTTTGCCTGATACTGTCGGCGAATGACGGCAGTAAAGCACAAATTAAAGAAGAAATATGAAACATTCCACAAAATTTAATTTTATAATGAATGCCATACTCACAGCGTCGGCATTCATTTTCCCCCTTATAACTTATCCGTATGTTTCAAGGGTCTTGGGACCCGAAAACATCGGAAAGGTCTCATTTGCAACATCCGTTGTATATTACTTTTCGATGTTTGCACAGCTCGGTATACCCACATACGGAATAAGCGTATGCGCAAGAGTAAGGGACGATAAGGAAAAGCTTTCCCGTACTATGCAGGAAATAATGATTATAAATCTTGTTATGACTGCAATAGTTTATCTTGTATTTGCGGCGTCCTTATTGGCTGTGCCGAGGCTTAGGGAAGAAAAAACGCTGTTCCTTGTTATGGGCGTTACAATACTGTTTAATACAATAGGTGTTGAATGGTTGTACAAGGCGCTTGAGCAGTATTCCTATATAACAACGGTATCGATACTGTTTAAGCTTATATCCGTGGCGGCTATGTTTGCGTTTGTCCGTACCCGTTCGGATTATATAGCTTACGGCGGAATATCGATATTGGCAGCAACCGGTTCAAGCCTTTTGAATTTTATAAGGCTCAGGCGGTTTGTATATCTGAGGCCTCTCGGAAGCTACAATTTAAAAAGGCACTTTAAGGCAATATTGGTCTTTTTCGCAATGTCGGTAGCAACTACAATCTACACCAATCTTGACACGGTTATGCTTGGGTTTATAAAAACCGATACGGATGTCGGTTATTACAACACTGCCGTAAAGGTGAAAAACGTACTGTGTTCTCTTGTGACATCGCTCGGAACGGTGCTTTTGCCGCGTATGTCTTGCCTTGCGGAGGAAGAAAAATGGGACGAATTTTATACGCTTGTAAAAAAAGCGCTGAATTTTGTTTTGCTTATTTCACTTCCACTTATGGTGTTCTTTATAATCTTCGCAAACGAAAGCATTTTACTTCTGTCGGGCAGTATGTTTCTGCCGGCAAAGCTGCCTATGCAGATAATTACACCGACAATAGTGCTTATAGGAATAACAAATGTACTCGGAATACAGGTTTTGGTGCCTTTAGGGCGTGAAAAACAGGTGCTTTATTCTGAAATAGCGGGCGCTGTTATCAACCTTATATTGAATTCCGCCTTAATACCGTCTCTTGCATCCTCGGGAGCCGCCATAGGAACGCTTGCGGCGGAGTTTGTTGTACTGGCTGTCCAGTACCGTGCTTTAAGAAAAGACATTAAAGGCTTGGAATTGAGTATTTCATATTTTAAAATATTCATTTCCCTTTTTGCCGGAACTGCCGTTACCGTGCTTTTCAGAACGGTATTAAGTCTCAGTGCCTTTTGGAGCTTGGCTGTCGGAGCAATTTTGTTTTTCGGAATATACGGGATTATGCTGTTACTGCTTAAAGAGACCTTGACCTGTGAGCTGTGCGGTCAACTGCTTTCAAAGCTTTTAAGAAGGAACAAAATATCAGAATAAATAATCGGAGCGGGAAAATTCCTGCTCCGATTATTCGGTATATGCATAATAACGATTTAATCCTAAAATTTTTTTATATTATTGATATTGACTTTTCAAGTCTCAGATAGTATAATCTATGTATAATTGACGACTGCATATTTGCGAGGTGTAGGATAACGAAAAGGTCACGCAACAGGGTTTGGGTAACAGTTTTGATTTTGGCAATAGCTTGCTTTGTTGCGAGCGGAGCTTATATCATCGTGACAATGCGGTCGGACAATACGGATAAGCTGCGTTCACAGGCGTATGTCTCGTCTGATTCGGCTTCCGGAAATACTACGGCATATGTCGAGCCTCCGGTGGATTTTGTTAAGCTAAAAAAAATCAATCCGGATATATATGCTTGGATAAATATTCCGGGAACCGTGATTGATTATCCGATACTCAGGAGAGCAGACGATAACGCATATTATCTTACACATACTGTTGAAAATAAAAAGTCCGCTTACGGCGCAATTTATACCGAGGATTATAACGATATGGATTTTGCCGATTTCAATACCGTTATATACGGACATAATATGAAAAACGGCAGTATGTTCGGCAGTCTCAGAAAATACCGTAACAGAACTTTTTTCGACGAAAACAGGGAAATCAACATTTATATGCCCGGCAGAATAATGAAATACCGTATTTTTGCGGCGCATATAGTGGATGACAGGCATATACTTCTTTCTTATGATTTTACAAACGAGTCGGTAAGAAAAGAATATATTTCCGATATTTTTTCAAACAAGGGTATGAGTTCATACTTCGACTCGCAGACAGGGGTAACTGCCGACGACCGAATAATAACACTTTCCACCTGTACCGGTAAGACTGAAGAACGCTATCTCGTTCAAGGGGTCTTGATATATGACAGCCGAAAACAAACATCTTAAGAAAAATACCCACAAAAGACTTATAGTTGTTTTTTCAGTATTGCTTGCTGTTGTTGTGGTTGCGGTTTCCGCATATTTTGCCGTACTTAAAATCGGCGAAAATAAGCTCAGGAAAAAGCTCAATCCCGATTCGGCTAAGCTGCCCGCGGCGGGGGATGAGTCGTTACCTGATGACGCGGATGCTTATTATAACGGTGCCGCTTATAATTATAACGACAAGCTGGTCAATATACTTATTATCGGTGTTGACCGTCCGCAGCCGGGCGCATCAAAAAAACATCAGGCGGACGCACTGTTTTTGGTTTCGCTCGATTCCGAAAGCAAGTCGGTAAATGTAATTTCGATATCAAGAAATACAATAGCAAATGTAGATTCTTATGATATAAACGGCGATTATTTCGCCACTTCAAAACAGCAGCTGTGCTTAGCGTATACTTACGGAAGCGATGATAAACAGTCATCAGAGCTTACGGTCAAGGCAGTTTCAGGCTTCTTGTACGGTGTCCCGATAAGCGGTTATTATACGATATTTATGAATTCATTAAAGGATATCGTGGATTCCGTCGGCGGGGTGCCCGTGAGTATAAGCGAAAATATGACTGCGGTCAATCCGGCGTTTAAATCGGGTGCTGATATTACTCTTACGGGGAGCAATGTGTTACCGTATTTGAGGTATCGCGGCGATAGCAATGCTCCGAGGCTTGAAAGACAGAAGTCGTTTATCAAAAGCTTTACGGCTCAGGCTAAAAAGGCAGTTTTGAAGGATTTGACGCTTCCGGTCAAAATGTATAACAAGTTATCTTCAAATACGGTTACAAATGTTGATGCGACAAGTGCGGCATATCTTGCATCTGAGGCACTTAAGGCAGGTTTTGATTTCCGAGGGGTTGAGGGTGTAAGCGGTTCAGATGGCACCTATGAGACCTTTACCGCAGATGAAACACAGCTTTATGAATTGCTTTTGGATGTATTTTATATAAAACAATAAATCAAATGAAAGGAAAATCATTATGAAAAAACTTTTAGCAACAGTAATTACTTTGGCATTGGCGCTTACGGCTTTTGCCGCAACCGTCTCGGCTGCTCCGTCTCCGGAGAAAGAGCAGGGAACCGTAACAACGGTAACAGCTAAGGACGCTGACAACAAGGATATCAGCATCAAGCTTGAAAACGCAACCGGAAACACAGCTGCTTTTGACAGCGTAATTACGGATCTCCAGAAGGAAAACAAAAACCTTAAGGTTGCAGACCACAAGATAATCGGCGCAGCCGACAGCAGCACCGTTAAATTCCCTGTAACAGTTGAGTTCAGTGTTCCGGGTGTAAAGGACAGCACCAAAGCGGTTTTACTCCTTAAGAAGGCTGACGGTACGGTTGTTAAGATCGAGGCCACCGTTTTAAACGGAATTGTTAAGGGCGTATTTGCTGAATTCGGCGAAGTTGTTTTACTTACCGATGTTGCCGCTTCTGAACCGAACGGTACATCTCCGAAGACAGGCGATACTTCTTCTCCGATAGCACTTGCCGTACTCGCTTTAAGCGTTGGCGCCGCAGTAGTTTCGGTTAAGAAAATCAAAGCTTAATTTTAATCGGAAAATTGACGGGTTGCCCTGCGGCAACCCGTTTTTTTATTTCGCATAACAGTTGAACGCCCGATTAAAACAATTTTGCAAAAAACCGAATTTATATTAAAAAAAGTCTTGATATTTTTAATTGCTTATGGTATCATATGTTTTGTTCGGGGCATTAGCTCAGCTGGGAGAGCGCTACACTGGCAGTGTAGAGGTCAGCGGTTCGATCCCGCTATGCTCCACCAAAAACAGTCCGTTATAAGCGGGCTGTTTTTTTATGCCGTATTTAAACCGCATAAATTCGGCAAAAAAATTTTATTGTTGATTTTTCGGGGTAAAATAATCAATACGGTTAGAAATATTACAACGAATTGCCTGTACCGGCAAAAGGTTCTAAAAATGAAAAATTACATTATATCTTCGGTAATTACGCAATTGTCGATGCTTATACTTATTTTTCTTGTGATAAAAAACAAAACATCGGCAAAATCGGTTAAGGTTAGGATTATAATCACCTCTGTTATGATTATGGTATGCGATATTTGTGAATTTGCGAGTATACTGCTCAGCGGTACGGAGCGCTCTGCTCAAACAGCGGTAAAATTAACGGAGCTTTTGTTGACGCCGGTTATTCCGTTTGTCCTCTCGACCGCGGTTTACCCGAGAATACCGAAAAAAGTGATTTTTTATTCTGCCGCCGTCAATGCGATTTTCCAAATACTTTCGTTGCCTTTCGGAACGGTTTTTTATATCGACGGGCAAAACAACTATTGCAGGGGAAGCCTTTACAGAATATACTGTTTATTTATCCTGTCCGGAGTGATATTGCTTGTGTGCACGGCAGTAAAATCCGGTATCCGTTTTCAAAACCGCAATAATGTGTCGCTTGGTATGATATTGTTTTTTGCCTTTACGGGCGTACTGATTCAGAAAATTGACGGTTCTTTAAGAACAGCTTGGCTTACGGCGGCGATAGGAATGATTTTGTTTTATATTTATTACTGTAATATGGTTTTACAAATAGACGCTGTTACGGAGCTTTTAAACCGTCGGTCATATGAAAGCAGATTTCAGAATCAGCGAAGACGCGCGACAGTTCTGCTGTTTGATATTAACGATTTTAAAAGCATTAACGACAACCACGGTCACGGTGCGGGGGATAGCTGTCTTCGGGCTGTTGCAGATGCTTTAAAGGCTGTTTACGGCAGATACGGCCTTTGTTACAGAATAGGCGGAGACGAATTTTGTGTTATTATTGACAGGCATACGGGCTCTGCCGATATTGACAAATTAAATGAGGCCTTTAAGCAAAGACTTTTGGCTTGCGGAAAATCGGACGGTAATATCCCGACGGTCGCCGTCGGTTACTCTGTGTTTAAACCGCATAAAATGAGCTTTTCGGACGCAGTGTTATCAGCCGACAAGCAAATGTACCGCAATAAAAATTCAAGATAGATCGGAGCCAAACGGTATTGCCGAGACAAATGAAAAAGCCGCAATCCTTAAGGATTGCGGCTTTTTGAATTACGCCTTTAAAAATCTTTCAAGCCAAATAAAGCCCACATCAAGCGCGTCGTAAAAAGAATCCTTTACGGTGCTTTTGGCAATTCTGTCCTTTTCGGGAAGCTGGGTATCGCTTTTTAAAAGGTCAACCCCAACCTTTTCGGGTATTGTTTCATTGCCCTCTTTTTTCTCGGATATTATGCTGAAGCGAACCACATACGGCTCTGACATATCTCCGTAATAAATTTCCTTTCCGCATTTTACAAGCGGCTTGTTTTTATAGGTTAAGAATTTGTTTTCAGCCATTTCGGACCTCACTTATTTTCCTTAGGCATCTCGCCGTAGAGATTGAAACGGAAAAGCATTGTTTCGTCGTCCGGATTGGTGCAGCGGATAGTGGCCTCGGTAACCTCGGAATTGCTGAGTATGGTGCTGAGACCCAACATCTGGCAGAGCTTTGATTTAAGGTTAAGAACATCGCCGTCCTTAGTTTCAAGATAAACATCGCCCTTGCACTCGTCAATAGCTTTTATAAAATCATCGAAGTCCACATTGTGGAGCTGAATTTTTCCGTTATCCATTTTGATACCCTCCTACTGTAATTATGTTATCAGTATAATTCATATAAGTTAATATGTCAAGTTAAGTCTTGACTTTTAGGCGAATTTCCATTACTATATTATTTGTAGAAATTTGGATTTTAACGGGTGTACTGAAAATTTTCGGCGCTCGGCTGTTCATTGGGGGAAATAATTTTGGATAATTCTAAAAAGAGCATGGATACGATAGTAGCGCTTGCAAAGGGCAGGGGCTTTGTGTATCCCGGCAGTGAAATATACGGCGGACTTGCAAATTCGTGGGATTACGGTCCGTTGGGAGTTGAGCTTAAAAACAATATTAAAAAGGCATGGCTTAAGAAATTTGTTCAGGAATCTCCCTACAATGTAGGTCTTGACAGCGCCATACTTATGAATCCCGAAACATGGGTGGCTTCAGGTCATTTGGGCGGCTTTTCCGACCCGCTTATGGACTGTAAATCCTGCAAAACACGCCACAGAGCCGATAAGCTTATAGAGGATTATGTTGCCGAAAACGGACTGAACGACAAC
>DKDS01000046.1:4377-4675 GCA_002451855.1 Ruminococcaceae bacterium UBA6842 | reverse complement strand
ATTGCGGACGCAAAGACCGCAATGACGGCAAAAATCCTTGTGCCGAGAATCGCAACTTTGGTGTTTGCGTTTATCGTGGTCGGTTGCTGCTTCGCACCTTGCTTCAAAGCGGTGTACGACGTGCAATTGTCGGGCAAATCCTCGGCTGCCAAATACGAAACCACTCTCGACGCAAGCGCAATGGCAGGCTGTATAACCAATCATGACGAACAAGAGGACGAAGAATTTGCAGGACATCAGTATAAAAAATACTCTGAAGCCGCAAAAGCGATTATAGATCAGTTGGGAAATTTCACCG
>DKDS01000046.1:0-4318 GCA_002451855.1 Ruminococcaceae bacterium UBA6842 | reverse complement strand
GCAAAAGAATTTATGGCGGGCGACGAGCTTATTGCAAAAGCATATGCGAGGGCACTTATTGTCGACGGCGTGATCGCTCAAATCGACTATGAGGGCGCAAATATGTTGTCGCTCGGATTTTTCCTGCTTATACTCGTAATGGTGATTGCGGGATTCTATCTCGGCGGAACGATTGTAGGCGGAAAATCCGCAAAGGAGGTTAATACGGGATTATCCGTGACAATAGCGATTTTCCTGCTTTGCGCATTTGTCTTGTCTGCCGTTACTATGGAAATAGTTAATACTACAATGGACGATATAAAAACCGACGCATTCGAAGTGAAACTCGCGGGCGGACTTATTGCGGCGATAATTATGTCTGTCGTGATGATAGTTTTCGATGTGCTTCCGTCAAAGATATGGAAAAAGCGAGAGGATGAGATTTCGGACTTCTCGAACGAAAACAACTAAAAACGTATGTAGCGATGATTTCATCGCCGCTTTTCTTTGGCGCAAATGCCAAATAAACAAAATAAATTGACAGCCTAAATTTAGGGTGTTATAATCTAAACGAAAATTTTATAAAGACTGTGAAGGAAAGAGTAACTCGATTTTTCCGCATCCAGAGAGAGAAACGTTCGCTGTGAGTTTCTTTGCGAGGGTCGAGCGAAGACCATTCCGGAGTCGCGCGCCGAAACAGCAGTAAGCGTCGCCGCATACCTTGCGTCAAAGGATAAAACGAGTAAAAATCAAGGTGGAACCGAGCATTTATGCGCCCTTGCAAAAAGCGTGGCAGTACGTTTTTTCGAGGGCTTTTTTGTTTGAAAGCCACCGAAATATATGAAAATATATATGAAATTCAATCATAGAAGGAGCATTTTATGAAAGTTGTTTACAACAACGGTACGGTTGGCGAAATCACCGACAAGGCAGAGGAATTGCACGTTATCCGTCACACCGCCGCGCACGTTATGGCGCAGGCAATCAAACGCCTTTTCCCCGAAGCGGACTTTGCGTACGGTCCCGCAAACGAAAAAGGATTCTATTATGACGTAGACCTCGGCGACACCAAACTCACCGACGACGATCTTGCTCGTATCGAAGCCGAAATGAAGAAAATCGTCAAAGAGAACTGGCCCATCAAGGCGTTTGCGCTTCCTCGCGAAGAAGCGGTTGCGCTTATGAAAGAAAGAGGGGAAAAGTACAAAGTCGAACATATCGCGGACTTGCCGGAAGACGCAACCATTACGTTCTATCAACAAGGCGAATACATCGATATGTGCGTAGGTCCTCACCTCACGTACACCAAAGCCCTCAAAGCGTTCAAGATTATGGGACAGTCGGGCGCATACTGGAAAAACGACAAAAACAACAAAATGCTCACCCGTATAGGCGGCGTAGCGTTTTCAAATCAGCAGGAGCTTGACGATTATCTTAAGCTGCTTGAGGAAGCACAGCGCCGCGACCACCGCAAAATAGGCAAGGAAATGAACCTGTTTATGCTTTGCGAAGAAGGTCCGGGCTTCCCCTTCTTCCTGCCAAAGGGTATGGCTCTTAAAAATGCGCTCATTGATTACTGGAGAGATATTCATTACCGCGACAATTATGTTGAGGTTTCAACCCCGATGATAATGAACCGTAAGCTTTGGGAGACAAGCGGACATTGGGATCATTACAAAGATAATATGTACTCAACCGTGATTGACGATGAAACCTACTGCATAAAGCCGATGAACTGCCCCGGCGGTCTTATGGTATACCGCAGCCGCCCGCACTCCTATAAGGAGCTGCCGCTCAGAATCGGCGAGTTAGGTCTTGTACATCGCCACGAGTTAAAGGGTGCGTTGCACGGTCTTTTCCGTGTTCGTTGCTTTACACAGGACGACGCGCATATATTTATGCGCCCCGACCAGATAACCGATGAAATTATGAGCGTTGTACACCTTATAAATGAGGTTTACACCAAGTTCGGATTTAAGTATTATATTGAGCTTTCAACCCGTCCCGAGGACAGTATGGGCAGCGACGAGGATTGGGAGGCTGCAACCAACGGTCTTAAAGGCGCGCTCGAAAAGCTTAACCTGCCTTACACAATTAATGAGGGCGACGGTGCTTTCTACGGACCTAAGATTGACTTCCATCTTGAGGACAGCCTCGGCAGAACATGGCAGTGCGGAACCATACAGCTTGATTTCCAAATGCCTCTTAATTTCGGTCTTGAATATACAGACGAAAAGGGCGAAAAACAGCGTCCGATAATGATTCACCGTGTATGCTTCGGCTCAATCGAGCGTTTCATCGGCATTATTACAGAGCATTTTGCCGGTAAGTTCCCGCTTTGGTTAGCGCCTACTCAGGTAAAGGTACTGCCGGTTTCCGAAAAAACCGCGGAATACTCCGAAAAGGTATACGAGGAATTAAGAAAAGCCGGACTTCGCTGTGAACTTGATAACCGTAATGAAAAAATCGGCTATAAAATCAGAGAAGCCCAGAGCGTTGACCGTGTGCCCTATATGCTGATACTCGGCGCCAAGGAATCCGAAGAAGGTACGGTCTCCGTCCGTAACCGTGACACAGCCGAAACCGTAACAATGCCGCTTTCCGAATTTTTGGATATGGCAATTAAACAAAACAGAGACAGAATTTAAAGAAAAATACGGTGCAGTCACCGCAAAACGGCGGCTGCACCGTATTTTTTTTACCCTGCCTTACCGTAAATCTCATTTTGCCGTATATTTATATTGCTTCAATACGAGCAAAACAATAGGTCAACTTAATTCCTCGCACAATCATTTTCTACGGGAAGAGCGTTTGTGTATTTGATAATTGTTACAATAGCGTAAATCGTAACAGATAACTCCGTAATCGGCATAGCAAACCAAACAGAGCTTGCGTTAATTAAGGACGGCAAAATCATAATCAAAATACCGCTGATGACAAGTCCCCGTGCAACCGATACAATAAAAGCCGCTTTCGGTTTCATAATCGCCTGAAAATAATAGGTTGAGAAAATATTGAACGGTAATAACAGAAACGACAAAGCATAGGTTCGGACAATGGCAGGAGCCATATCCAATATTTCCTGTGTAGGCGTCATAAAGATACGAATATACAGATTTGGGAACGCCATACTGAGAGCAGTCCAAAACACCCCGAAAAATACCGTTGTCATCAAAGATAAACGAAGGATTTTCTTTATGCACCTGCCTTTCCCTGCCCCAAAATTCGTTGAAATAAGAGGCTGTGATGCCTGCCCCACACTGTACGCACAGCACTGAACAAAAGTACTTATTTGAATAATCGGACCGTAAATTGCCAAAGCATTCGCACCCAGATATTTCATAATTTGCCGATTAAACAGCACCGTAAGAATTCCCATTGCCACATCAATAAAAAATGTGGAAAAACCTGTAACAGAAATCTCGCAGAGCTTGCCGAAAAGCCTTTCAGGTTTCACAAATCGCAGTGTATTTTTACGGCTGATAAAGTGTGTCAGCATCACAAGAAACGAAATACCAGAACCGATGGCTGTTGCAAGTCCGGCACCGTAAATTCCCATATTGCAGGTGAATACAAAAAAATAGTCTCCGAATACATTGAAGATACCGCCGGATAATACGGCAAATGTCGCAAGACTCGGATTTTTATCATTTCGCAAAAACGCCGCTAACATTTGGTTGAACAGAAAAAGCGGAAAAACATATTTAATCGGGCGCATATATTTCCGTGCCAGCATAAGAAGTGATTTATCTGCACCGAAAAAGGTCAGAATAGGCTGTTCGAAGCTTATAATTCCAATCCATGCCAAAATCGACAAGCCCACTGCGCCAATGACCGCCGATGTGAAATATTGGTTTTCTTTCCCGCAGCTTGCATCGCTTCCGCGTTTTGTGCTGAAAATAACACTTCCGCCTATACCCATCAGCAGTCCCAGACTGTATATAATGTTCCATATCGGTGCTACGACCGCCAACGCAGCCGTCCCTTCCGGCCCGTGGTATTTACCGACCATCGCTGTGTCTACAATAGAATAGACCGATGTAATCATCGCGCTGCCAAACGCCGCCGCTAAATATTTGAAATACATCGGTTTAATTTTGCCATTCAGAAAATCCATATTCTATTCCTCCCTTTAAATGAAAAAAGCCGGACAAGAAACAGACATCTCAGTCTGTCTCTTGTCCGGCTGTCGTTTCTCTGAACAACTCGCCCTCCGAGCTACATCACAGCATTATAGCTTATATATTTTGCATTGTCAAGCCTTATTTTACAATCTTCTTTGCAAGGATATTTTTTAATTTCCGCATTCAATGCTTATTCTGTTGAATATTTCAAGTAT
>DKDS01000041.1 GCA_002451855.1 Ruminococcaceae bacterium UBA6842 | reverse complement strand
TATTTTTTATTAATTTTATTATTTTGTTGATTTCGTCCCTTGAAAACTTGTAGCAGGCGCCGCAAAAACTGCACTTTACTTCAACCTCGGAAAGCTCTTTTGACATCTTTTCAAGCTCTCCTTCTCCGAGTGAGATTAACGCTTTTTCGGTTCTCTCTCTTGAGCAGGGACATTTGTAGCCCACCGTCTTGTCTTCAAGCACCTCTATCTCAAAGCCGTCAAGCGCACTCTTTAATATATCGAGAATGTCCTTACCAGAATCAAGCTGTTCCGTAACGGGAGCAAGCTTACTCAAATTTTCCTCAATTTTTGTTATTGTGCCGTCATCGGCGGCTGGAAGCAGCTGTATAATAAATCCGCCTGCTTTTTTAACCGTCAAATCGGGATTTACCAATACGCCGAGAGCGCATACCGTAGGTATCTGCTCGCTTACGGCGTAGTATGATGTAATATCCTCGGCAATTTCACCCGAGACTATCGGAACAAAACCGTTATACGGCTCCTTAAGCCATAAGTCCTTCATCACAAAAACATTGCCGTCTGTTCCGACCGCTCCCGAAACATCAAGCTTACCGTTCGGTATNNCGTTGTACGGCTCTTTAAGTCCCAAATCTTTAATAACATAAAGCGTACCGTCCGTTCCCACTGCGCCGCCGACGTCAAGTTTGCCCTTACTGTTTAAAGGTATTTCAACTATCGGGTTTGCGGCGTAGCCTCGCACATTTCCGTAGGAATCCGCCACGGCGGTAAGCGCCCCCGCAGGTCCGCCGCCGTCAATTTTTACGGTAATGCTGTCCTTTTCACCCTTTAAAAAATTTCCCATCATCGAGGCGGCTGTAAGCAGTCTGCCGAGCGCCGCCGTTACACCGGCGGAGGTTTTATGCACCTGTTCGGCTGCCGCCGCAATATCGGTGCTGTCTACGGCTGTCGCCATAACTGCGCCGTCGCTTGTTATACATCTTATAAGCTTTCCCATAATTTAAGCTTCCTTTATCTTTTGTGTTACATATACCGCGCGTTCTGTTTTTTCGGAAACAGAACTGCCCGTTTCCCCGTCAAGCACGGCAAGTGTTTTTAGTCCTGCTCGGCTTAACGCGTCTTCGATTTCCTTTTCGGTATATGCCCGTTCCGAAAAATCCTCGCAGGTGCGACGGTAGACATCGCCCTCTAATACAAAAAAGTCCAATGCTATATCGGTTACTAAAGCTTCCGTGTCGGTGCTGTTTTGCCAAACGCAATAAACGCCGTCCTGCTCTATAATAAATGTATTATCCGCAAGTACGGTTTTATGCTTATAAACCGTATTTACATCAAAAATAAAAAGCCTTTCCTCTTCGAGAAACAGCGCCACACGCTCTATCGCCTTGCGGAATAAGGAATAATCGGTGATATGGTTAAGGCTGTCAAGACAGCAAACCGCACCATCAACCGTTCCGTAAAGGTCAAGCTCTTCGGCACGCTGACAAATATAAAATACATCAAGCCCCGACTCCGCTGATTTTCTTTGAGCCGCGGTAAGCATTTCCTCCGAAGCGTCAACACCTATTACATCTATGCCCTTTTTAGCGAATTCGTTTGAAAAGCCGCCAGTACCGCAGGCAAGATCAAGCATAAGCTTAGGTATTCTGTCGTATTTTTCAAACAGCTTTAAAAGGAATTCCGCGCGGCGCGGATAGTCCGCGTCTTCCATTAGGCTGTCGTAAACCTCGGCAAAGCAACTGTAACCGCTCATTTATCCTTTAGCCTTTCAAAAACCATTTTATATCCGTCGTCTATCGAGCGGCTCACACGGCTTATTGTCGCCGTACTGGCGCCCGTTGCGGCGATTATTTCACTGTATACGCATTTATCATTCAGCATTTTCGCCACCATATAGCGCTGCGCTATGGTTTGTATTTCCTTAGGCGTGCAAGCGTCCGAAAAAAACTTATAGCACTCTTCCTTATCCTTAAGCGTAAGTATCGCTTCAAAAAGCTTATCGGCGGATTCGTTTCTCTGCATAGCAATCCCTCCAAATCTTTTAACATTTTAACACATCAAACCGCTAAAGTCAATTTAATGAACAAATTACTTGATAAAACCCGTGTAAAATGTTAAAATTCAAAGTAAGGGAGCTGTTTAGATGAATACTGTCAAAATACTGCACTGCGCAGATATACATATAGGAGCCAGAGAAAGCTTTTTGGGACCGCTTGCCGCAGGAAGACGGGCGGAAACGCTAATTACATTTGAAAGAATAATTGATTTGGGTGTTAAAAGCTCCGTTGACGCCGTAGTTATAGCAGGAGATTTATTTGATTCCAATAATATTGAGCAGTCATTTGTAAGCTCGGTGTTAAACAAAATTGCAAGTATTCCGAACTTAAAGGTAATATTTGCCGCAGGCAATCACGACCCGTTAACACAAACCTCACCCTTTAATTCCGATAAATTGCCCGAAAACCTGTTTGTTTTAAAGCCGTATGATGACTGCATAGGCTTTGAGGACTGCGGTTTTCGGATTTACGGCAGATCCTTTGACAGCGCATATATGAAGGGTGAGCCTGATTTTTCATTAAAGCCTCCGACGGACGAAATTATAAACATAATGGTTCTTCACGGCGAATTAAGCAACGGCGCTGACGCCTGCTACAACCCCATAACCGAAGACTTTATAAAAAACAGCGGAATGGACTACATAGCCTTAGGTCATGTGCATAAGCGCACGGTGCCTACGCTTTCGGGGAAAACATATTATGCGTACAGCGGCTGTCCCGAGGGACAGGGCTTTGACGAGTGTGACGAAAAAGGAGTATACATAATAAAAGCAGGAAAAGGAACCTGCGAAACCGAGTTCTGCCCGATTGCCAAAAGACGGCATATCAGAGAAAGCATTGATATAACAGGACTTGAAACTCCTGCGGAAATAGCCTTATCCGTACTGAAATCATTGGAAGAAAAGTACAAATCGGGATTTTCCGATAATCTTTACCGCATTGAGCTTACAGGCACTTCCCCCTCGCCCGATCTGCCCGAAATAACAGCAAGACTTGCGGATAAGGTGTACTTTGTAAAACTAAAGGACCTTACGGAGCCTTACATAAATTATGACGAGCTTTCAAAGGAAATATCTCTTAAAGGTTTGTTTGTTAAAAATATGCTCGGCAAAATCGAAAGCGCGCAGGAGAACGAAAAACCGATATTGAAATCGGCACTGAGGCTCGGACTTAAGGCTTTCACCTCGGAGGTGGCGTTTGATGAAGATTAAAAGCATTTACATATCCGCTTTCGGAGGGCTTAAGGATAAACGCCTTGATTTTTCCGACGGTTTTAACATTATTTACGGCGACAATGAAAACGGCAAAAGCACTGTCATGGCATTTATTAAGATGATGTTTTACGGAACCGAGCGCGGCTCCGCACAGCTTTCCAAAAATCCCAGAAAAAAATACACCCCGTGGGACGGCTCTCCAATGGCAGGCTCGGTGGATTTTGAGCTTGAAAACAAAAACTACCGTATTGAGCGTGAATTTAAAAGCAGTAATTCAACGGACAAGGTTACGGTAACCGACCTTGATTTGGGAGAAAAGACCGTCGCTCCTCCCGATGTGGGACTTCAAATATTCGGTCTTTCCGCTGCCGCATTTGAGCGGAGCGTATTTGTAGGGCAATCGGGAATACTCGAAAACGATTCGTCAGCCGAAGGTGAAATTAATTCAAGGCTGTCTAATATGGTGTCCTCCGCCGACGAATCGGTATCGTATGATACGGTTGAAAAACGCATTACAAAAGCTAAGCTGGCACTTATGTCCAAAAGAGGTCAGGCAGGAGAATACGATAAAAATTTAAAGCGGCTCGACCTCCTTTCCGACCGACTTAAAAAAGCGGAAGCCGTATACGGGGAGCACGAACAATATAAAGAAAACGCCGCCGTCCTTTCTTCACAAATTGAAAGCGGATTAAAAAGAATTTCGGTTATCAAAGCAAGGCTCAAAGACGAGCAAAACATTAAGGATGCCGAAAAGCTTAAAAAATTGCTTGAAACAAAGGCAGAGCTTGACGAGCTTAACCGCTCGCTCAAACTTTCCGACGGCGGACTTATGGACGAACAGTTTGTAAGCAAGCTGAGATTTTGTATTTCAAGGCTTGAAAATATAAAGGTATCGTATGACGCCGCAAACGGCGAAGCGCAAAGACTTAGAGAAAATCTCAGACTTACCGCGTCATCGGACAACAGCACGGCTTCGGAACGCTCAGCAAGGCTTGCGGAGGAAGTAAAGGCATATGAAAGCGAAATAGCCGCCGTTAAAGCCGAAATTAAGGAAAACGGCAGTCTTTATAATGAGCTTTCGTCCAAGGAATACGAAATAAAGACAAAGAGAAAAGGAATTAACGTTCCGCTTGCGGTAATTTCCATTTTGCTTTTCTCGTTAGCCGCAGTGTTTGTTGTATTGAAGTCTTACATTGTATCCGCTGTATTTGCGGGTCTTTTCCTGCTTTTACTGTGTCTGTCCTTTGTATTGCGCCCTTATGATAAAAAGGCGATTGAGGAATTCGGACAGAAATTTAACGAAGTAAAATTAAAATCCGACAGTCTTAAAGAAAAAGAAGCGGAATTATTCCGAAAATATACGGCGGCATCCGCAGGACTTGAAGCTGTCAATGCCGCGCTCGGGAATGACAGCGCACTGCTTAAAGCACAGGAAAAACAGCTTGCTGAAAGCGAGGAACGGGCGGAAAATATGCGTTTGTCGCTTGAAAATGCCGAAAAAGAGCTTAAAGAGCTTTTCTCCCGTTACAAATCCGCCGATAATACCGAAGACATAAAAGAACAGCTTGACGGTCTTGCTAAAAAAGCCGCCGCACAAAAAGAAATTAAGCAACGGCTTAATTATCTTGCAAAGGATTTGGAAAATATATCTTACGAGGAGGCTCGCCGCAGGCTTGAGGCATTGCCCGAAAATGCTGAAACCGAGGATTTTGCCGCACTCAAAGCAGAGTTTGAAAAAATCACAGGTGAGACTGCGGAGCGCAAGCAGGCTCTTATAAAAATCGAAACAGAGGACAGCGAAAGGCTTAAAAACGCCGAGGAACCCGAAACGCTCAAAAAAGAAATTGCGGACTTAAAGGCAGTTACAAAAAAACAGCTTGACTTTTGCAATGCCGCGGATATTGCGCTTGACACCTTAAAGGACAGCTTTGCAGAAATGCGCCGCAGCTACGGCTCCGCCCTTGAAAAAAAGGCGGGAAGTATATTCGAAGCCCTTACGAACGGAAGCTACAGCGGTATGCAGATTTCGAAGTCGTTTGATATAAATGCCGAGAAAAACGGTATTTTCGGCGGAAAGGAATTGGCCTTTTTAAGCAGCGGAACCATTGATCAGGCTTATTTGAGCCTTAGACTGGCGCTTTCCGAGCTGATGTTCGAAAACTCCGAAAGGCTCCCGATTTTTCTTGACGACGCACTTTCGCAGTATGACGATCTCCGCGCAAAAACCGCCCTTAAATATCTTAAAAAGTATTCGGAAAACGGTCAGATTATAATGTTTACCTGTCACAGATTTATAACCGACACGGACGCCGTGTGCAAGGATTTTTAGAGCAATAAAACAGACCTGAGCTTTGGCTCAGGTCTGTTTTTTTAAAGCGTTTCAACCTTAATCAAATTTGTATTGCCCGACTTGCCGTTTGTAACGCCGCCCGTAATAACAATTTTATCGCCGTTATTAAGGTCAAGCAGTTTTTTGGTCAGCTTTTGCGCGTTATAAAACAGCACATCCGTGGACGGATAATTTTCGCACATACAGGGCTGTACACCCCATGAAAGCGCAAGCTTTCTCCATGTCTTATCGCTGGTTGTAAGACCTACGATATCAACCGGAGGACGGAACCTTGATACCATTCTCGCGGTCATTCCCGAAAGACTGCATACCGCAATAGCCTTTGCGGCAATATCTATTGACATTCCGCAGGTTGCGTGCGATATGGCGTCGACCGTGTTTTTAATCTTAAATTCCGAGGAAAGAAAACGTTTTGAGTAATTGATATTTCTTTCGGTGTTTTCCGCAATCCTCGCCATTGTTTTAACAGCAAGCACAGGGTATTTTCCGGCCGCTGTCTCGCCCGAAAGCATTATTGCGCTTGTTCCGTCATAAACGGCATTGGCAACATCCGAAATTTCCGCACGGGTAGGTCTTGCGTTGTGAATCATTGATTCAAGCATTTCGGTTGCGGTTATAACCCGTTTACCGAGCAGTCTGCACTTTGTAATGATATGCTTTTGTATTGCCGGAAGCTCCTCAAACGGAATTTCAACGCCCATATCGCCTCTGGCTACCATAATTCCGTCGCACTCTTGACATATTTCTTCTATATTGTCAACGCCGGTACGGTTTTCAATCTTTGCGATTATATCAATTCCGTCAGCGCCGATTTCCTTTAAATACGCCTTTACATCAAGCAAATCCTGCTTACACGAAACAAATGAACAAGCGATAAAATCAATATCGTGTTCTATTCCGAATTTAATGTCGTTTTTATCCTGTTCGCTTAAATATACCTGTTTTAAGGTTTTATTCGGAAAGCTCATACTCTTCCTGTCGGAAAGCTCGCCGCCCACAAGCACCGTACACATAACATCCGTATCGGTAGTACCGTCAACACGAAATACCAAAAGACCGTTATTAAGAAGAATTCTGTCACCTTTTTCAAGGTCGTGCGCCAGTCCCTTGTAGTTTACCGCAACCCTCTTTTCATCACCCTCAATATCATCCGAGGTAAAAGCAAAAGTATCGCCGTCATTAAGGAAAATCTTTCCGTTTTTAAAGGTTTTTATTCTGTATTCAGGTCCCTTTGTATCAAGCATAATAGGTATCGGAAGTCCCAGCTTCTCTCGGACCTTCTTAACCAATTCTATGCGTTGCTCATGCTCTTCGTATGTGCTGTGGGAAAAGTTCATTCTCGCGACATTAATTCCCGCTTTGCACATCTCGGTAAGCGTCTTTTCATCAGAACAGGTAGGACCCAATGTACATACTATTTTGGTTTTTCTCATAGCTCTTCACCCGTTATTTCCTTATAGTTTTCTTTAATTTCGGTTTCACTGTCCTGCATAGCATTAAGCGTGTCCGACAAGAGCTTATCAAGCTCCCAATCAAGCATTTCGGCGCCTTTGGTTATAATTTCTCTTGAACAGCCTGCGGCAAAGCGCTTGTCCTTAAATTTCTTTTTAAGGCTCTTAAGCTCCATATCCGAAACGCTTTTTGAGGGGCGCATAAGCGCCGCCGCGCCTATAAGACCCGTAAGCTCATCGGTTGCGAAAAGCACCTTTTCCATTTCGTGCTCCGGCTTGACGTCCACGGTAATGCCGTATCCGTGGCTGCAAACCGCGTGCACCAGTTCGGGCTCTGCGTTATTTTCGCCCAATAGTTCAGGGGCCTTTTTGCAATGTTCCTGCGGGAATTTTTCAAAGTCTATGTCGTGCAACAGCCCGCACAAGCCCCAAAAATCGGCGTCGGATTTATAGCNNTATATCAACCGTTATTTCATAGCCGTGACTGCATACCGCATGGATAAGCTCGTCGCTTGCGCCTATTTCCTTTAAAAGCTCGGGTGCCTTTATGCAATGCTGCTCCGGATATTTTTCAAAATCCACATCATGCAAAAGACCTACTATGCCCCACTGCTCCGCTTCGCCGCCGTATCCGAGCTGCTTAGCAAAGTGCTTCATAACCGCCTCAACGGTAAGCGCGTGCTGTATATGAAAATTATTTTGGTTGTATTTGAGGAGCAGCTTCAGCGCTGTTTCTCTTGTAATAGCTGTATTCATTTTCGAACTTCTCCCCCATTTTAATTTCTTTTACTATGATACCACACTCCGTATAAAAAAACAAGTTAAATATAAGTTAAAAAAGCCGCAAATGTCTGACATCCGCGGCTTTTTCAGTATAATTTTCAACATTCCATTTGCTTGCCCAAAAAGCTGGCGGCAACGGAAGCCAACTTTACATCGCTGTCGGTCGGCTTTTGCCCTGCCTCTGACGCCAATACCACCGCGCCGCTC
>DKDS01000008.1:259-5735 GCA_002451855.1 Ruminococcaceae bacterium UBA6842 | reverse complement strand
CTTAGCAAAATTCACCCCGACAAGCAGCGCCCCTATAAGTCCCGGAGCGAAGGTGACCGCAACCGCGTCAATATCTCCGTATGTAAGCCCCGCTCGGCTTAAAGCCTCGGCACACACCTGTGATATGGCTTCGGTGTGCCGTCTTGAAGCTATTTCGGGCACAACGCCGCCGTATATTTTATGCTCGGCTATCTGCGTTGCGACAACGCTTGACAGCACATCCCGTTCCTCCGTTACCGCGGCGGCGGTTTCGTCGCACGAGCTTTCAATGGCAAGTATCTTCATTTGCTTCAAACCTTTTCGTCATAATAAGCGCGTCTTCCCTCGGGTTTCTGTAAAAATCCCGTCTTCTGCCCTCGGTTTTGAAACCGAGCTTTTCGTAAAGCGTTATCGCCGCAATGTTCGACGCGCGCACCTCAAGCGAAACAAAGGCAAGCTGCTTTTCACGGGCAAACCCGAATACTCTTTCTATGAGCGCCGTGGCGGCTCCTTTGTTTCTGTACTGCGGAAATACCGCAACATTTGTTATATATCCCTCGTCAATTACCGCTTTTATACCGATATATCCGATAAAATGCCTGCTGTTTTCCGCTATAAAAAACCGCGTGCCGGTTTTATAGGCGCCGACTATGCCCTCAGCCGACCACGGCTCCGAAAAGCAGATTTTTTCAAGCTTTGCTATCGGCGCTATATGTCTTGCCTCTATCGGAACTACCGTAAAGTCTTTAAAAAAGCCTTCCTCCAAAAGCCTGTCTATCGCCGAAAATATTTCATCCCGACAACGCCTGTAAGTATCTTCATCGCCGCCGTACGGGTCTGTTATTCCGCCCGACAGCACGCAAATTTTATCACTGTCTCCAAAAGCCTCGCAAATAAGCGCTTTGTGCGACGGTGAAAAGCAAATTATTCTGTCCGCGTTTTTAACATCCTCCGCTGAGAGAGGCGCCGAAATATGTCTGCTTATATCTATTCCGGCTTCTGACATAGCTTTTTTTGCGTTTTCCGCCGCAGGCGAACCGTCCGCCGCTATTCCGCGGCTTATGACATTTACACCCTTTAATTTTTTGGAGAGCAGATATCCCTCTGCCATAGGGCTTCGGCAGGTATTGCCGGTACAAACGAACAGTACATTCATTTTATCCCTTAGCCTCTAACCAGTTTTTTCCGTGATGGGCTTCCGCCGTTAATTTAACGGCAAGCTTTGCGGCGTTTTCCATTTCATATTCAAGCATACCGCATACCTTTTCGGCGTTTTCTTCATTACATTCCACTATCAGCTCGTCGTGTACCTGTAAAATCAACCTTGCGTCGGGCTGTTCCGCCTTAAGGCGTTCATATACCCTTATCATGGCAATTTTAATGATGTCCGCCGCGGTTCCCTGTATCGGCGCGTTTCTCGCGACCCTCTCGCCGAAAGCGCGCAGGTTGCCGTTTGAGTTCGAAAGCTCGGGCAAATACCGCCGTCTTCCGTAATATGTGGTCACATAGCCTGTTTTTTTAGCCTGCTCGATTGTGTTTTCCATATACGCCGCAACCGACGGATAGCTTGCGAGATAATTTTTTATATATCGGTCTGCCTCCGCCCTTGTTACGCCTATGTCCTTTGAAAGGGAAAATGCGCCTATACCGTAAACTATGCCGAAGTTGACTGCCTTAGCTCTGCTTCTGAGCTCCGGCGTTATCATTTCCTCGGGCATTCCGAAGACCTGCGCCGCCGTAGCCGTGTGTATATCCGTTCCGCCCGAAAAGGCGTTTATCATATTTTCATCATTTGCTATACTTGCAAGAACCCTGAGCTCTATCTGCGAATAATCCGCGTCGCAAAGAACCCTTCCGGGCGGCGCGATAAAATACTTGCGAAGTCTTTTGCCCTCTTTTGTTCTTACGGGTATGTTTTGAAGATTAGGCTCGGATGAGCTTATTCTGCCTGTCCTCGCCTCTGTCTGATTAAAGGTTGAATGTATGCGCCCGTCCTCGGCAACGCAGGTGACAAGCCCGTCCGCATAGGTCGATTTAAGCTTTGCGAGCTGACGGTAATTTAAAAGCAGGGAAACCGCAGGATGAGCGTATTTAAGGCTTTCAAGCACTTCGGCGCCCGTGCTGTAACCGCTTTTTGTTTTCTTTTTTGCCGGCAGTCCCAGCCTTTCAAAAAGCGCCACGCCTAACTGCTTTGGCGAATTTAGGTTGAACTCATAGCCTACAAGGCCGTAAATTTCCTTTTCTATAACGCCGATACGCTCCTCAAGCTCGTTTGACAACTCCTTAAGACCGTCCGAATCCACCAAAAATCCGTAGCTTTCCATATCGGCAAGAACTCTTGCAAGCGGCATTTCTATTTCGTCAAACAGCTTTTTCTGACCCGTTTTTGTGAGCTCCGCCTCAAGATTTTCACAAGCCGTATAAAACTTGCAGGCGTTTTTAAGCGTTTCGTTTTCCGCATTTATTTGAGGTGTATTAAAAACATACTCCTGCATAATTCTTTCCGCCGAGTACGACGACGCCGACGGGTTGCAGATATACGCCGCAAGCATAGCGTCGAAAACAATACCGTTTGCCTCGCCGTTTTTATACACGGCTTTGCAGTCATACAGGCTTTTTTCAACGGCTTCGTCCGCCAGAACCGCCGTCAGCGTTTCCTTATCGGCAAGACAAACCTTTGTACCGGAAACGAAAGCATTTTCTCCGTTTTCCGAATAAATTACAAGCCTTTTTTCATTTTTAAGGCTGTTTTCGGGCATTTCCGTGAATGTTACGGTGTCCGATAAATCAATCTCGAACTGCGAATGTGAATTATCGGGCGTTATTCCCATTTTTTCCATAAGCTTGAAAAATTCAAGACCCGTCATAAGCCTTGCAAGCTCTGCGTCATTCCTCGGTTTTATCTTGCAGTCCTCCGTGCCGACGGCAATCGGCGCTGTCCTGCAAATCGTTCCGAGCTCACGGCTTAAATAGGCGCTCTCCCTGCCGTCCGCCAGCTTTTTGCGGACAGAGTCCTTAATATCAAGTGTATCAAGTCCGCCGTAAATAAAGTCGATGCTGTGAAAACGGGAAATAAGGTCGGTAGCCGTCTTTTCGCCTACTCCCGCAACGCCCGGTATATTGTCCGAGCTGTCCCCCATAAGGCTTTTAAGCTCTATCATTTCAGGCGGAGTAAGACCGTATTTTTCTTTGAGCGCCGCCTCGTCGTAATTGATTATTTCGGGTCTGCCCATTTTTGTAGCCGTAAGCAGAACACGGGTTTTATCCGATATAAGCTGGAGCGAATCACGGTCGCCCGTAGCTATTACACATTCATCGCCGTTTTCCTCGCAAAGCCGTGCCAAGGTGCCTAAAATATCGTCAGCCTCGTATCCCTCGCACTCTATGCAGGTATAGCCTGCAAGCTTAAGCCACTCCTTCATAACGGGCATTTGCTCCGCAAGCTCTGTCGGCATTCCCTTTCTGCCCGCTTTATAAGCGTCGTATTTTTTGTGCCTGAAGGTGGGGGCTTTAAGGTCAAACGCCACCGCCACCCCGTCGGGCTTTTCACTTTCAAGCAGTTTATTTAAAATATTTATAAAACCGTACACTGCGTTTGTGTATCTGCCGTCCTTGGTAGTAAGCAGTCTGACACCGTAAAACGCGCGGTTTATTATGCTGTTACCGTCTATCGCAAGCAGCTTCAAAATATCAGCTCCACATACTTATATATTTTACAGTATAACATTATTTTTTATTATTGTCACCACCTTTTTAAAAAAATTTGACTATTGTTAATATTTCGTATATAATCTTCTGTATGAAGATTGGAAATAAAGAAATAAACGGCTTTGCCGCGCTTGCTCCGATGGCAGGCGTTGCCGACCGCGCGATGCGTGAAATGTGCGTGCGCTTCGGCGCCGCGTTTACCGTGGGCGAGCTTACAAGCGCAAGGGGCATAACCCTTAACGATAAAAAATCAGCGTCGCTCCTTACCTGCTCGGAAAGGGAGCGTCCGTTTGCCTCTCAGATTTTCGGCAGCGTTCCCGAAATAATGGCTGAGGCGGCACGGGCGGCGCTCGGGTTTGTGCCCGATTTTATTGATATTAATATGGGCTGCCCCGCCCCTAAGGTGGCAGGAAACGGCGGCGGAAGCGCCCTTATGAAAGACCCCTTGCTTGCGGCGGATATAGTAAAAGCGGTTGTGAATGCTGTGGATATTCCCGTAACGGTAAAAATGCGTACGGGGTATGACGGTGACAGCATAAACGCCCCCGAGCTTGCAAAACGGTGCGAAGCGGCAGGCGCCGCCGCAATAACCGTACACGGAAGAACACGAGCGCAAATGTATGCTCCGGGAATAGATTATAAAACCATAAAAAAAGTAAAAAGCTCCGTAAAAATACCCGTTATAGGCAACGGAGATGTTAAGGACGGCAAAAGCGCCCGTTTTATGTACGAGACTACCGACTGCGATTTTGTAATGGTTGGCAGAGCGGCGCAGGGCAATCCCTTTGTTTTTAAGGAAATTAACGCATTTTTAAACGGAAAAAACTATACGCCCCCTACATTGGAAGAGCGTTTTAAGGCTTTGACCGAACAAATTAAGCTTATGGAAGAATATAAGGACCCCCACATAGCAATGCTTGAGGCGAGAAAGCACACCGCATGGTATATGCACGGACTTGAGGGAGCGGCACAGCTCAGGCGTATGTGCGGCGAGATTACATGCTTTGCGGATATTGAGCGCATTTGCCAAAAAGCACTTGAACTTAATAAAAATGTGTGATAAAATTATAGGGTTAAGTCTTACGAGAGGGAGATTTTAAATGTCGGGACATTCAAAATGGAATAATATCAAGAGGAAAAAGGAAAAAACCGATGCGGCAAAAGCAAAGGTTTTCACCAAAATCGGAAGAGAAATATCGGTTATAGTTAAGACCGGCGGCGCAAACCCCAATGAGAACAGCAAATTGAAGGACGCTATCGCCAAGGCAAAGGCGGCAAATGTTCCTAACGAAAATATTGAAAGAATAATCAAAAAGGCGGCGGGAGACGGCGAAGCCAACAACTATGAGGAGCTTACATACGAGGGCTACGGTCCATCGGGTGTTGCCGTTGTTGTTGAAACGCTTACCGATAACCGCAACCGCACCGCAGGCGAAATGAGACATTATTTTGATAAATGCGGCGGCAATCTCGGTCAGAGCGGCTCGGTTACATTTATGTTTGACCGCAAGGGTATGATAAGAATTGAAGCCGAGGGGCGCGACGAGGATACCGTTATGGAGGACGCTTTAGAGGCAGGAGCTGACGATTTTAATTTCGACGGAGATGTGTTTGAAATTTCCACCGACCCTAACGATTTAGGTGCGGTGCGTGACGCGCTTGAAGCAAAGGGCTACACCTTTATATCAGCTGAAACCGAATATATACCGCAAACAATGACTACCATTGAGGACGAGGAAACCGCTGCCAAAATGGAAAAGCTAATTGATATGCTTGAAGAAAACGACGA
>DKDS01000008.1:0-159 GCA_002451855.1 Ruminococcaceae bacterium UBA6842 | reverse complement strand
AGTCGGAGGAAGATTAACATAATAAAAGAACAGCGTTCTGATTTTAATTTATCAGAACGCTGCTTTTTTATTGTTTTTTGCGATTAGATTACTAATACTCCGTTCTGTACATAGTACAGGGTGCCGTAATAATAGGTGGAACCGGTGTAATTCCAATCA
>DKDS01000052.1:20537-21596 GCA_002451855.1 Ruminococcaceae bacterium UBA6842 | reverse complement strand
CTTGCAGGGTGAATATCCCTGATTTACCGCATCGGTGCGTTCCTTAAAGTATGCCTTGTTTTCATCTTTGGTTTTCTTTATTGAGGAACAGCTTGACTTATGGAAAACATGAGTCTTTTTGTTCCCGACATAGCTGCCTGTCGATACCGAGGTTTCTCCCGAACCCGGCTTCGTTTGGTCAACGGATATTTTGTCGGGCATTTCGCCGGTTGCGGTCTCCGCTTCTGAGCTTTCGGTCCGATAGCCGTTAAGCGTGTTATCGGACGGCAGATTAATCACTACCTCGCTGTGAGTGTCTGCGCTTTCGTTATATCCGCACGAGGATAACGGAAGCAGCATTAAAACAGAAATAAAAATCAGTAAAAATTTTCTCATAAATTAATTCACTCCGAAAAACAATACTTGCACAAAGGCATTTATTACGATAAAATATTAAAAGAGGTGTTATAATGAACCGTTATGCCGATAAGGATAAATTAGCAGAGCTTAAGGCTAAAGCAAACCGTCTTCCGCTCACACCGGGAGTATATATAATGAAAGACAAAAACGGTGTAATTATATACATCGGTAAGGCAAAGGCGCTTAAAAACCGCGTAACGCAGTATTTCGGAAGCGGAAATCAGCATACCGAAAAGGTAAAACGAATGGTTTCGAATGTCGCGGACTTTGAATATATACTCTGCGACAGTGAATTTGAGGCGCTTATTCTTGAAAACTCGCTTATCAAGCAAAATCAGCCTAAATATAATATACTGCTTAAGGATGATAAGGGATATTCTTATATAAAAATTACGGATGAAAAGTGGAAAAAGCTTACAACCGCAAAATCCACCGACGGAAAGGGAACCTTTATAGGTCCGTATACCTCTCATTATGTAGTGCGAGAAACGGTGGACGAGGCACGCAAAATTTTCAAGCTGCCCGATTGCACAAGAAGCTTTGATAAGCCGTCAAAGCCGTGCCTTAATTACCATATCGGACTCTGCGAGGCTCCGTGCAGGGGCAAAATGCCGCTTGAGGAATACTTAGAGTCGCTGTCATCGGCGGTTGAATTTATCA
>DKDS01000052.1:0-20471 GCA_002451855.1 Ruminococcaceae bacterium UBA6842 | reverse complement strand
TTTTAAAACCGCCGCAAGGCTTAGAGACAGAATAGCCGCCATCAACAAAATTAAGGAAAAGCAAAAGGTGGTACGGGCGACCTATAAGGACGAGGATGTTATTGCCTCAGCGCTGATAGGTGAGACGGCGTGTACCGAAATTTTGGTTTTCAGGAATTATCGGCTTACGGATAAAAGGAAATATATAATAGACGGCGTATCGGACAGAGAGACCCTGTACGGCGAATTTTTGCAGAGATATTACGCCGACCGTTCCGATATACCGGGCAGAATACTGATTGACACCGACAGTGATTTCTCGGCGGTTGAGGAATGGTTAAGTGAAACTTCAGGCCGTAAGGTTTCGGTAATAAACCCGAAAATCGGCGAGCAAAAGGCTCTGCTTGATATGTGCTTTAACAATGCCGCCGAAAATATGTCGGAAATAATAAACAGGACGGGCAGAGAGACCTCGGTGCTTGACGAGCTGTCGAGACTGTTGGGCTTAAGCACCGCCCCGAGATATATTGAGGCTTACGATATTTCAAATACCGCCGGAAGCGAAAATGTTGCGGGAATGATTGTGTATAAGGACGGCAGACCGTTAAGACAGGCGTATAAACGCTTTAAAAATAAGTCGTTTTCGGGTCAGGATGATTTCCGCTCTATGGCGGAGGTGCTTGACCGCCGATTTACCGAGTATGAAAAAGGGGAGGACGAATGGTTCTCCGTTATGCCCGACCTTATTTTGCTTGACGGCGGTCAGGGGCAGATGTCGGCTGTTGTGCCGGTGCTCGAAAAGCACGGTGTTAATGTTCCGTTATTCGGTATGGTCAAGGATTCGAAGCACCGTACAAGGGCTATCGCCGCAAAGGGCGGTGACATCTCTATAAAATCAAACCGCGCGGCGTTTACTTTCATAACCGGTATTCAGGATGAGGTTCACCGCTTTGCGATAGGCTACCACAAGAACCGCCGCAGTAAGGCTATGATAAATTCGGAGCTTGTAAAAATACCCGGAATTGGTGAGAACCGAGCCGCCTCGCTTTTAAAGCATTTTAAAACAATGGCAAAAATCAAAAGCGCCGATGTAAAGGAACTGGAGTCTGCTCCGGGTATGACCAAAGCCTCTGCCGAAGCGGTTTACAGGTACTTTAATTAAATTTCAAGCTTGGTTTCCCTTACGTAAAAGAATATATATTGCTGCGCTATTCCGGCATACGGCTTTGCGCATTCGGGCAGCTCGCCGTTAAAAAGCACCTGCATTGCCCGTTTTATCCATACATCCTTTGGAAATGCGTCGATGTGGCAAAGGGAAAACAGAGAAACGCAGTCCGCAACCTTGGGTCCTACGCCCTTTATCTGCATAAGCGCGTCTCTTGCTTCGTCCGAGGCAACGGTTTTAAGTCTTTCAAGGTCAATTTGACCCGAGGATACCTTCCTTGCGGCGTCAAGTATGTATTTTGCCCTGAAGCCGCTTCTTAAAGGCGCAAGGTCTTCTTCGCTTAAAACGGCAAGACGGTCGGGCGAGGGAAAGCTGTACCAGCCGCCCATATTATCGCCGAAGCTCTCGCAAAGGCGGCTTATTATGCCTTTTATTCGTTTTATATTGTTGTTTTGGGAAATTATAAACGAGCAGAGCGTTTCCCACGGTTCTTGATTGAGTATTCTTATACCGCCTGAAAATTCCGCTGCTTTTTTAAGTGTCGCGTCCTCGCAAAGTATGCTGTCAACCGCCGTATAATCCCTGTCAAGGTCAAAGTAATACTTCCAAACGCTTTCAAAATCGTCTTCCGATGTGTCATAAAGCACCAGAGTGCCGTCAGGCTCCTTTGAAAGCTCTAAGTATTTACCGTATGCGGAGCCGCTCCAACGGTCATTTTCATCTGGTGCCCACCTGAAAGCCTGTCCGCAGTCAAGCGTGTTTTTAAGGTCAAGCCCGTCGGGACAGGTAAGGTAAGCGTTGCCGTTTTTATATTCCACACTGTACATATCATCACCGAACCAATTATACAATTTTTTCTGTTTTATATCAATATCAATTTAAGGAGAATTTCAAAATGAGAGACGATATTTGCACAATACCGATAAGCGAGGTCTTTGAGCATAACGACGGCTGTCCGATATGCCGTATGAGGGATACGATTGAGGAGCGTATGACATCTTATATACTCGGCGACGCTATGATGGAGCCGGATGTAAGGATAGAAACAAATAAGGTCGGATTTTGCGAATACCATTACGGAAAAATGATGGGGCGCAGGGGAAGACTTCAGCTTGCGCTTATGTTAGAAACTCACATTGCCGAGATAAACAAAAATTTGTTTGAAAAAAAGCTTTTTAATTCCGACGGTAAAAAGGCGGAAAGCGCAAAAAATGTGTCCGATTCGTGCTTTATTTGCTCTAAAATCGAATGGGGACTTTCCCGAATGATAGAAACCGTTTACCGCTGTTATGAAAATGAAAAGGATTTCAGAGATATGTTCAATTCACAGACGGTATTTTGTCTGACTCATTACGAAAGGCTGTTAAACGGCGCTTCTAAAAAGAATATGCGCCGATATTACGGTGATTTTTCCGCCGCCTTGAACAGAATAACGGGGGAATACTCCGCCGAACTGTATAAGGATATTTCAAAATACTGCACTATGTACGATTACCAAAGCCGTGAAAACGCCGACTGGGGAAACAGCAGAGACTCGGTTGAACGGGCGGTTGCGTTTTTAAACGGCAGAACATATAAAGAAAATAATTAACATAAACCGTCGAAATTTGCCTTTCGGTGGATAACTTTTCCCCTAAAACCCCTACTTAATCAACTTTTCCACCGAGTTATCCACATTTTTATGTCAACTTGAATATTTTTCCTGCTTCGCGACCAAAATACTAACAGTAAATACAAAGGGGCGGAAAAATGGTTAAAGGCGTAAGTAAAACAGTAATTGTGGTAAATAATACGGGCAGTAAGCTTTTTGAAAAAATTGTTTTTTATGTTACTCCCGAGTACGGAACATTAAGCGCAAAGCAATTAAAAAAAGCCGCAAGCAGCTTTTCGTTTAATTATGACGATACTGTAAGAAGACGAAACCTACGAAGCGTAATAAAAAGGAAAAAAATAATACGCCTCATTGCCGTTTCTTCGATTGCGGTTGTTGCGGCGGCGGTGGCGCTGGCGATTATATTGTAAATAAATTATTAAAAATGCGGGAAAGATATATCTCTTTCTTGCATTTGTTTTTTTATTGCCGTATAATAAAAATAATATTATTATAGGTGTGGTAGAATGGAAATTTTTAAGGCAGGCTTAAAGCAGTTTTTAAAAATTGTTGTAATTAATATTATGTGCTTCTTTGTTGTGGTATCGTTCAGCGTGCTTGCAACGGCGGCGTTTACAAAAAATATAGGCTACACGGCTTACGGCACGGTAAGCGGCAGTGATGACGCCGAAGAGCTTTATACATATTATTACGCTGACGGTGAGGACACAAAAAAACAGGAATATACCGACAAGGGCTATACAGTAACCGAAGCGTCGATACGCTCGGTTCTGTCAGGCTCCGGTAAGGCGACATACCTTATTGTTTCACAGGTGTTTTGCATTATGATACTGCTGTGCTTTATTTACCCAAATCTTTGGCAGCTCGGCACTAAGGACAGCAATCTTGTAAAATTCAAGCACGAAAACGAGGACAAGCTCAAGGGGCTTAAAATAGGCTTAATATCGGTTATACCGATATACCTGTTTTTGCTTTGTCTGGCAGCGGCAAAAATTTTCGGGTTTAATCTGTCGCCGCTGTTATTTAAAACGCTTAATCCGTGCTTCTTTTCGTTAATAGAGGTAATATTGAACGGCGCTAAAACGGCGGCTGACCTTTCCGTATGGCGCTATATTCTGCTTTTTCTACTGCCGCTTATAATTCCGGCGGCGTCTTTCGGGTCATATATACTCGGTTATAAAAACATTTCAATAGGCGAAAAAATGATTTACAAAAAGAAAAACGGGGAGAATAATTAATGGCAGGCTTTTTCGGTTTATTCAATTATGAAAAAGAGGGTCCGGGCATTTCTAAAAACGCGCCCAAAAAGAAAACGATAATAGTTTTTTTTGAGACCTTTTTCAGGAACTTTTGGAAATTTATAACCATTAATTTGGTTTATGATTTAATCAGCGTTCCCGTGCTTACAAACGGGCTTGCGTCAGCCGGCATTACTAATGTCACAAGAAATATCGCAAGGGATAAGCACTCCTTCGGTTTGAGCGATTTTTTTGAAACAATCAAGAAAAATTGGAAGCAGTCGCTTGCGGCAGGAATAATTAATACACTGGTTTACGCTGTTTTGGCGTTTGACCTTTATTTCTTTTGGTTCGGCGCAAAGGGTGTTATGTCCTCGATAGGAATGGGAATTTCGCTTTGTATTCTTTTCATTTTTACCGTAATGAATTACTATATCTGGACGCTTATTATCACCTTTAAATTTACGGTTAAACAGGTTTACAAAAACAGCTTCAAGTTTGTTTTCATTAATATGAAGCGTAATCTTGTCTGTTTCTTCTCGCTTTTGCTTGTTTACGCCGTGAATATAGGCTTGCTTTTCCTCTTCAAATCGGCTTTTATTATTGTTATAACGCTGGAAATTTTACTTTATATGCTTATTTTCCCGTCGTTTAAATTCTTGCTGGTGCAGTTCTGCGCCTTTCCCGCAATTAAAAAATATATAATTGACCCGTATTACCTTGAACACCCCGAGGAGGATATTGAAAAACGCCGCGACCTCGGTATCGAGGTAGAGGAGGAACCCAAAAAAATCATCAACGAGGACGGCGAGGAAGAAGCCGAAAATGTTTTTGACGACTAAACCGCGGTAATTCGGCATATATTTTCCTGTAACACCAATACGGGAGAGTGACGGAAAATGGATTGCAGAATTGCGGATCTCAGAAACAAGCAGGTTGTTTGCATTAAAAACGGGTGCGTCCTCGGTTATGTTTACGATGTTGAGTTCAACACGGCGGACGGCAGACTGACCTCGGTTGTTTTGCCCGGCAGACCGAGATTTTTCGGGATTTTCGGACACGAGGAGGATATTGTTATTCCGTGGAATGAGATTGAGGTTATCGGTCAGGAAACGATACTTGTTACTACCGATTCCGCGCCGTTTATACGAAAACCGAGAAAAAGCTTTTTTGAAAACTGAAGAATAACCGCTGTTTTTTACAGCGGTTATTTTTGTAATAATTAATATATCAAAAAACGCACAAAATAATCAGGGAAGTGATTGTTTTGAAATTTATGCGTGTATTCTCAAAGATAACATTTTTTGTTCTTTTGGGGTTAGATATATTTGTTTTTTCCGCAATTTTTTATCTCGGAAATTCTCTCGGTGAAAAATATAAGGTTAAAAAGGGCGATGTATTAAGCTTTAATACGCCTATACCGATAACCGCCGAATATAAGGGCGCAAAGCTGTCGGAAAGCGGAGTGTCAAATGAAATCGGCGAAGAATTCAAGGTAGGACTAAAGGCATTCGGAGTTATACCCTTTTCCACCGTGAGCGTTGAGGTCGTAGACGAAATGTATGTTGCGGTGCTCGGCACGCCGTTTGGTATGAAGCTTTATACCGACGGTGTTTTGGTGATAGATGTTACCGAGGTGCAGACGGAAAACGGCATCATCAGTCCCGCGGAGAAGGCGGGAATTAAAAAGGGCGATTACATTCTTTCGGCTGACGGAAGAGCTGTTCATACAAACGAGGAGCTGAGCGCGGTAGTATCCGAATCGGGCGGCGAAAAAATAAAATTTGTAATTAAGCGCGCGGGGAAAAAGAAAACTCTGCTCTGCAATCCGGTCAAATCAAGCGAAACGGGCGATTTTAAGATAGGACTTTGGGTAAGGGACAGCTCCGCCGGAATCGGCACGCTTACCTTTTACAGTCCTATGACGGGGGTTGTATGCGGTCTCGGTCACGGCGTATGCGACGAGGATACGGGCGAGCTTTTGTCCCTTGATACGGGCGAAATCGTCAAGGCGGAAATCGTTTCGGTTGAAAAGGGCGCTTCGGGCAGTCCCGGTCAGCTAAAGGGTAAGTTCACATATACCGCGCTCGGAGCAATAGACAAAAACTCCGAAAACGGTGTGTACAGCCTGTTAAAGGGTAAAATCAGTCTTTCGGACCTTACGGAAATTGCGCTTAAAAACGAGGTTAAGGACGGCGCCGCGCAAATGCTTTGCACTATCGACGGGGGAACGCCTAAGCTTTACGCCTGCAAAATCAAAAAAAGGGGCTCGGCTTATATGGCGTCAACACAAAATCTTACCGTTACAGTGACCGATAAAGAGCTGCTTGAAAAGACAGGCGGTATAGTACAGGGTATGTCGGGCTCGCCCTTGCTTCAAAACGGTAAGCTTGTAGGGGCGGTAACCCATGTGCTGATTGACGACCCAACAACAGGCTACGGAATTTTTGCCGAGAATATGCTTAAAACCGCCGAATCGGTAACCGATAACACAGAACTTAAAAAGGCGTCATAAAAAATAACGGGTGAAAAAGTATCACCCGTTACATATAATAAGAATTTCAGTCCTTGTATTTATCCGCAATCTCTTCGTTTACCTTTGCGTGCATTATATCAATCAGTTTTAAATCTTCTTCCTTTACGGGTATTTCGGCAATATCTGCTTTTTCGCCGCATTGCGGAAAGTTGACAAGCCAACATCCGTTTATATTTCTGTCGTCGCATATCCACCCCTGCATACCCTTATGCACGCCGTATTTTGCGTATTTTTCTTTTTCCGCAATAACCTCAACATTATCGATTTCTTTCATATTATTTTTCTTTGTAGTTTGTGTTTTTAATTATAATACGCCTTTCGGTTTCGGATTTCAAGAGTAATTCACCGACATTTCTTTAGCAAGGCTATCGCCGAAGCAACCGAGATTTTACAGCTTAAAAGGCTTTTACGGTAAAAAATGTTACAATTATTCATATTCCTGTAATATTATTATATTATTATCATATTATATTGGACAAACAGGGGGATGACCTTATGCAGTATAAAATACTTATAGTGGACGATGATGAAAACATATGCGAGCTTTTAAGGCTCTATCTTCAAAAGGACGGATTTGAGACCATAGTCGCAAACGACGGCGAACAGGCAGTTGAATACGCTTCAAAATATTCTCCCGACCTTATACTGCTTGATATTATGCTTCCGAAGCTTGACGGCTGGCAGGTCTGCCGTGAAATCAGAAAATCGTCCGAGGTGCCGATTATTATGCTTACCGCAAAGGGCGAGACCTTTGATAAGATACTCGGACTCGAGCTCGGCGCTGACGATTATATAAGCAAGCCGTTTGATACCAAAGAGGTAATCGCGCGCATTAAGGCGGTTTTGCGCCGCAGCCACGACAGTGAAAAGGCGTCGCAGATTCAAGAGGTAAAATATGATAAGCTTCGCATTAATCTTACAAATTACGAGCTTGAGGTAAACGGTGTTAAGATTGATACTCCGCCTAAGGAGCTTGAGCTTATATACCACCTCGCAAGCAATCCGAACCGTGTTTACACCAGAGACCAGCTTCTTGACGAGGTATGGGGATTTGACTATTACGGCGACTCAAGAACGGTTGACGTTCATGTAAAGAGACTTCGTGAAAAGCTTGAAAATGTTTCGGACCAATGGTCGCTTAAGACCGTTTGGGGCGTCGGCTATAAGTTCGAGGTAAAGTGAGCTTATGAAGCTTAAGCTTTTTAAAAAATATTTCTTCACTACCGCGCTTATAATAGTTTTCAGCTTTACGGTAATGATGACGATCCTTTCCTTTGTGCTTAACAATTATCTCGCAAAGAGTAAGTATGAAACGCTCAGCAAATGCAGTGTTGAGGTTACGGATTATTTGTCGCAGTTAAGCGGCGGGGATTTAAAAGCCGAATCGTTTTTCAAAACGATAGAAGCGCTTTCCTCCGTTTCCTCGGTTGATATTTTTCTTGCGGATTCGAACGGCAGCGTGCTGATATGCAGCTGTGACGAGTGGATGAAGGACAGAAAATGCAGTCATTCCGAGCATATTATACCGAAAAGCGAATTGCTTGATGTAGGCGGAAAGGAAGCCTTTAGGCTTGACACGCTTGATATTTACGATACTCCGCATTATATTGCGTCAGAGCCTGTTAAAAACAGCGACGGCGTTAAGGTAGGAACGGTATTTTCCGCCGCGCCCGTTTCGGCTATAAGAGAGCTTATGTTCACCGTAACAAAGCTTTATCTGCTTTCCTCCGTTTTGCCGATTGTTATAATGTTTTTTGCGATATACCTTATGACATATAAGCTGACTAAGCCGTTAAAGCTTATGTCGGAGGCATCTAAGGCAATGGCAAAGGGCGATTTTTCAAAGCGAATACCCGTAACAAGCGATGACGAGATAGGCGAGCTTGCGGTTTCCTTTAATCAAATGACAAACTCCTTGGTTCAGCTTGAGGGAATGCGTAAGAGCTTTGTGGCGAATGTATCCCACGAGCTTAAAACGCCTATGACGACAATCGGCGGCTTTATCGACGGCATACTTGACGGAACAATAGAGCCGGAAAAGGAAAAATATTATCTCGGTATCGTATCCGAAGAGGTGAAAAGGCTTTCAAGGCTTGTGCAGTCAATGCTCAGTATGTCGAAGCTTGAGGCAGGCGAGTTTGTTTTAAAACCGGAGCTTTTCGATTTCAGAGAGCTGCTTTGCAATATTGTAATCAGTCAGGAACAGCGGATTGAAAGCAAAAAAATTGAAATAACGGGTCTTGATGAAATACAAAGCATTTCCGTTAACGCGGATAAGGATCTGATACATCAGGTTGTTTACAACCTTGTTGACAACTCAATAAAATTTGCAAACGAGGGCGGCAATATAGATTTCAAAACGGTTACCGACGGTAAAAAGATTGTTTTTACAATCAGAAACACAGGAAAAGGAATACCCGAAAACGAACTGCCGTATGTGTTTGACAGATTTTATAAGGTTGATAAATCGCGCTCCGCAAATAAAAACAGCACGGGACTTGGGCTGTACATTGTTAAAACCATTGTAAAGGCGCACGGCGGTACGGTCACGGTTTCAAGCTGTGAAAATGATTTTACCGAATTCAGTGTTACACTTCCTTTAGCATAAGGCAAGAATGGAGAAAGCTATGAACGAATTTATGAATGAAGAAAACAATAACGAAACCGAGGGTACGGCACCCTTAAACGAAGAACAGAAGACAAACGCCGCGTCTGCCGCCGGGGAGCCGGAAACGCCGAACACACCGCCTGAGCAGGTTTATAACCGTATAAACTATACTCCCGTAAATCCCATCGGCGATTATAAGCCTATGAATAAGGGTCTTAAAATCTTTGCGGCTGTTATGGCGGCGGTAATACTGCTTACGGGCGCTTCGGCAACAGGCTATTTCCTCGGAAAAAGCAAGAGCAATCCGACACTTCGCGGCAATGTAAAAATTGACCTTGCCGCAAAGCCTGCCGATACAGATGAAATGACGGCGGCGCAGGTTTACGATAAGGTAAACGCTTCGGTTGTCGGAATTACCGTTTACAACACTGCGGGCAACAGCGCTCAGGCAAGCGGAGTTTTCTATTCGGAGGACGGTTATATTGTAACAAACGACCATATATACTCCGAGGTCGGCGCTCCCAAATTCAAGGTTTACACATCCGACGGTAAGCAGTACGACGCAAAGTATGTTTCGGGCGATAAGATAAGCGACCTTGCTATTTTAAAGATTGACGGCAAAGGCTTTGCGGCGGCTGAGTTCGGAGATTCCGAACAGCTGGTATACGGCGAAAGCGTTGTAGCTATCGGCCGCCCGTCAGACGCTACCGAAGCTTCAAGCATAACAAAGGGTATAATATCCTCTGTCGCAAGACGGGTGAAAACCACTACAAGCTACTCCGCCAAGCTTATTCAGACCGATAGCGCAATCAATCCCGGAAGCTCGGGCGGCGCGCTTGTAAATATGTACGGTCAGGTTATAGGAATAACCTCCTCAAAGCTTGCGGGTGTTGTGTATGACGCCGTGGGATACGCTATACCGACCAAAACTATGAAAAGAATATGCTCTGAGCTTATAAAGGAAGGCAAGGTTGTAAGCCGCGCAAAGCTCGGAATAACCTATACGGCAATAAATTCCGTTACCGCGGAAATATCGGGTTACAGCAATGTGGGACTTTATGTGGCGTCCGTATCGGAGGACAGCGACCTTTACGGCAAGGTGTCCGAGGGCGACACTATTACAAGAATTAATGACATTGAGGTAACAAACGACGATGTTGTGCTTGATATAATCGACAACTGCTCCGCCGGGGATAAAATTACGGTTACGGTTATTACAAAATCCGGCGCGGAGAAAAGCTTTGAAGTGGCTTTGAAGGCAAACATAGGCGAGTCAAGCTACAGCACGGAAATAAATTCGGATAACACCTCTTCGGATAATTCGTCTTCTTCGGGCGGAACATTTAATTTCCCGTTCGGTCAGTAACAGAGTTATACTTGCATTTTTTGCGTTTTCGGTGTATAATCATTTTCGGAAATGAGGTGCATTATGGCTCAGTTTACCAAAAAGGCAATTATCGACGCGTTTATCGAGCTTATCGGAGAACGCCCTTTTGATAAAATAACCGTAAAGGATATTGTTACCCGATGCGGAGTGAACCGCAATACATTTTATTATTATTTCGAGGATATATACGCCCTTGTCGACGAGCTGTTCCAAATAGAAACACAGAATATCTTAGGCGATACATCGGGCTTTGATTCGTGGCAGGACGCCTTTTTAAAGGCTGTGAATTTTGTAAGGCAAAACAGGCTCGGAATATATCATATGTATAAATCGATAAGCCGTGAACGGGTCGAGGATTATCTCGACGAGGTTACATATAACAATATCCTGAGCTTTATTAAAAAAGAAGCGGAAGGAATTGACGCCGCAGAATCGGATATTGAGCTTATGGCTCGGTTTTACACCCACGCTCTTGTGGGAATGGTGCTCGAGTGGCTTTCTTCGGGTATGAAGGGCGATATGAACGGTGCTGTTGAACGGCTCGGCGTGTTGCTTGACGGCAATATCCGCCTTACACTTTCAAATTCTGAAAAATCTGTGCAAACAAAGTGATTTGTCTGATTTTCGAACACATTTAGGCTTATGCGTAAATTTTACGCATAAGCTTTTTTTTGTTTATGGAAATTATCTGCCGTTTTTATATAATGTAATACGGAAAATGAAGGGAGGAATATTTATGAAGACCGCAAAACAGGCAAAATGGTGTTATATAATATGCTCGGCTTTACTTATTGCCGCAGGTATATTTATTATTGTAAAACCGTTTACCTCGGCTTTGATTTTTTGCAGAATAATCGGTGGTATTTCGTTATTCTACGGTATTTCGAAAATACTCGGGTATTTTTCGCGCGACCTTTACAATCTTGCATTTCAGTTTGATTTGGCGCTCGGCGTTTTCACCCTTATATTCGGTTTGATTTTGCTTTTGCGTTCGGGCAGGGTAGTAACCTTTATGCCGGTAATTATCGGTGTGTTTGTCCTTGTGGACGGCGTGTTTAAATTGCAGACCGCGGTTGACGCAAAGCGTTTCGGTCTGTCAAATTGGTGGCTTATACTTTTAGGCTCGCTTATTTGCGCTGTGTTGGGACTGCTGCTTATAGTTGACCCGTTCGGCGGCAGTAACGCACTGATGATTTTTGTAGGTATATCCTTACTGACGGACGGCCTGCAAAATCTTTTCAATGTGTTTTACACCGTTAAAATAATGAAACAAATATAGAAAGAGTGGGGAAAATGATAAAATTCGGAAAAGGCGTGGTAAAATGCCGGTTTTTAATTCTGATAGTTACCGTGGCGCTTATGGTGCCGTCGGTTTTCGGAATGTTAAAAACCAGAATTAACTACGATATGCTTACTTACCTGCCGGATGATATTGAAACAATGAAGGGGCAGAACATACTGCTTGACGATTTCGGAAAGGGTGCGTTTTCTTTCATTATCGTTGACGGTATGGAGGATAAGCAGGTATCTGAGCTGCGTGAAAAAATCGAAAAGGTTGACGATGTTGACAGCGCTATCTGGTACGACAGCCTTATGGATATATCGCTACCGAAGGAAATGCTGCCTGATGAAATTTACAATGCCTTTAATTCGGGCGATTCAACCATAATAGCGGTTTTCTTTAAAAGCTCTACTTCGGCGGATACAACAATGGACGCCATTAAAGAGGTAAGAAAGATTGCCGATAAAAACTGCTATGTAACCGGTATGTCCGCCGTTGTTACGGACCTTAAGGACTTATGCGAGCGTGAGGAACCGATTTATGTAGGTATAGCGGTACTGCTTTGCACGGTTACCATGATGATATTTATGGATAACTGGATAATTCCGTTCCTGTTCCTTGCAAATATCGGCGCGGCAATACTTATAAACTTAGGCTCCAACTACTTTATGGGCGAAATTTCATATGTTACAAAGGCGCTTGCCGCCGTGCTTCAGCTTGCCGTTACAATGGACTATTCGATATTCCTGTGGCACAGCTACGAGGAGCAGAAGGTGCGTTATTCGGGCGACAAGCAAAGGGCAATGGCTCACGCAATCAAGGCGACGGTTTCCTCGGTTGTCGGAAGCTCCATTACAACGGTTGCCGGATTTATAGCGCTTTGCTTTATGAGCTACACGCTCGGTATGGATTTGGGAATTGTAATGGCAAAGGGCGTTTTGTTCGGACTTATTTCCTGCGTAACGGTTTTGCCGTCCCTGATACTTGTTTGCGACAAGCTGCTTGAAAAGACAATGCATAAGGCTTTAATACCGCCTATGAACCGTCTTACAAACTTTGTTGTTAAGCGTTCGTGGATATTCCTTATAATATTCTTAATCTTAGTCGGACCTGCTTACTGGTGTTACAGCAAGGCAAACAGCGAGGTCTACTACAATATGACCGAAACGCTGCCTAAAGATATGGAGTGCTCGATTGCGAACACAAAGCTTGAAAAGGAATTTAATGTAGGCTCTACTCATATGATTCTTGTTTCAGCCGATACGGACAGCAAGGCAATACGCAGTATGAGCAGTGAAATGGAAAAGGTAGACGGCGTTAAGTTTGTTTTGGGACTTGAGTCCGTAGTCGGAAGCCGAATACCCGACGAAGTAATACCCGATGAGGCTAAATCAACGCTTCAAAGCGATAACTGGAAGCTGATGGTTATTAACTCAGAGTACGCAACGGCATCTGACGAGGTAAACGAGCAGATTACTGTTTTGAGCGATATACTTAAGAAGTACGACAGTAAGGGTATGCTCATAGGCGAGGCTCCGTGTACTAAGGATATGATCCATATTACCGATCACGACTTCAAGGTTGTAGATACTATCTCGATAGCGGCAATATTCGTAATAATACTGTTGGTACTCAAGAGCGCTTCATTACCGATAATTTTGGTATCGGTAATCGAGCTTGCAATATTCATAAATCTGGGCTTCTGTCATTTGCTCGGCACTTCAATGCCGTTTATAGCGCCTATTTGCATAAGCACCATTCAGCTCGGCTCTACGGTTGACTATGCGATACTTATGACCACCCGTTACAAGAGGGAACGTTCTTTGGGCGCTGATAAAAAGAACGCCGTAAGCATTGCGCTCAACACCTCTATACCGTCCATTATAGTAAGCGCGCTCGGCTTCTTTGCCGCAACCTTCGGCGTAGGACTTTATTCGGATGTAGATATTATAAGCTCAATATGCAATCTTATGGCAAGGGGCGCTATAATCAGTATGCTGTGCGTAATCTTCATTTTGCCGGCAATGTTTATGCTGTTTGATAAAGTTATCTGCGCAACGAGCATAGGATTTAAACCCAAGAAAACAATCGGAGGTAATAAGTAATGAAAACCGCAAGAAAAGATTTACTTAAAATTATAGCAGTAGGCGCCGCCGGAATTATTGCGGGCACAAGCGTTACCGCGGCCACAATCGGCGCTACCAAGAAAAAGGATGATGTAAAGGATACCGAAACAACGGTATCCGAAAGCACCGTCGCAAAGGATACAAAAACCGCCAAGGACGAAACCGTATATGTAATCGCAAATGCGGACGGTTCGGTTAAGAAAATAATCGTAAGCGACTGGATTAAAAACAGCCTGAATGAAAAAAATCTAAAGGATAAAAGCGAGCTTAAGGACATCAAAAATGTCAAGGGCGACGAATCATATGTAATGGACAGCGACAATATGCGTGTATGGAACGCAGACGGCGCGGACATCTATTATCAGGGTACGATAAGCAAGGAGCTGCCGGTTGACCTTAAGGTTTCTTATAAGCTTGACGGTAAGGCTGTTTCCGCTGACGAAATTGCGGGAAAGAGCGGCAAGGCTACTATCAGATTTGATTATGTCAACAAGCAGTACAGCGAGGTTACCATTGACGGAAAGACCGAAAAAATTTATGTTCCGTTTGTAATGCTTACGGGTCTTATGCTTGACAACGATGTATTTACGAATGTCGAGGTTTCAAACGGCAAGCTTATCAATGACGGCGACCGTACCGTTGTCGCGGGCTTTGCGCTTCCGGGTCTTAAGGAAAACCTTGCCCTTGACAGCAGTAAGATAGAAATACCCGATTATGTTGAGGTTACTGCCGATGTTAAGAATTTCAGCCTTACAACAACATTAACGCTTGCCACAAACAGTCTGTTTAATGAGTTTGATACTTCAAAGCTTAACACCGCCGATGATTTGCAAGCTCAGCTTAACGAGCTTACAAACGGTATGTCAAAGCTTATCGACGGATCTTCCGAGCTGTACGGCGGACTTACCACGCTGCTTTCAAAATCAAAGGAATTGGCGGCAGGCGTTGATAAACTGGCTTCGGGTACAAACGAGCTTGCAAGCGGTACGGCGGCTCTTAACGCAGGGCTTAATACCTTGGTTTCAAAGAACGGCGACCTTACAGCCGGTGCCGCAAAGGTATTTGACACATTGCTTGCCACTGTAACGACCCAGTTTAAGGATAACGGAATTACGGTATCGCTTACTAAGGAAAACTACAAGTCAGAGCTCAATTCACTTTTAAGCAATCCTACAGACGCGCAAAAGGCAGAGCTTATTGCGGTCGCGAACAGCACCGTTGAAGCAAAGCTTAAGGAAAATAATGTTCCCGGAGCTTATTATAAAGCCGTAAAGGTAATGCTTGCCGAAAAGCTTGCGGCAGGTAAGACCCTTGAAGCGGCAATGGCTGAAATTGCACCCGTTCTTACAAATGCCGCTGTTGTAAACGAAGTAAGCGCAAACACCGCGATAACAGTCAACGCTGATGTTTACGCACGCCTGACAGCCGGCGGCGTACCTGCGGAACAGGCAGGTCTGATAGCAAAATTATGCACATATCTCTCATTACAGAACGGTCAGCCCGCTGTAAGTAATATAACTGCGGCTACCGCCATGGCAACAGACGCACAGACCGTTTTAGCCGCTATGAACGACAGCGCTGCGGACGCTAAAATAAACGCCCTTTGCTTAAAGCTTGCGCTTGCAACGCTTAAACCCTCGGTTGAAACGGCGGTTACAAGTCTTGACAGCTATAACGAGTTCTATCAGGGGATATTAGCTTACACGGCAGGCGTTAAATCCGCAAGCGATGGCAGTGCGAAGGTAAATGCGGGCGCGGCTGAGCTTAAGAGCGGCGCCGAACAGCTTAAAGCCGGTACGGAGCAGTTGGTTCCCGGTGTTGAGCAGTTGGCTGACGGTTCAAAACAGCTTGCCGACGGAATTAAGGAGCTTAACGAAAAGGGGATAAGCAAGATTACGGGACTTGCGGGTAAGGACCTTCAAAATCTTGTTGACCGTGTTAAGGCTACGGTTGAGGTATCAAAATCCTATAAATCGTTTGCCGGAATTTCGGACGAAGCAGACGGCAGTGTAAAGTTCATTTACAAAACCGATGAAGTAAAAGGCAAATAAGTATAAAAAACGGCTTGCGGAAATTTCCGCAAGCCGTTTTTCTCAAATTTTATTACTGTCCTTTAAAATTTTAAGCTTCAGAACCGCCGCCTGTGTTTTAGCGTCGGTTATTTCGCCGTTTAATATCATTTCTACCGCTTTATCAAGCGGTATTTTTTCTACGCTTAAAAACTCGTCGTCGTCGGGGTGCTGCTCGCCGTAGGTTAGTCCCGTCGCGGCATACATCCAAATAATTTCGCCGCAATAGCCGGGGGAGGGGTACAGCCTTCCGAGTGGGATAAACCTTTCTGCCTCGGCGCCTGTTTCTTCTTTCAGTTCTCTCTTACCGCAGGCGAGTGGGTCTTCCTCGGCGCTGTCACGCTTGCCGGCAGGAATTTCTGTTACCGTTTCCATATAGGGATAGCGGAACTGTTTTACAAATAAAACCTCATCATTTTCGGTCAAAGCCGCAACGCAAACGCCGCCGTTATGCTCTACAACCTCTCTTGTTGCGGTGTTGCCGTTGGGCAGCAGGGCGATATCACGGCGCAGACGGATAATTTTGCCCTTATAAATATATTCGGCTGATAATTGTTTTTCTTCTAAATTCATTAAATGCATCTTCCTTAAATATAATTGTTTTATGGGAGTGTGAAAGCGGATGTCAGAAATTGTAAAAAGTGTGGAGTACGGTTATTTTGAACGGCGCCGAATTATTGAAACGCTGTGTGAAAAATACAGCTTTTTGAAGAAAATCACAATCGGGCGCAGCTGCGGCGGCAGGGATATAACGGCGCTTAAAATCGGTTCCGCCGAGGAATACAGCCTTATTACGGCGGCATTTCACGGCAGTGAAAGGATAACCTCGGTCGTACTGCTTATGTTCATAGAAGAGCTTTGCGGTACATATGAAAGCGGCGGTTATCTCGGCGGACTTAATTCACGGCGTTCACTTTTAAATAAGGGGGTCATTTTTGTTCCGTGTGTAAATCCGGACGGCTGTGAAATATCGCTTTACGGCTTAAAGGCGTGCGGAGAGCTCGGTAATACGCTTAACCGTATGTGCTATGGTGATTTTACGCACTGGAACGCAAATCTCAGAGGGGTTGACATCAACCATAACTTTAACGCCGGATGGAACGAGCTTAAGAAAAAAGAAATAAAGGCGGGAATACTGGGACCCGGACCGACGCGCTTCGGCGGCTACAAGCCTGAAAGCGAGCCTGAAACACTGGCGCTTACGGAGCTTTGCCATACAGTTAAGGTAAGACAGGCGGCGGCGCTCCATTCGCAGGGCGAGGTGATTTACTGGAGCTACGGGCAGAATATACCGCAAAGGTCTAAAAAAATGGCGGAAATAATGGCTACCTCCTCAGGCTATGCGCTTGATACGCCCGTCGGGATTGCGGAGGGCGGCGGCTTCAAGGATTGGTTTATAACCGAATACGGAAGGCCCGGATTTACTGTTGAATTGGGGCTTGGTGAAAACCCGTTGCCGCCCGAAAGCGCAGAGGAAATTTATAACAGAGTAAAAGAAATGCTTATGCTTTTTTTAATAATGTAAAATTCGGGGTTGCGGTAAATCCGCAACCCCGAAAGCTTATTCTGAAAGATCCTCAACGATAAGGGTGCGTACCCCGTTTTCGTCAATATTTGATTTCTTTTCACCGTCGCGAACGGCAAAGAACTTTTCCGCAACCTGCGGGAACAAAGCGTAGCTTAATACATCCTCTTCGGATTTGCCTATGCCTTTTTCCTTCATTTCTTTTGCGTAATCCGCAAGCTCCGGCTTTAAAAGGTCGGCAGGACGGCAGGTGATAACCTTATCGTCTCCGATTGCCTTTTTGCGGACTTCCTCGTTTACCTTGCCGGGAAGTCTGCCGTATTCGCCGCGGAGCAAGCCTTTGGATTCCTTAGTAATCATTTTGTAACGCTCGCCGGAAAGAACATTAAGAACTGCCTGCGTGCCTACAATCTGACTTGTGGGAGTTACGAGCGGCGGATAACCGAAGTCCTCTCTTACTCTCGGCACTTCAGCCAAAACATCGTAGTACTTATCCTCGGCATTAGCCTGCTTGAGCTGTGAAAGAAGGTTTGAAAGCATACCGCCGGGTACCTGATAAATAAGCGTCTTGGTATCAACATTCAGTACCTTCGGGTCGAGTATACCTTCGGCTTTCATCTTATCTGCAACCTTGCGGAAATGAGCGGCAATCTCGCTTAATTTCATAAGGTCAAGACCCGTGTCACGGGGAGTACCCTGTAAAGTAGCAACAAGCGCCTCGGTAGAGGGCTGAGAAGTACCGTTCGCAAGGGGAGAGAGCGCGGTGTCAACAATATCAACGCCTGCCTGAGCCGCCATTAAATAGGTCATATCGCCCGTACCTGTTGTGTTGTGAGTGTGCAGGTGAATCGGAACACTGACATTTTCTTTAAGCTTTTTAACAAGCGAATAAGCATTGTAGGGCAAAAGCAGGTTAGCCATATCTTTAATACAGATAACATCAGCGCCCATTTTTTCAAGGGTCTTTGCCATATTAACAAAGTATTCCTCGTTATGAACGGGGCTTACCGTATAGCTGATAGCGGCCTCGCATATACCGCCGTATTTTTTACAGCTCTTCATTGCCTGTTCCATATTGCGTGTGTCGTTAAGCGCGTCAAAAATACGGATAACATCAATACCGTTTTCAATCGACTTTTTAACAAACATATCAACAACATCATCAGCGTAATGCTTGTAGCCGAGGAGGTTCTGACCTCTTAAAAGCATCTGAAGCTTGGTATTCGGCATATGCTTTTTAAGAGTACGCAGTCTCTCCCACGGGTCTTCGTTTAAAAAGCGCATACAGCTGTCAAAGGTAGCGCCGCCCCAGCACTCAAGACTCCAATAGCCTATGGCGTCAAGCTGTTCAAGGGCAGGGAGCATATCCTCAATACGCATACGGGTTGCGGCCTGCGACTGATGAGCGTCACGAAGTATAGTATCGGTTATATATAATTTTTTTTCTTCCATTTAATATATCCTCCCGAAACATTAAGCAAACAGCGAGATAAGAACGCCTGCCGCTATTGCCGAGCCTATAACGCCGGCAACATTCGGACCCATAGCGTGCATAAGCAGGAAGTTTGCCGGATTTTCCTTTTGACCGACGCTCTGCGATACACGAGCCGCCATAGGAACTGCGGAAACGCCCGCGGAGCCGATAAGCGGATTTATCTTGTTCTTCTTTGTAAACAGGTTCATAAGCTTTGCAAGAAGAACGCCGCCGGCAGTACCGAGACTGAAAGCAACCACGCCCATAGCGAGTATTTTAAGAGTTTGAACATTCAAGAACGCCTCCGCGGTAGCGGTAGCGCCTACGGAGATACCGAGGAATATCGTAACGATGTTCATAAGCTCGTTCTGCGCTGTTTTGCAAAGTCTGTCGCACACGCCGGATTCCTTCCACAGGTTTCCGAGCATAAGACAGCCCACAAGCGGTGTAGCCGAGGGGACAAGCAATGCAACAAATATTGTTACCGCAATCGGGAATATTATCTTCTCGGTCTTGCTTACCTTGCGGAGCGGCTTCATAACGATAGAACGCTCTTTTTTGGTGGTAAGAAGCTTCATAATAGGCGGCTGAATTACGGGAACAAGCGCCATATATGAATATGCGGCAACCGCAATCGGTCCGAGCAGAGTCGGGTAAAGCTTTGATGTTGTATAAATAGCGGTAGGACCGTCAGCTCCGCCTATAATACCGATAGATGCGGCAGCTTCCGCCGGGAAAGCCATTGCGAGGCATCCGATAAATGTAACAAATATACCGAGCTGTGCCGCGGCGCCCAAAAGTAAGGACTTAGGACTTGCAATAAGCGGCTCAAAATCGGTCATAGCGCCTATACCTATAAATATAAGGCAGGGGTAAATACAGGTTTTAACACCGATATAAAGGAAATCAAGCAAGCCGCCGCTTGACATTATATGGCCGTAGCTGTGATAAAACTCCGAGGTCTCGTCCATAAACTGCGCCCAAAGCTCGGTGTGGTACATAGCGTTATCGGCGCCCGTAAATGCGGTAAGGTTGGTAAGAAGCATACCGAAAGCGATACCTACAAGCAAAAGCGGTTCAAACTGCTTTTTAATTCCCAAATACAAAAGTAAAAGGGAAATAAGGATCATAACAAGCGATCCCCAATTCTCCGCCAAATTACCGAACAGCATATAAAAGCCGGTGGTTTTGGCAAAATCAACTATCTTGTCCATTGTAAATTCTCCTGACTGTTAAGCTATAACGCAGAGAACGGCACCGGTCTCAACAGAAGAGCCCTTTGTTACATTAACAGACGCAACAGTACCGTCACAGGGAGCAAGTATCTCGTTTTCCATCTTCATAGCCTCGAGAATCAAAAGTACATCACCCTTTTTAACCGCGGAGCCGTTTGATACATTTACGGAAAGTATGGTTCCGGGCATCGGGCTTGTTACGGTTTCGCCGTTTGCGGCAGCGGCAGGAGCAGCA
>DKDS01000032.1 GCA_002451855.1 Ruminococcaceae bacterium UBA6842 | reverse complement strand
TTTCATTTTCTTTCCTCCTAAATAATTATTGTCAAAAACAATATGTTTCTTGCGCCGTATCTGCTTTACAAGTTTTTCTGTACAAGAACCGTTTTACAAACTCAACTTATAATTCAAATTGTACCGTACGGTGCGGTCTGACAAAAATATTAACCTCTGTTATTCACCTCTCCTCAATTTAACCTATTCTCACCGAATATCCGATTGGATTATAAATGTTTATTTAATTTTTTTCAAGGAATTTGGTTAAATTCACAAAAAAAGTTAAGTAGTTCTAAAAAAAGTTGAATATTAGGTGAATTCGAAATCATAAACAAAGAAAAAGTGAAGCGTTTTTTACCTGTATTTCAACGCCGAAAAAACAAAAAAAGACTGTCTTTAAGACAGTCTTTTCTAAATTCAAAACATATTTACAGTTCTTTTACCCTTTGAACAAGTCTTAAAACATCTCCGTCCGCATTAAGGCTGTACAGCAATCCGTAAGGAATACTGTACTCCCAATTGACCGGAACGGTAACAAGTCCCGGATGAACCTCACTCCAACACTCTATTGTAAGCAGGACATTTCCCGTCTCGGCGCATCGGTTAAAAACGGACAGATCATAAAACTGTTCGGTATCCTCAATGCGTATTTGCGGATGATTTCTTTCAAGATCGTTGCGTATAAAGTCATTTACGCCCGAATCGCCGCGGCTTACCATCATCAGCGTTTCGCCGTACAGATCCTCTATATCAATTCGGCTTTTGGACGCCAGCCTGTGCTCACGTGACACCGCCACCATCTTTTTATATCTTCCGAGGGGCAAAAAATTGCAAAGGGAAAGCCACGCCTTTGAATCGCATACCCCTATAAGAAAATCAAATTTTTCACCAAGCTTTTTTATTTCGGATAAAATGCCCTCGTGATTATCGTCGAACGGCACCAGATGCAGCTTATAATCCGGAAAATCTCCATTAACCTTATACCACAGGTCCATAAACGGCTTTGCGGGGTTTAGCATTGATGTGCCTACGCAAAATGTCGTATCGTAATCAGTCATAGCCGCTCTCGCCGCGGCGACCGATTTGTCCGAATAGTCCATAATAAATTTTGTATCGCGGTAAATCACCGAGCCCGCCTTGGTAAGACGAATTCCCGCAGGCGTTCTTTCTGTCAATTTTAAATTCATATGATTTTCAAGAGCGTTCATCTGCTTCATAACCGCGGTAGGCGAAACAAAGAGCTTTTCTGCCGCTTTTGTAAAGCTTCCGCAATCTGCAACCGCTAAAAAAGTAACAAGTAACGGATTATACATATCACACCTCTATCAACCTTTGGTTTATACCATAATAACATATCGGATATTCCGTGTCAACGCATTTTATAATATACTTGAATTACGGAAAGGCGGTTATTAAAATGGCAAAAGAATTAATTGCTTTTTATTCAAGAGCAGATGAAAACTACTTTAACGGCACACTCAAAACGCTTAAGGTGGGAAACACTGAAATTGCGGCAGGCATTATAGAAGAGCTGACAGGCGCCGATATGTTTAAAATAGAACAGCTTAAGCCTTATTCCAAGGGCTACAACGCCTGTATCGAGGAAGCCAAAGCCGACCAACAGCGGAACGCAAGACCCGAACTTAAGCGTTATCCCGACACTGTAAGCGATTATGATGTAATATATCTCGGTTTCCCGAACTACTGGAGCACTATGCCTATGGCTGTCTTCACTTTTTTGGAGCATTTTAACTTTGACGGCAAAATTATAAAGCCGTTTTGCACGCACGAGGGAAGCGGTATGGGCAGAAGCGTTGCGGATATAAAAAGGCTTTGTCCCGGCGCCACGGTTGAAAACGGACTGGCGATACACGGCGGCAGTGTAAACAAATCAAAAAAAGATATAGAGGAATGGGTGAAATAAGCTATGAAAAAGGTTACTGCGGGCAGAGAAGCATTAGGCGAATTCGCACCGAAATTTGCCGAGCTTAACGACGATGTTCTTTTCGGTGAGGTATGGAGCAGAGAGGACAGGCTATCGCTCCGCGACCGTTCGCTTGTTACGGTTACGGCACTGATTTCACAGGGACTGTGCGACAGCTCGTTTGAATATCACTTAAAAACGGCAAAGGCAAACGGAATTACCAAAACCGAAATTGCCGAAATACTAACCCACGCCGCATTTTACGCAGGCTGGCCGAAGGCATGGGCGGCGTTCAGGATGGCAAAGGACATTTGGACGGAAGACGCCGCCGAAGGCGAAAAGAAAAAGCACGAAAATTCAATGATTTTTCCGATTGGCGAGCCAAATACCGCATTCGCAAAATATTTTATAGGTCAAAGCTATTTGGCTCCGGTTTCCAAAGAGCAGGTGGGGATTTTCAATGTGACCTTTGAGCCGTCCTGCCGAAACAACTGGCACATTCATAAAGCCGACAAGGGCGGCGGACAAATACTTATCTGTGTTGCGGGAAAGGGCTATTATCAGGAATGGGGCAAGGAACCGCAAATTCTTATGCCCGGCGACACTGTAAATATAGCCCCCGGCGTTAAGCATTGGCACGGCGCCGCAAAGGACAGCTGGTTCTCGCATTTAGCGATAGAAGTTCCGGGTGAAAATTCGGGAACCGAATGGTGCGAGCCCGTGTCGGACGAAGAATATTCAAAGCTTAAATAAATTTTGAAAGGGGATTTTTAAATGTTATATGTAACCTTATCGAACGGTGTAAAAATACCGCAATTAGGCTACGGCGTTTATCAGGTAACAAAGGACGAGTGCGAACGCTGCGTACTTGACGCACTGAAAGTCGGCTACCGTGCCATTGATACGGCACAGGCTTACTTTAACGAGGAAGAGGTCGGCGCGGCAATAGAAAAATCAGGCGTGCCGAGGGAAGAAATCTTTTTGACCTCAAAGGTCTGGGTAGAGCATTACGGCTATGACGAATGTAAAAAGAGCGTATTTGAGTCTATGCAAAAACTGAAAACCGATTATATCGACCTTATGCTTTTACACCAGCCGTTCGGGGATTATTACGGAGCTTGGAGAGCGCTTGAGGAGCTTTACGACAGAGGATACCTGCGCGCTATCGGAATTTCAAACTTTTATCCCGACCGTATGGTGGACATCGCCTCTTTTTCGAGAATAAGACCTATGGTAAATCAGATTGAAATTCATCCGCACAATCAACAGGAGACCGCTAAAAAATGGAACGAAAAATACGGTTTGCAATTAGAGGCATGGGCGCCGTTCGGCGAGGGCCGCGGCGGTATGTTCGATTTGCCCGAGCTTAAGGCAATCGGCGAAAAGTACGGCAAAACCGCCGCGCAGGTCATTCTCCGCTGGCATTTACAGAGAGGTATTGTCGTAATACCTAAATCAACACACATCGAGCGTATGGAAGAAAACCTGAATGTTTTTGATTTTAAGCTTACAGACGAGGATATGGCTGAAATCGCAAAGCTTGACAAAAATACAAGCTCGTTCTTCTCGCATTACGATCCCGCTATGGTGGAATGGTTTGTAAATATGGTAGAAGAGCGCAAAAAACAGACCGACTGCACTAAAGAAAAAAAGAATTGGTGAAAAATATGAGTAAAAAGGTTTTGATTTTATCCGGCAGTCCGAGAAAAGTCGGAAATTCCGACCTTTTGTGCGATGAATTTATGAAAGGCGCCGCAGAAGCCGGAAGCGAGGTTGAAAAAATCAGGGTAGCAACCAAAAAGATTGCTCCGTGTATCGGGTGTTATTCCTGCGCCGCAAACGGCGGAAAATGCGTTCACAACGACGATATGGCGGAAATACTCCGAAAAATGATTGAAGCGAATGTTATAGTTCTCGCTTCTCCCGTGTATTTTTATTCCGTTGACGCACAGATAAAGGCGCTTATCGACCGCACTGTGGCAAGATGGCTTGAGGTCAAAAACAAGGAATTTTACTACATTGTCACAATGGCGGACACCGACCCCTCCTCCGCCGATACAGCGCTTGCCTGTTTCCGCGGCTATGCGGATTGCGTAGAGGGAGCCGAGGAAAAGGGTATTATTATAGGAAGCGGAGCTCACGAGCCGGGCGAAATAAAAAATTCACCTGCCTTAAAGCAGGCATATGATATGGGCAAGGGCGTATGATATTATGAAAAAATTATTGCTTTTTCTTTTAAGCGTTACCTTAATACTGTCCTTTACCGCCTGCGGAAATAAGAACACCGCAAGCGGCAGTGAAAGCAGTTCCGACAAAAGCAATCAATCGGTTTCGGCAGACGGAAAAACGCTTGTGGTATACTTCTCGGCAACGGGCAGCACAAAAGCCGTTGCCGAAGCAATAGCCGAAAGCGCAAATGCGGATATTTTCGAAATCGTACCGCAGGACCCGTACACAAGCGGCGACCTTAATTGGAACGACGAAAACAGCCGTGTAACGCTTGAGCATAACGACGAAAGTCTCCGAAATGTTCCGCTTGTAAAAAGCGTACCCGATAACTGGGAAAAGTACGACACCGTATATATAGGTTATCCGATTTGGTGGGGAATTGCCGCGTGGCCTGTCGACAGCTTTGTCGGGGCAAACGATTTCACCGGCAAAACAGTCATTCCGTTCTGCACCTCCGCAAGCTCGGGACTCGGAAACAGCGGAAAAATGCTAAAAACAAAAGCAGGCTCGGGGGAATGGAAGGACGGAAAAAGATTTTCGTCCGGCGCCTCAAAAAACGAGGTTGCGAAGTGGGTTTCCGACCTTTCTTAAAAAAGCTTTAGCATTATATTTCTTCAATCCGCACGGCAGTGAGCGCCGCGCGGATTTTTTTGAAAAAATCATTGACAAGCACGGGATTACATGATATACTTCAGTAGTATGCGAAATTGTCTTTATTTTCCGCAACGAATATTTTTCAAGGAGGTGTAACAGTGCCTACATTTAACCAGTTGGTTCGCAGCGGTCGTGAAACTGTTGAGAAGAAGGCTAAGGCTCCGGCTCTTTTAAAGGGTTATAACTCTATGAAGCGTCAGCAGACCGATAACGATTCTCCGCAAAAGCGCGGCGTTTGCACAGCCGTTAAAACATCCACGCCGAAGAAGCCTAACTCAGCTCTCCGTAAGATTGCCAGAGTTCGTCTTTCCAACGGAATCGAGGTTTCAGCCTATATTCCCGGAATCGGACACAATCTTCAGGAACACAGCGTTGTGCTTATCAGAGGCGGACGTGTTAAGGATCTCCCCGGTGTGCGTTACCACATCGTAAGAGGAACCCTTGATACTCAGGGCGTAGCAAAGAGAATGCAGGCCCGTTCAAAGTACGGTGCAAAGCGTCCTAAAGCAGGTGCGAAGTAATTTTAATTGAAATTATCTCTGCTGCAATTATGAGCAGCGGCGTTTATTATATATGTATATTATAACGCCTCTGCCTGGTGCCACGGGGAAAAGCTTCGAGTACCAATGAATTCATTACTATGAAGGAGGGAAGTAAAGTGCCAAGAAGAGGCTTTATCGCGAAACGCGATGTATTGCCGGATCCGGTATACAATTCAAAGAAGGTTACCCGTCTTATCAACAACATTATGCTTGACGGTAAAAAGGGTGTTGCTCAGCGAATAGTATACGGCGCTTTCGACATTATCAGTGAAAAAACGGGCAAGGACCCGCTTGAGGTATTTGATCAGGCTATGGAAAATGTTATGCCGCAGCTTGAGGTTAAGGCTGTCCGTAAGGGCGGCGCTACCTATCAGGTACCTTTTGAGGTTCGTGCCGAAAGAAAGCAGACCTTGGGTCTGCGCTGGCTGACAACCTACAGCCGCGCCAGAAGCGAGAGAACCATGAAGGAGCGTCTCGCAGGCGAAATCTTAGATGCCGTTAACGGCATGGGCGGCGCTGCCAAGAAGCGTGAGGATACTCACAAGATGGCAGAGGCCAACAAGGCCTTCGCTCATTACCGCTGGTAATTAGTCAAGAACGAGAGTTAAGGAACACTCATGGCACTAGACGTGCTTACTAATCTGAACCAGATCCGTAACATCGGCATCATGGCTCACATCGATGCTGGTAAGACCACCACCACCGAACGTATCCTGTACTACACCGGCAAGAACTACAAGATCGGCGAGACCCACGATGGCGCCTCGACGATGGACTTCATGGC
>DKDS01000098.1:799-15448 GCA_002451855.1 Ruminococcaceae bacterium UBA6842 | reverse complement strand
CCGACGCCTATCGGAATAGCGCCCCTAAGTTCTATTACCGGAACCATAGCAATTAAAAATGTTGTGATTACTTTGCCGATGAAGGTGTTTAAAAAACTCATAAAATTACCTCCGAGTATTATTTAACCGATGAAATCAGCTTTTTTATACAGGCGATTATAAATTTTATATTTACCGCCGCTATAAGAAGAACACACAACGCCTGAACCGCCGCCCGGTAGGGCAATTCCATTACCGAAAAAACGGTCTGTATAATAATTATTGCCGTATTTGCCGCTACATGACCGCCGTAGAGATTGAAAGGCAAATATTTTCTTGAGTTTACGGCTCTTATTATAAACACCGCAAGATAGCTTAAAAGAGTAGCTACGGCGGCGCCCTGAACCCCTAACGGCGACGGAATAAGAATGAAGTTAAGGACAATATTTATAACGGCGCCGGCAAGGGCTGTTATAAACGAAAGTCCGCTTTGCTTTGTGACCACATAAACAGTACCCACAAAGGAGGTGAAAGCGGTAAATATCATAGCGCCCGACAGTACGGGAACATACCTCCAAGCCTCGTAATATTCCTTTGCGGCAAGTATTTTTATTGCGGGTTTTGAAAGCGCTATAATAAACGAGCCTGCCAAGAACATTACCGCCTGAAAGGAACGCCACACACCCGAAAAGAACTTTATATGTTCTTTTCTGTCTCCGTGCGATTCGGTAACCGCGGAAAACTGCCAAGCCTGCATAAACATAGTGGAGACTAGGGTGAGAACCGTCGGTATTTTGTATGAGACCGTGTAAAGTCCGTTAGCGGTCTGACCTATAAATCCGTTTACCATATATCGGTCGGAAACACTTGTTATCCACCAAAAAATAGTGGTGGGAATAAGCGGTATGCTGTATTTCAGCATTTTTATGAAAGCAGGCTTTCTCGGGTGAGGAGTGAACTGCCGCCACAGCTTTTCTTTAAAGAAAAGAAACAGCGTGCTTAAAAAATCCGCCAGTACAACAGAAAGCACATAACCCGTCACACCGATTTCAAGCACCGCAAGGAAAAGGATATTAAAGCCTATTACTATTGAGGTGTTAAGTATCCCCTGTACAGCAAACAGCGCGGTGTTGCCGGTAGCCCTTACAAATTGGGAGCAGAGGGCGTGATAACAGGACGCCATTGTGTAAACAACAATAAGCCAGACATACCCTTTAAAGCTTTTTACCGTGCAAAGTATCGGCACAATTATAATAAATGCAAGCGAGCCTGCGGTTATTACGGCAAAGCCCGCGGTAAAAATACTTCGCCTGCCTCTTTCGTTATCAAGCGCAAATCTGAACACGCCCTCGGTAATCCCGAGCGAGATTATCGGAAAAAGCATATTTGCGGTCTGCGTTATAAGGTCGGCGGTGCTGTAATCGGCAGGCGAAAGATAGCCCGTGTAAAACCTGACCATAAAAAAGACCAGTATTTTAGAACCGAAGGTGCCGGCGCTTATAAGAAAGGTATTGGAAAGCAGGGTTTTATATTTATTCATATAAAAGCGGTTTCCTTTCCGTCTTTTAATCAAAAAACACATATATAATAACACAAGTCTGCCGCAAAAGCAATTAATATATGTGCAGACAAGCGATTTTTGCAAAAAAATCTTGACAAAACGGCATTAATATAATATCATTTATGATATGCCGCTGTGGTGGAATAGGCAGACACAAGGGACTTAAAATCCCTCGGTAGCGATACCGTGCCGGTTCAAGTCCGGCCAGCGGCACCAAAAACGGTAAGCACCGTAAGATGCTTGCCGTTTTTTTATTTTTTTGCTGTAATTTTACCGCCGCTCTAAATTCATTTTCAAATATGACTGTTTTTTTTATTCACTTCTTTATATTTGAATTTATTTATATCAGCTAATTTAAAACATTATAACATTTCAAGAAGATGTCGGTGAATGTCGGTTTGGTTTTATGTATAATACTCTTGAAAAGCTAAAAGGAAAGGAGTATTATAAAAAGTAAGCTTTTTAAATGAATTGTTTTCTGCCGGAGTGTGGGGTGAGAAAACACCGACGGCACCGCAATGGAAAAAATGGATACATCGCAATTTAAGCGATAATCATTGTCCGGAATGTCTAAAATTGCATGAATGTTGGTTTTTAAGAACAAATGCTCCGAGTTGGCCGCACCACCCGTTTTGTCATTGCGTCTTAGAAGATATACCGTATAACGATGTTTTAACTAAGTGTAGAGCCGTTAGCGCATACAGCAAATTCGACCCATATTTATTTAATCCCGAGAGCAAATACCCACACAAAAAAGAAAAGCTATTTAACAGTTGGGGGTATACTGTTGTTGATGCAAAGTGGTTACAAACAGAAATTGAAAAACAAGGGTTGGAAAAGTATGTTAACGGTGAATATACTTTAGGTAAATTAGATTATAACGGTCAGAGAATAAGTATTCGCGTTGAAATACCAAGAAAAAATCAGTCAAGTAATGTGAGCTTTGTTACCAGTTGGATGGTTTATCCAAATGGAAAAATACAATTAGCAACACCTTACGGAGGTAAATGATATGAAAGAAATGGATACCGTGCGTGTTACGGTTGAAAAGGACAAATACGCTAAAGAGGGCGTTCACAAAGGTATGTACGGTTGGATATGCCTGAATGATTGCTATGACGGTTACTGGTCTGTTAATTTTCCTCAATGCGGAGAGAAGGATGATATTGCAACGATTTCGATACATGAGGATGATATGGAAGTTGTGCCGATTATGTATGTCATTGAAAATGAGCGAATAAAGGCTGAATTCGGTGATTGAAATTTTGTGTATTTAAATTTATTTTATTACAATCATATATTATAACATAGGTAGGCGTTCAAATTCTTACAAAAAAATTCTCACATCTTTTTTGTAGTTTTCCTACATAAATCGACAAGCACCGTAAGACGCTTGCCGATTTTTTTCTTCGCTGTAATTTTACCGCCGCTCTAAATTCATTTTCAAATATGACTGTTTTTTTATTCACTTCTTTATATTTGAATTTATTTATATCAGCTAATTTAAAACATTATAACATTTCAAAAAGATGTCGGTGAATGTCGGTTTTGTTTTATGTATAATACTCTTGAAAAGCTAAAAGGAAAGGAGTATTATAAAAAGCAAGCTTTTTAAATGAATTGTTTTCTGCCGGAGTGTGGGGTGAGAAAACACCGACGGCACCGCAATGGAAAAAATGGATACATCGCAATTTAAGCGATAATCATTGTCCGGAATGTCTGATAATTGATGGCTGTTGGTTTTTAAAAGAAAAAACACCCAAATGGCCACACCATCCATTTTGTCATTGTATCTTGGAAGATATACCATATAATGATGTATTAACCAAAGGTTCGTCCGATAGCGCTTATAGTAAATTCGATCCATATCTATTTGATACCAAGGGTGAATATGGTCATGGTAAGGATAAACTATTTAAATTATGGGGATATTCGGTTGAAGACGCTAAATATCTGAAATCCGAAATTGAAAAACAGGCGTTAGAAAAATATATTAGCGGCAATTATGAATTGGGCAAACTTAATGATAAGGGGCAAAGAATAAGTATTCGAATAGAAATTGCACGAAAAGATATCGGGAGCAAAGTATCTTTTATAACCGGATGGATGGTTTTTCCGAACGGTCACATTCAATTAATTACACCTTTAGGAGGTAAATAAAATGAAAATGATGGATTGTGTAGAAGTGATTGTTGAAAAAGAAAAGTATGTTAAAGACGGAGTTCACAAAGGAATGCAAGGTTGGATATGTCTTGAAAATAATTCAAACGGAACATGGCTTGTTAATTTCCCGCAATACGGTGAAAAAGAAGATATTGCAGAAATCTCAATTAACGAAAAAGATTTAAAGCTTATTCCTAAAATGGACGCAAGAGTTAACGAAAAAATAAAAGCTGAATTCGGTGATTAAAATTTTGTATATTTAAATTTATTTTATTACAATCACATATTTAGATAGGCGTTCAAATCCTTACAAAAAAGTTTTCACATCTTTTTTGTAGTCTCTTGACAAAAACGGTAAGTATCTAAAGATGCTTGCCGTTTTTTATTTTTTACGCGATTATATATCAGCCGTCCGAAGCAGTAAAAAGCTCAGGGCGGCTTTTGTCATTAAAAACGGGACGGCTTCATAGTATTAAAACGGGATGTGATACAATGGAGCTTATCAAATACGGGGGAATAGCAATACTGTCTGTCGGCGCGCTTGCGGTTTTAATTTGCGCTGTAAGAACGCATAAACCGATCAAAGCGCTTTTTATAAATTTTCTCGCAAGCGCCGCTGTTACGGCAATAATTGATTTGACCGCGCGGTATACGGGCGTTAATATTCCGATAAACGAATGGACGGTATCGGGTGCGGCGGTATTCGGGGTACCGGCTGTAATAGGCATTGTTGTTATGCCTATAATTTTTAAATAAAAAAATCCTCGTAAAAGGCTGCCGAATGTGATAAAATAAATTTAAGCGGGGTGTTTTGATGCTTAAATTTATTTTCGGGTTGCCGGCTTCGGGTAAGACCCATACCGTTATGCAAATGATTAAAGAAGACGCGCAAAACGGCAGACAGGCGGTTTTGCTTGTCCCCGAGCAATTTTCTTTTGAAAGCGAACGCTCGGTGCTTAAAACGCTCGGCGACAGGGCGGCAAGGAGCGTCAGCGTAATGAGCTTTTCAAGGCTCTGCGACGAGATCGGTCGTAACACGGGCGGTATTGCGGGCAGAACACTTAACGACGGCGACAAGGTTATTTTTATGAACAGGGCGCTTTCCGCGGTTGAAAATGACTTGAAGCTTTGGTCGGGCTACTGCCGTTCGGTTGCTTTTGCAAAGACTATGCTTGACACGGTGGGTGAATTTAAGATAAATTCCGTTACACCGCAGGATATAAGGAACGCCGCACTCTCGGTCGGCAGCGAAAAGCTTTCGGCAAAGCTTAACGATACGGCGCTTATTTACGAGACCTACGATACGCTGACGGGCGAAAAATTTATCGACCCCGCCGACGCACTTACAAAGCTGTACAGACAGCTTGAGCAATTCAAGTATTTCCGAAATAAAACAGTATACATAGAGTCGTTCAAGGGCTTTACGGGTCAGCAGTTTAAAATTATCGACCGTATTCTGGCTCAGGCGGACGATGTTACAGTCGCTTTGACCGATGATATAAGACTTCAAAAGGAATTTAATATCTTTTCCAATATCAGAAAAGCGGAGGAAAGAATAAGAAAATCCGCAAAAAGGTTCGGGGTAGAGGAAGCGAAGCCGATTTTTCTCGGCGAAAGCCGATATAATTCAAAATCGCTTTCCGCACTCGAACGCCTTATTGCGGGCGGCGAACCCGTTTTGTCGGACGGGGAGGGAATAACGGTTTGCGCGGCTTCGCTTATGTTTGATGAGGCCGAATTTGCCGCGCGTACCATAAGGCGGCTTGTGCGTGAAAACGGCATCCGTTACCGTGATTTTGTAATAATCGCAAGAGATGCCGAGCAGTACGAAACCGCGGTTTTATCCGTTTGCGCTCAAAACGGCATACCGTGCTTTGCGGACAGGCGTATTCCGCTGGCGTCTTTTCCCGTGTCGGCGGCGGTAAGCGCCGCGGCGGAGACGGCGCTCGACCCTACAACAGACGCAATACTGCGCTTTAATAAAACGGGGCTGGGCACTCTTTCCAAAGAGGAAATTTCCGTTCTCGAAAACTATACGGCGCTTTGGGGTATAAGCGGCGATATGTGGGGAAACGAATGGGATATGAACCCAAAAGGCTTTGTTTCCGAAGAGCAGTCCGATACGGATGCGGATACCCTTAAAAAAATCAACGAATTACGGATAAAAGCGTGGAAGCCCCTTGAAAAATTCATATCCGATTTTAAGGGTACAGCCGCCGATATGGCGAGGGCGTGCGTAGAGCTTTTGTTTGAATGCGACGCCCCCGAAAAGCTTGCCCTGACCGCGCGCGAATATGCCGACGGCGGCAATGAATGGTCGGGCGACGCATTAAAGCAATCCTATGATAAATTTATGAAACTGCTTGACAGTACCGTTACATGCTTTGGGGAGGCAAGCCTTAAAAAAAGCGATTTTTGCGAGGCGCTAAAGCTTGCGGTTTCGTTTGACAGCGTCGGTACTGTGCCGAGGACGCTTGATGAGGTTACATTCGGCTCGGCGGACAGAATACGCCCGTCAAGGCCTAAGGTGGCTTTCATATTAGGCGCAAATCAGGGCGTTTTCCCGAAAACGGTAACCGCCGCAGGCGTTTTTTCAGGCAATGAACGGGCTAAGCTTATAGAATCGGGCATTGAAATATCGGACGGCTCGGCAGACGCTATGACTGACGAGGATTATCTTGTTTACTGCAATCTTTGCTGTCCGTCGGACAGGCTGTATATTTCCTATTCTTCGGGGGGATTAACGGGTGAGAAATCAGAACCCTCTGCCTTTGTAGGTGAAATCACCGAGAATATTCCCTGCAAAACGGTTACGGAACCGCAGGAGAAACTCGGCACGGACAATTTGCCCGAAACCGCCGAAAGCGCATATTCAGCCTACTGCCGCAGAGGAATTTACGGCGGCGATGCCGCCACCTTAAAAGCGGCGTTTACTGCCGATTATATCAAAAAGGCGGAGTATCTTGAGGACAGGTTATCGGGCAAGCCCTTCTCTGTAACAGCGGATACTGCCGCTGAGCTTTACGGCAGGGAAATAGGTATGTCCGCTTCAAAATTCGATACATACAGAAGATGTCGGTTTTATTTTTTCTGCAAATACGGTATCGGTGCCAAAAAGCTGCAGCCGGCGGAATTTGATGTGCTTCAAAGAGGAACTATCGTCCATTTCGTGCTTGAAAAGCTTGTCGGGAAGTATAAAAAGAGCCTATCACACCTTGACGGGGACGAGCTTGACAGACTTGTGGACGAGTACATAAACGAATACCTTGACGGTGTTGCGGGCTACCGAAGCGTCGAGACGCAAAGAGGGAAATTTTTGGTTTCAAGAATTTCCCGTTCGCTTAAAGAGGTTGTAAAGCAGCTCGCAAGGGAATTTGCCCAAAGTGAATTCGAGCCTGTCAGCTGTGAGCTAAAAATAGGCGGTAAGGACGCTGATATTCCGGCGCTTAAAATGCCGTATGACGGGGGGAATATAACCCTCACGGGCAGTATTGACAGAGTGGATGAATACAACGGTTATATCCGTGTTATAGATTATAAAACGGGAAGCCGTAAATTCAAGCTGCCCGATGTACTGTTCGGTCTTAATCTGCAAATGCTTATCTACCTATACGCCGCTGTAAGAAACGGCGGACTTGACGACGGGAAAGCGGCGGGAATACTTTATATGCCGTCAAAACGGGATATTAACGACACGGGAATGGCTATGAACGGGCTTATAAGAAACGATACCGAAATTGTATCCGCAATGGATAGAAATATGTCGGGCGAGTTTGTGCCGATGCTAAAGCTTAACAAGGACGGCACAGTCAGCCGCCGGTGTACCTCCTTTATTTCGGATAAGGATTTTTCAAGCATATTCAATTACATAGAAAAGCTTATGCGTGAGACCGGAAACGGAATTGCGAGCGGAGACATAGCCGCTTCTCCGCTTGACGGCAGGGATTCGCCTGCCTGTAAATACTGTGATTATTCCGCGGTTTGCGGCAGAGAGGGCGCGCCGTGCGAGCGTGTGCCGGATTTAAAGAACGAGGAAGTATTTGAAAGAATGGGGGAGGCTCCGTCAAATGGCATTCAAACCGACAAATGAACAGCAATCAGCTATTGATACTAAGGGAAATGTCCTTGTATCGGCGGCGGCAGGCTCGGGAAAAACGGCGGTGCTTGTTGAAAGGGTTATAAACAGGATTATCGATAAGGCCTCGCCCGTAAGCGCAGACAGACTGCTTATAGTTACATTTACAAACGCGGCTGCCGCCGAAATGCGTACAAGAATTGAAAAACGGCTTGACGGCGAATGCCGCAAAAACCCCGACGATATAGGGCTGTTAAAGCAAAAAAGGCTTTTGGGCAGTGCTAAAATATGTACGATAGACTCTTTTTGTATAGATCTTGTCCGTGAAAATTTTGAAAAAGCGGGAGTTTCGCCCGATTTTAAAATGAGCGACGGATATTCCCTCCGCCCGATAAACGAGGCGGTACTGAGCGGAATTTTAAAGGAATACTACGAAAAATCCGACCCCGTGTTTTTCAAGCTGCTTGATACGGTGGGTGCGGAATATGACGACGGAGATTTTTCGGATTTTATATTGGAAATTTACGAATACAGCCGTCAGCTTCCATACCCGAAAAAATGGTTTGAGGAGCTTAAGGATGGCTATTCTGCCGACGGCTTTACAAAACAGAGCAAATGGTACGCTCCGGCGTTAAAAAGGGCGGCGGATATTGCGGACGGGTGGACAAAAGCGATAGCCTCTGCCTCGGATATGCTGTTTGCGGACGAAAAGGCTTATGCCGCATATTCGGAATCTTTTAGGCTTGCCGCGGACTGTGCCGAAAGACTGCGCCTTGCCGCCGATACAGGAGATTGGGACGCTGTATTTAAAGCGGCAAGGGAAATCTGTTTCGGAAATCTGCCGAGGGTAAACGGACTTTCGGGCTCGCCTGCCGCAAAAACCGCAAAGACCGCTTGGAAATATTTTTCAAAGGACCGTGAAACGCTGCTTAAAATCTTTTATGCGGATTCAAAGGAAATTTCGGAGCAATTATCGGAGCTGGGCGGGCCGGTCGGTTTACTGTCCGATATACTTGCCGAATTTGACGAACGGCTTTTTGCGGAATATTCAAAGCGCAATACATTTACCTTTCACAATACCGAGCATCTGGCGCTTAAGCTTTTAACAGACGGTGCGGATGAGCTTATATCCTATTATGATGAGGTAATGGTTGACGAATATCAGGACACGAACGATTTGCAGGATACACTCTTTTATATACTGTCGGACAAAGGTAAAAAGCTTTTTGCGGTAGGAGATGTAAAGCAGAGCATTTACGGCTTCAGGGGAGCCAACCCCGAAAACTTTTTAAGGAAGAAAAATTCCGCCGTTTCGGTTTTGACGGCAGGGGGAAATGATCCGAAAAAAATCATTTTGGGCGCTAATTTCCGCTGTAAGCCGGAGGTTTGCGACTTTATAAACTTCTTCTTTTTCAATATGATGACCGAAAAAACAGGCAGTATTATATATAACGACGAGGAGAAGCTTATCCCCGCGGCGGTATATCCGAAAACCGATACGCCGCCCGTTCGGTTTGATATTTTAAGTATCAAGGGTACGGCGGAGGAGCGATTGGCTGCGGAAGCTGCGCATATTGCGGAATTTATAAAGGAAACCGTAAATTCCGGCGAGTGCATAAAGGCTGATGACAATACGCTCAGAGCCGCGCGGTATTCCGATTTTACAATTCTTTTGCGCAACGCAAAGAATAAGGCGCCCGTTATTGCCAAGGAGCTGAGAAAAAACGGCGTTCCTGCCGAATACAGCGTTGAGGGATATGCTGAAGCTAAGGAAATAGCGGTGTTTTTAAGCCTGCTTAAGGTTATCGACAATCCCGACTCCGATATTGAGCTGCTGACGGTTTTAATGTCCCCGATATTCGGATTTACCGCCGATGAGACGGCAAGGCTCAGAATAGGCAAGCGCTCGGGAAGTCTTTACTCGGCTTTGGTTTTTGCTTCCGAAAACGGCTCTCAAAAAGCGGCAAAGGTAATGTCGGCGCTCGAAAAATACCGACTTTCGGCTGTCACCTGCCCGCTTGCGAAATTTGTGTCGGACCTGCTTGCAAAAACCGATTATCTTAATATCGCTTCGGCAGGGGAAGACGGTCTTCGCCGCAGAAACAATCTGCTTTTGCTTATAAGCTACGCCGAGCAGTATGATGCGGACAATTCGGGCAGTATAGGCGGATTTGTCAAATACATACTTAAGCAGTCACAGCACGGTATGAGATCGGCGGCAGTCACCTTGGGGACGGACAGTGTAAAAATTATGAGCATACACGCCTCAAAGGGACTGCAATTCCCCGTTTGCATTATAGCGGATACCGCAGCGCTGTTCAACGACGCAGACGCACGCTCAAAAGCGATATATAATTCAGAGCTCGGGATAGGCTTCTCATATTATGACGAGACCGAAAAGGTTAAAAAAACAACCGTAGGCAGGGAAATAATAGTCAGCGATATACGCAGGCGTTCCGCCGAGGAGGAGCTGAGGCTTCTGTATGTCGCTATGACAAGAACACAGGATAAGCTGCTGTTTACCGCATCGTTTAACGATGCGGAAAAGACGGTGACGGAAACGGCATATGAATTATCTGCGGCGTCAGGCGCGGCGGACGAGGTGTTTTTAAGACAGCGTTCGTATGCAAAATGGCTTATTTCGGCACTGCTTCTGCATCCCGACGGCTCTGTTTTAAGGGCGGATAATAACGGGATTATTCCGATACCGACAGACAGCCGTATTGAAATTAATATTACCGAGCCCAAAGAAAAAGACGGCGAAGCCGAAACGCCCGAAACACGGTTTTCACCCGATGAAAGGCTTGTGGCAGAGCTTAAAAAAAGGATTTCATACGAATATCCGTACGCTCCGCTTTTCGGAATTGAATCAAAAAGCTCAGTTTCCGCGCTTGCAAATAAAGCCGAAAGCGATAAATTCGCCTTTTCCGCAAAGCCCTCGTTTATGTGCGGCGGCGGTATAACCGCCACGGAGCGGGGTACGGCTATGCACAAAATTATGGAATTTATAAATTTCGACAATGCGGATAACATAGAAGAAGAAATTGAACGCCTGTACGAATGGCAGTATATTACCGAGAGGGAAGCAAACGCCGTTTCAAGGGAAAAGCTCGGCGATTTCTTTTCAAGCGAAATATTCAGCCGAATTAAAAGATCCCCAAATGTTCAGCGTGAAATGCGGTTCCTGACCGAGCTTCCGGCAAAAAGAATAGACCCCTCGCTTGACAGCCGTTTTGATAATGAAACGGTAATTGTGCAGGGTGCGGTGGATCTTCTGTTTGAGGAAGAGGACGGAATAGTTGTTCTTGATTTTAAAACCGACAGAACGGACGCCCCCGAACAGTTAAGGGAGGCTTACGGCGAACAGCTTTCGATTTATGCCGCGGCGTGCCAAAAGATTTTTGAAAAAAAGGTCAAGCAAAAGGCAATATATTCCTTCTCGCTCTCGGCGTTAATTGATATAAAATAATGTGTTTGACAATAGGCTTAAATAATAGTATACTCTTCGTTGGGTGGTGATTGGTGTGCTTTTGACATTTGCTTTTTTTGCGTTCGGCTATTTTTCGGGCAGTATTCTGTTTGCCCGTATTTACGGTTCGCTTTTAAATAAGGATATAATAGGCAAAAGCAAGGACAAAAACCCCGGCGCCGCAAACGCCTTTACCTGCGGCGGCTTCCTCTGCGGTACACTTACGCTTGTAGGGGACCTGTTTAAGGGCTTCATACCCGTTTTTCTTTATCTTTATCTTACAAAAAATGCCGGTCCCGGTGTAGCGCTTGTTATGGCGGCGCCCGTGCTCGGTCATAATTATTCGGTATTTTATCATTTTACGGGCGGAAAGGGTATTGCGGTATCGTTCGGCTGTCTATTAGGACTTCTTCCTTACGCTGTTCCCGTGCTTATACTTGCGGGAGTTTATATAACCCTTTCGGTTGCGGTCGTCGTCTCGCCCAACTATTACCGCAGTATCACCGCTTATACGCTTGTAACCGTGATTGCGTTTTTTGCGGTTGAACCGTTCGGCATAAAAACCGGAATGGGAATTATCTCTGCGCTTATAATAATCAAGCATCTCGCAAGCCGTGAGGAAAAACAGAAAATCCGCTTTTCCGTACCGCTGTGCCGATTTTTAAAACGGCATGTATAGGGTACTTTAAGCGGAATTGTATATAAGCTTTAGTAACAGGCTTAAAAATTATAAGGCAAAAAAAGAAAGCACATATTTATGTGCTTTCTTTTTAAATTTATGCACCGCACATTTTCATTACTAAGCTATGCGGCAGTATTTTTGCCAAAACCCTGTAAAATTTATAAAAGGCAAGGTTTGTATATACGCCCTTTTTTGCGGCGGACGCTTTAAGCGATTTGCGAGCCATCACGGACGGATTTACACGGGGCAGGGTATCAAATGTATGGCTTGAGCCGGGATTAATGCCGGCAACAGGCAAAAATTCCGTGTCCATAGGGCCGGGGCATACGGCAAGTACATTAATCTTGCGGTCCTTAAGCTCAGAGCGGAGCGCTTTTGAAAGACTGAAAACATATGCCTTTGTGGAGCAGTAAACTGCCATTCTTGTGTTAGGGGCAAATGCCGCTATGGAGCAGGTGTTTATAATTTCGGAATTTTCCTTCATAAACGGCAGAGTGACTGAGGTTATAACGGTCAAAGCCTCGCAGTTAAGACGAACCATTCCGCCGTTGTCCTCGGCGCTCAGCTCGTCAAAATTACCGAGTCTCCCGAAACCGGCGTTATTTATTAAAAGCGAAACCTCGGGCTTCAGCTCTGAAAGTAAGGAAGCATATTCCTTTATACATTCTTCCTTTGTAACGTCAAGCGGCAGTATTCTCACCTTTTTGCTGATTTGCTCTGCCACTTCCTTAAGCTTATCCTCACGCCGCGCAATAAGCCATATTTCATCCAATTCACGGCGGCAGTTTGCGGTTTCAAATGCATACTCCTTTCCAAGTCCTGAGGAGGCACCCGTAATAACTGCAATTTTCATTGAATTCACTTCCCTTTAAGGGTCATTATACGATATTTGCAGGTTTTTTTCAAGAAATAATTTTACCGCCGCATATGCGGCGGTAAAATATCACTTAGTAAACTGTTTTGCAAAGTCTTTACAGTACAAATTAAGCTTATCAAAATCCATGGCGTTAATATAATAGCTTTCAAGCTCATCGTGAACCGCTTTTGCGCCCGCAAGAGTTTCACAGGCTGTGCAGAGAAGCTCTTTTATAACCTTTTTATTGAATTTTATTCTTTCGCGGCTTAAATGCAGCTGCGAATACGAAACAAACCGCCTTGCGTGTATCCGCCTTTCCTTACCGTCAAATCGGTTATAATCGTTTTCGGTTACAAAAGCTATTTTAAGCTCGGGAATTATGATATGGTCGGTTATAAGACCGGGTAAGAACGGATTTTTTACGGTTATGGTTTCATATCCGTTTTTCAGCACGTATTCCCGTACCTGCTCCATAATTATATTTGAAGCGCTGCCGTAGGAATCGTTTATGACTATTTTCTCCGTTACCTCATTATTAATTGTATCTGTAAACGAAACTATACCCTTTGGCGTAATTCCGCCGATAAATCTTATCCATTCCCTGCCGGAGACGTTATTTTTGTTTATCGGTATGGTTTTTCGGCAAAGCCGCTGTGCGAATTCCTCGGTTTTTAACTTGTCGGTACAGGCGAGAGCGGTTTTGTAATTGTCGAGTATTATTTCTCCCGCTGCCCTTATATACTGCGCCGCCGTGTGGTGAAGCGCCTTATTGTAAACCGTTGCGCTTATCACCTTGCTTTCGTTTCCGTCAAAGCAGCCGTCATTCCAAAATTCACCGAAATTAAGTATTTTTTCACATACGCCCGGGTATGACGGGTCAACCGTGTGAGGTGCCGTTCCGTCCATTATAATGCGCTTTTTCTGCGGTAAAATTACCGCGTCCAGAGAATCGGGATCCGAGCTGCACGGACATCTCAAAGTTTTAATACCTGCCTTTTCCGCATAATCGGCAATTTTTTTCATAAATGAGGATTTGCCTGTACCGGGACCGCCCTTGATAATAAAGCATCGCCATTCACCGTCGGGTAAATAAGCCTTATCAAAAACAGAATAAAAGCCTTCGCAGGAATTTGCGGCTAAAAAATATTTTAAGTTGTTCTTTTCCATAAATCACCCTCCAAACATTATATACTATTCCCGTAAAATACTTTTGACACATCAAGAAAAATGTGTTATTATATACGGGAGTCGGTCAGACGGTTGCGGATAGAAATATCTGAGGAAAGTCCGAGCCCCGCAGGGCAGAATAGCGGCTAACGGCCGCCGAGGGTGACCTTAGGGAAAGTGCAACAGAGATATACCGCCGCAAATGGCTTTGGTTTTACCACTGAAGGCTTCGGCTGCCCGTTTGCGGTAAGGGTGGAAAGGCGAGGTAAGAGCTCACCGGTCCCACGGGAACGTCGGGATCCTGTAAACCCTATTCGGAGCAACGCTGACTGTAACGATACGCTTGCTCGGCGTGTTACGAAAAGCGGCTTGAGCGCACGGAGCAATCCGGCGTCGAGATAGATAACCGTCCACGACAGAACTCGGCTTATCGACCGACTCGCTTAATTGTGTTTTGACAAATTAAAGGTTGACTTTTTGAATGAAATATGTATAATAACTATTTGTGAATGTTAGCTGTAAGTAAGATTTATCTGAAGTTATTGACTCCGCCTCGGATGTCCTCTCCGTGTAAAAATCAGAGGATGAAAACTTAATATGCGGGTATGGCGGAATAGGCAGACGCGTTAGATTCAGGTAACGCCATCTCGGTGTAAATTCGGTAAAACCGCAGAAATGCGTTTTTATAATTGCGGAT
>DKDS01000098.1:0-724 GCA_002451855.1 Ruminococcaceae bacterium UBA6842 | reverse complement strand
CCTCGCCGTGTAAAAATCAGAGGATGAAAACTTAATATGCGGGTATGGCGGAATAGGCAGACGCGTTAGATTCAGGTAACGCCATCTCGGTGTAATGCTATGAGTATAGATGTAATTTGGAACAATATAATAAAACATCAAGGTGAGCAATTTTATACAACCGCTCAGCATAAGCCGTTTTCTTACAATGTCAAAGGTAACTGTGTCATTTTAAATAACACTAATCAGAATATTCCTCGTTCAAATTTTGAAATTGCAATTAAGCTTAGCAATCCTACAGTATCAAAGTTGAATGCTTCGAATTTACGAGGACCGTCTTATATTATGGCAATTATAAGTGATAGCCGTATTATTCGGTAAAACCGCAGAATGCGTTTTTATATTTGCGGATCAAGCGTAACGCTCCGCCTCGGAAAGTCCTCACCGTGTAAAATTTAGAGGATAAAAACTTAATATGCGGGTATGGCGGAACTGGCAGACGCGTATGATTCAGGTTCATATTTTCGAAAGGAAGTGCAGGTTCAATTCCTGTTACCCGCACCACCGCTCAAAGCCTTTGTTTATGCGGCTTTGAGCGTTTTTCTTTGCCTAAAATTTTCATTCAAATTACTTGTCACAAGCCAAAAAACGGGCGCGCAACATAAAGCTGCACGCCTGCCGAGCTTGTTATATTTACAATACAAAAAACTGATATGGCGGAGGTTTAACCCTCCGCCATACTTTC
>DKDS01000073.1 GCA_002451855.1 Ruminococcaceae bacterium UBA6842 | reverse complement strand
GGGCCGTATGCATTCCGACGCTCAGTTTGCAGGCTCCTCCTCTGTTCCGGCTCATGTTGAGATGATGGGACTTATCGGAATGGGCAACAACCCGATGGTTGGTGCTACCGTTGCCTGCGCGGTTGCGGTTGAAGAAGCTCTTAAGAAATAATCAATACAGCATAAAAAAAGAACTGCCGCTGCTGCGGCAGTTCTTTTTTATACATAATTATTCGTTTATTCTCATTGCTCGCATAGCGTTAAGTATCGCAAGCACCGTAACGCCTACATCGGCAAATATCGCAAGCCACATATTGGCAAATCCCAAGGCGGCAAGAATAAGAACCGCGGCCTTTACAATCAGTGAGAAAATGATATTTTGCCATACAATACGCATCGTTTTTCTGGCTATCCTGATTGCTTCGGGAAGCTTTGAAGGTTTATCGTCCATAAGCACAAGATCGGCGGCCTCTATTGCGGCGTCGCTTCCCATTGCGCCCATAGCGACGCCCAAATCAGCGCGGGCAAGCACGGGAGCGTCGTTTATTCCGTCGCCGACAAAGGCAAGAGGTCTGCCCTCTTTTATAAGACCCTCAACCGCCTGAACCTTGCCGTCCGGCAAAAGCTCGGCGTGAACCTCGTCAAGTCCTATTGTCTTGCCTACCGATTCCGCTATTTCCTTTCTGTCGCCGGTAAGCATAACCGTCTTTTCAACTCCGAGACTTTTAAGCTCTTTTACAGCGTCCTTTGAATCGGGTTTGATTTCGTCCGATATTACTATATGTCCCAAATAGCATGAACCTTCGGAGATGTGTATAACCGTTCCGCCGATATGACAGTTATGCCATTTTGCTCCCGCCATATCCATAAGCTTGCCGTTACCGGCAAAAATGTCTCTGCCGTCTATAACGGCTTCAATTCCCATTCCCGCGTGTTCCTTAACCTCGCCTATTCGGGACTGGTCAATATGACCCTTATGAGCGGCTATTATGGATTCGGCTATCGGGTGGTTTGAATAGCTTTCCGCCGCCGCGGCGACATCAAGCAATTCATCCTCGCTTGATTTTTCGGGATGTATTGCGGTAACCTTAAAGCTACCCTTTGTAAGAGTTCCGGTTTTATCAAATACCACCGTTCCGATCTTCGAAAGGGTCTCCATATAGTTAGAGCCTTTAACCAATATACCGCGTTTTGACGCACCGCCTATACCTCCGAAAAATGAAAGCGGTACGGAAATAACGAGCGCGCAGGGGCAGGAAACAACAAGGAAGATAAGCGCGCGCTGTATCCATTCCCCGAAGTTGCCCACGATAAGCGGCGGTATAAACGCCAGAGCAAGTGCCGCCGCAACAACGCAGGGTGTATAATATTTTGCGAAACGGGTGATAAAGTTTTCGGTTTTTGCCTTCTTAGCCGAGGAGTTCTCCACCAAATCAAGTATTTTGGCTACCGTGCTTTCGGAATACAGGCTTTCGGTCCTGACGGTAATTACCCCTGTAAGGTTTACGGAACCGCTTATTACCTTACTGCCCTCCGCAATATCGCGCGGCAGGCTTTCTCCTGTGAGTGCGGCAGTATTCACAGTGGTGCTTCCTGTAAGCACCGTACCGTCAAGCGGTATTTTCTCGCCGGGGCGGACTATAATAGTTTCGCCCTTTTGTACTTCCTCGGGTGAGACCTTTATTTCGGCGCCGTCTCTTATAACAACCGCGCTGTCAGGGCGTATATCCATAAGACTTGCTATGCTCTTACGGCTTTTACCCACCGCAATTCCCTGGAACAGCTCGCCTATTTGATAAAACAGCATTACCGCAACAGCCTCACGGTATTCACCCGTTCCGAAAGCGCCTACCGTGGCAAGCGCCATCAAGAACTGCTCGTCAAATACCTGACCGTGGGCTATGTTGCGAAGCGCCGAAAATACTACATCCCAACCCACTACAAGGTAAGGAATAATATATAACAAAAGCATTATTATATTGTCAAACCGCAAAAACGACACCGCGACAAGCAATACTGCGGCAACAATAATGCGTATAAGCTTTTTTTTCTGTTTGCGGGTCATAATATCACCTTATCCTTCAAAGACACAATGTTTTCGGCGTGATTTTCACACCGACGCCGTTTATTTAAGCAATATTGTGCAATCCGGCTCAATTTTTTTGCAAAGCTTTACCGCCTTTTTCATTATATCGTCAAAGCGGTCGTCATCCGCTTCAATGGTAAGCTTTTGTGTTATAAAGTTGAATTCAGCGAATGATACGCCGTCTATGTTTTTTACGGCTTCGCTCATTTTTGCCGCACAGTTGGCACAGTCAAGATCTTCAAGCTCAAATACTTTTTTCATTTTTACTTTTCCTTTCTTCAATCAAATGGTCAAATCCCTGACCTATAATGGTTCTTACATGGTCGTCAGCCAAAAAATAATAAATGGTTTTGCCTTCTCTGCGGCAGTCAATAAGGTTGCTCTGTTTAAGCACCTTCAGCTGATGAGATATTGCCGACTGCGTCATACCGAGCAGCTCCGCTATTGCGCACACGCACATTTCGGATTCAAAGAGCGAGAACAGTATTCTCATTCGCGTTGTATCGCCGAAGAGCTTGAACAGATCGGCAAGGTCGCAAAGCATCTCTTCCTTAGGCAACTCGTGGCGAACAAGCTCGAGCAGTGCGGCATGGTTATGTAATTCATTCATCATTTGAGCCTCCGTTCATATGAACCTTTATTCATATGATAAACCATTCATATGTATTTGTCAAGAGTTTTTTTGAATTTTTTTACCGCAATACCGTAAACTTAAATATTTTAAAAAACACTTGCTTTTTTTGCGGTTAAATGATATAATAACTCTCGGTCGTTAAATTCTGTAATAAAAGCAGTTTTATTATCGGTTTTTATCGCTTTTGCGCTGATAGCTCAGCTGGATAGAGCATCTGCCTTCTAAGCAGAGGGTCGGGGGTTCGAGTCCCTTTCAGCGCGCCAATAAGAATTGGGAGCAGCGTTTTTTAGCTGCTCCCTTTCTTTTTTACTGCTACACCGCTCATACTTCGCACTTTTGTGCTTGTATTCTCGGAAGGGACTCTCGCTTTTAAAACAGTCCGCCGGACTGTTTTAAACAACGCTCGTCTTTCAGCGCGCCAATCCCGAAAAGCCCACCTCAAGTCGGGAAATTAAAGAGGAAAATTCCGAACCTTTAGCTTCGAGCTCAGATAACGCTCAAATTGAAAGCGAAAGCTTCCAATCAAATCAACAAAGCTCTCCTTTTGAAGAGGTTACTAAAATATTTGACGAGACCGAAAACATAAGCTTTGATATACCTGATATGCAGGATAAGCAATTTTATGATAAGACAAGTGGGAAAACGCTCCCTTACAGACTTAATATTCCGCAAAATTACAGTAAATCCCGTAAGTATCCGGTTTTCTTTTGGCTTCACGGAGCAGGTGAGCGCGGAGATAACAACACCTCTCACATAACCGTGCTGTCAAAGGCCTTTGATGCGGCAGGAGATTACTTAAACAATGCCATTATCATTGCCCCGCAATGTCCGTCAGGCGGTTGGTGGAATATTGATGAAGACGGATTTGAAACCGGCTGGCTCGGAGCCGCGTTACATCTGCTCTATCAGATTGAATCCGAATATTCATGTGACAAAAATCGTATATATGTCTCCGGACTTTCAATGGGCGGCTATGCAACCTGGTCACTTCTTGAAAGATACGGCGATATTTTTGCGGCAGGAGCTCCTATATGCGGTTGGGGCAATCCCTATGCGGCAGATGAGCTTTCTAAAATACCGATTTGGATATATCACGGCAATTATGACCGAACCGTTTCCTACAGTGCGTCAGAAGAAATGTACTCTGCAATTAAAAACACCGGAGGAAATATGATTCACTTTACAACCCTTTACGGAGTGGCGCATAATGCTTGGGATTACGCATTGTCAGACCGACAGTTGTTCTGTTGGATGTTTGCTCAAAGCAAAAACAAAGCTGAAAACGGTGATGACAGTTATAAATACATCCCGATGTTAAATGTTGTTTCGCCGCTCAATGAAACGGTTTTTACAAATGAGGATATAGAGTATTCATCATTTTCATTTGACCGGGAAAAACCGTATGTAACAGTAAGATTAAATTCTGCCGCCGCGCAAGAGCTCAAGGATGCATACAGCAATAATATTAACCAAGAATTCACCGTATACTACTGCGGACGCAAGCTGTATTCCTTCAAGCCGAAAAAAATTCGAGAAAATAATAATTTTGATTTCCCCGAATGTTTACCGCACGAAGCTGTCAGTGCACTTATGTTTAACTAAACGCTTAATATAATCACCGCAAAACAAACAACCGCCTGTGAGAAAATTCACAGGCGGTTGTGCCGTATAAAAGCTATTTAATTAGATTTTCAATACTTTCCGTTATCCCGTAATCGGCGTAATTGAAGATAGGCGCTTCGGGGTCGCTGTTTACGGCAATTACCGTACCCGACTGCCGTATGCCCGCAATATGATGCACGGCGCCCGAAATGCCGACGGCAATATAAACATCGGGATTTACGGTTTTACCGGTAAGACCGACCTGTATTTCATAAGGAAAAAGGTCGTTATCGACCGCTTTCCTTGTCGCCGCGATACCGGCGTTTAATTTTTCGGCAAGCGCCTTTACTTCGGGTATATATTCCCTTGCGCCGTAGCCTATGCCGATAATTATTTTTTTCTGTTCTTCCTCAGCGGTTCGCACGGTCGCCATAGGCGGCTTTGTTTCGCACCTGAT
>DKDS01000054.1 GCA_002451855.1 Ruminococcaceae bacterium UBA6842 | reverse complement strand
TGGGACGGTCACCCAGAAGGGCATACGCATATTTTTGCTTCAGGCAAAACAGTCAGCTTTCCGATGTGGCGTCAAAACGGCTTGAGGCTATAAGGGAGTTTACGGAATTCGGCTCCGGCTTTAAAATAGCAATGCGCGACCTTGAAATAAGGGGCGCCGGCAGTATTTTGGGCGGAGACCAACACGGGAATATGGAGTCCGTGGGGTACGATATGTACTTAAAGCTTTTAAGCGAGGCGGTAAACGAAGAAAACGGAAAACCGCCCGAGGACGATATTCCGTGTACCGTTGACCTTAATGTTTCGGCGTTTATACCCGAAAGCTATATTGAGGCGCTTCCCGCAAGGCTCGGAATTTATAAAAGAATTGCCGCAATAAGAACGGACGATGACGCAAGCGATGTTATAGACGAGCTGTGCGACCGCTTCGGCGAGCCGCCGGTGCCTGTTATGGGGCTAATAGACATTGCGATGCTCAGAAGCAAGGCGGCACAGGCAAAAATCGCCGAAATTACGGGTACGCCGCAGAGCGCGGTTCTTCATATCAACTCAATTCAGTCCGAAACCGTGGAAAAGCTTACAAAGCATTTCGGCAGCCGCTTTACCATTTCGGCAATCGGCAAGCCGGCTTATATTATACGGCTTAAAAACGGACAAAAAATGTCCGAGCTTACAGAAGAGCTTGCAAATGCGCTTTAATTTACAAATTATTGTAGACTTTTCGGAGTATTTGGTATATAATTAGCTTGTTAATCTCTATTTGGAGGAATATAAATGAATTGTTTTAAAAAAATATTGGCGGTTTCCTCGGTGTTTGTTATCGCCGCAACCGCGGCAGCCTGCCACCCGAAGGATGAAACGGCAGTTACGGTCGGGGATGTAAAGTTTACCTCGGCTTACTATATGTGCGCGCTTATAAATGCGGACTCACAGGCGAAGTCAAAGGTTAAGGAGAGCCTTTCGGACGACGAGTCTTCAACCGATATTGACTATTATTCAAAAAAGATAGACGATAAAAAGTTTGTTGACTGGGTTGAGGATACCGCGCTTGAAACGCTTAAGGAAATAGCCGCTTATAAAACGCTTTGCAAGGAAAACAAGCTTGAAATACCCGAGGATGAGAAAACTCAGGCGGAAACATACGCCGACTATTACTGGAACAGCTACGGTTACTCCTCGTACTTTGAACCGAACGGCGTCGGCCAGAGTACCTACAAAAGCTATATGACCGATTCCTACTATTCCGCTGTTTACTTTGAGCATCTTTACGGGGCGGACGGCACAAAGGCTATCGACGCCGAAACCGTAAAGCAAAAGATGTATGATAACTTTATTATTGCCGATATGCTTCAGGTAAGCTTTTCAAGCAAAACGGACGATGAAAAAACCGAGCTTAAAAATAAAATCAACGCTTATGCGGATGAGCTGAAAAGCGGCAAAAAGACATTCGAAGAGGTATACAAGGACTATAACGGAACTACGGATGAGACCGATACCGATACTTCATCGGATGAAAAACAGCCCAAGGATAAGTACGCTTCAATATTAGGCGCTAAGGATACCGCTTATGAGTCCGACCAATACGATACGGTTAAGGAAATGGCGACAGGCGAGGTAAAGGTTATCGAGCTTGCGGATGACGCGGGCATTGTGCTTGCGGTAAAGCAAGACATTAAGGCTGACGATTACTATACCGAGACCTTGGATCTGACCGTGCGCCATCTGATTAAAGACGACGAGTACGAAAAGGATATTAAGGAATATGCCGGAAAGCTTGAAACAAAGGTAAACAATTACGCTGTAAAGCAGTTCAAGGTAAAGAAAATCAAAGAACCGACAGCTTCTAACTGACACAAACGGGATTGACCGAATTTCGGTCAATCCCGTTTTTACTTATTCCTTGCTGAAATCCTCAAGCACAAGACCCTCGTTTTTATCGAGCGCCCAGTTAATATTCCATTCGCTTGTGAAAATCAAAATGTTATTGTCCTTGAAATCCTGCACCCATTTGGTGTCGGAGGTTAAATTCAGATTTTTAATATCAATATCACGGTTTTTCACCCAACGGATATACTGATACGGCAAATCGTTTCGTATTACATCAACCGAATACTCGTTTTTTAAACGGTATTCAAGGACCTCAAGCTGTAAGACACCGACAACACCTACGATAACCCGTTCCATACCGGAATTCGGCTCTCGGAATATCTGTATTGCGCCCTCCTGCGCTATCTGTTCAACGCCTTTAACAAACTGCTTTCGCTTAAGGCTGTCCTTTTGCTCTATCATCGCAAAATGCTCGGGTGCGAATGTCGGTATACCTTCATATTTTACATGCTTTTGAGGGGAGCATACGGTATCTCCTATTGAGTATATGCCGGGGTCGAAAACGCCGATTATATCGCCGGCATAAGCCTCGTTTATTATCTGCCGCTCCTCTGCCATCATTTGCTGCGGCTGTGAGAGACGGACGGTTTTACCTGCCTGAACATGGTAGTAGTCGGCGCCTCTTTCAAATTTGCCCGAGCAAATGCGGAAAAAGGTTATTCTGTCGCGGTGGTTCTTGTTCATATTTGCCTGTATTTTAAAGGCAAATGCAGAAAAATGCTCGTCAAAGGGGCTTATTTCCTCACCCTCCGAAATACGGGGGAGCGGAGGAGTAGTCATTTTAAGGAAGTTTTCAAGGAAAGGCTCAATACCGAAGTTTGTAAGCGCAGAGCCGAAAAAAACAGGGGTAAGCTCGCCCTTTCTTACCTTTTCGATGTCGAACTCATAGCTTGCGCCGTCAAGCAGCTCTATTTGGTCAACAAGCTCAGCCCTTTGATATTCGCCTATAAGCTCGTCAAGCTTTTCGGTATCCGTTATATCGCACGGGGTGGCTTTAAGCTTATCCTGACCTCTGTGGAATTCGTTGAACGCGAGTATTTCACGCTTGTCTCTGTCGAAAACGCCCTTAAAGCTGACACCGCAGCCGATAGGCCAGTTTACGGGATAAGTGCCGATACCGAATTCCTTTTCAAGCTCGTCTAAAAGCTCAAACGGGTCACGGGCTTCACGGTCAAGCTTGTTGATAAATGTGAAGATTGGAATGTGTCGCATAGCGCATACCTTAAACAGCTTTCTTGTCTGAGCCTCGATACCCTTTGCGGCGTCTATTACCATTACCGCGCTGTCCGCTGCCATAAGCGTGCGGTAGGTGTCCTCCGAGAAGTCCTGATGTCCCGGAGTGTCAAGTATATTTATGCAGTAGCCCTCGTATTCAAATTGCATTACGGAAGAGGTTATGGAAATACCCCTTTGCTTTTCAAGCTCCATCCAATCGGATACGGCGTGCTTTGCGGTGGCTTTGCCTTTAACCGAGCCTGCGGTCTTTATCGCTCCGCCGTAAAGAAGAAATTTTTCCGTAAGGGTAGTTTTACCGGCGTCCGGATGTGAAATTATCGCAAAGGTGCGCCGTCTGCTTATCTCTCTTTCTAAATCGGTCACTTGAATTCTCCTCTCAACCGTATAATATTATCATAAAATGTATCTGTTATCAAGTTTTTCCTATATGTAATAAAAAAATAGTGCGACAGCTATTGTTAATTCGACAAAAATGTTGTATAATGTACAATATATAGTATTTAGGATGTGCAGCAGCTATATGGCGGATATTATTTACCTTGATAACAGCTCCACAACAAAGCCGTGCAGTGAAGCTTTGGAGTGTATAAATAAATGCTTAAGCGAAAATTGGGGCAACCCGTCCTCGCTTCACAGGCTCGGTATGGAGGCGGAGATTGCTTTAAATTCCGCCCGTGAAACCGTCGCTGATTCTATCGGTGCCAGAGCCGATGAAATTATTTTTACGGGGAGCGGAACAGAGGCTAACAATACCGCAATTCTTTCGGCGCTTAAGGCTAAAAAAAGGGGCGGCAGGGTAATTACCACCGCTATTGAGCACCCCTCTGTGCTTGAGACGGTTAAAAGGCTTGAGGACGAGGGACTTGAGGTTGTAAGGCTAAAGCCTCAGAACGACGGTAAAATAGCTCCGTCTGCGCTTGAAAACGCTCTTACAGGCAATACCGTGCTTGTAAGTATGATGCTTGTTAACAATGAAACAGGCGCAATCCAACCGATAGAGGAAGCGGTAAGGCTTACTAAAACCATAGCGCCTAACGCGATTTTTCATTGCGACGCCGTTCAGGCGTACGGCAAGCTGCCGATAAATATAAAACGGCTCGGCTGCGATTTGATGTCAGCCAGCGGTCATAAAATACACGGCCCTAAGGGAATAGGCTTTTTGTACTGCAAAAAGGGAGTTCATATAGATCCGTTTATCACAGGCGGAGGGCAGGAGAGCGGTCTGCGTTCGGGTACCGAGCCTATGCCGCTTATAATGGGGCTTGAGGGTGCGGTAAAGGCGTTACCTAATATAAATAAACAGCTTGAAGTGCAGAAAGAGCTTTTCGGCTTTGCAAAGGACGAGCTTTTAAAAAGAGATTATGCCGTTATAAATTCCGCTGACGACTGCTTGCCGTATATACTCAATATTTCACTGCCCGGATACCGTTCGGAAACACTGCTCCATTTTTTAGAGAGCCGCAATATATTTGTTTCAAGCGGCAGCGCTTGCGCAAAGGGTCACGGCAGCTATGTTTTGAATGAAATGGGTCTTGACCGCAAACGGGTTGACGGCGCGCTCAGAATAAGCTTCAGCAGATACAATACAAGAGAAGATATACAGTCGCTTTGCGGCGCGCTTGACGAGGCGGTAAAGCAACTGAGAAAGGCATAAATATGAAAGAAATTATCCTTATAAAAAACGGAGAACTGGCTCTTAAGGGGCTTAACCGCCGAAATTTCGAGGACGCTTTGATTAAAAATATGAAGCGCAGACTGAAAGCCTTGGGCGAAATTAAAATCAGAAATCTTCAATCCGCTATTTATATAGAGCCCGTATCGGAGGACTATGACTTTGAAGCGGCGCTGTCTGTTGTCAGTAAGGTCTTCGGTATTGCCCGTTTCAGCCGTGCGTGCGTATGCGAAAAAAATATTGAGGACATACTTTCGTCGGCTCCCGAATATCTTAAAACAGTAATGCAAAATATCAAAACCTTTAAGGTTGAGTCCAAAAGGGCGGATAAAAGCTTTCCTCTTACATCGCCTGAAATCAGCCGTGAGGTAGGCGGGGCGCTGCTCAGGGCATTTCCGCATTTAAGGGTGGATGTGCATAATCCCGACCGTATAGTTTTCGTTGAGATCCGTGATTTTGCGGCATATATTCACTGTGAGCAGATAAAGGGTGCGGGCGGACTTCCCGTAGGAACGGCAGGTACCGCCTCAATCTTAATTTCCGGCGGTATAGACAGTCCGGTCGCGGCTTGGACAATGGCGAAAAGAGGACTGAGACTGAACGCGATACATTTTGCAAGCCCTCCGTATACCAGTCCAAGGGCTGAGCTGAAGGTCAGAACACTTCTTAAAAAGGTCGCCGAATACAGCGGAGCAATAGATCTTGCAATAGTACCCTTTACCGAAATTCAGGACGAAATAGGCAAAAACTGCCCCGAAGAATTTTTTACTCTTATAATGCGCCGTATGATGATGAGAATATCGGAGTGTATAGCAAGAAAGTGGGGCAGTCTTGCGCTTATCACGGGGGAGAGTCTCGGCCAAGTGGCAAGCCAGACGCTTCCTGCGCTGGTAACGACAGACAGCGTGGTCAATATGCCCGTTCTCCGTCCGCTTATAGGCTCGGACAAGGAGGATATAGTTGCGGTCTCACGCAAAATAGATACATTTGAAACCTCGATACTGCCTTATGAGGACTGCTGTACCGTATTTACGCCGAAGCACCCGAAAACAAGACCCACACTTTCCGCGTGCGAGGAAGCGGAAAAGAACCTTGATGTTGAGGGACTTGTTGAAAAGGCGGTAAACGAGACCGCTTATTCGTATGTTGAATAGTTTTAATCGGAGCTGCTATGAATAATCTGATTTATGAAACCGCGGCAGAGGCGGTAAGAATTCTTAACGACAAAAAGCTTACCGTGTCGGCGGCGGAGTCCTGTACGGGCGGTCTGCTTTCGGCTTACCTTACCGCCGTTCCCGGTGTTTCCTCTGTTTATGAGTTGGGGGTAACCTCTTATTCCTGCCGTATTAAAAATGAGGTGCTCGGGGTGAGCAAGACAACGCTTGACACATTCGGTGCGGTAAGCGAGGCTGCCGCGAGGGAAATGGCTGAGGGCGTCAGAAAAAAGGCAAGCGCCGATTTCGGCGTTTCGGTAACGGGGGTTGCGGGACCCGACGGCTCTGAGGGACACAATCCCGGACTTGTTTATATAGCAGTGTCGGACAAAGGCGGCACGGCGGTAAAAAAGCTTGATATAGACCCCGTAAACAGGGACTATGTCCGCAGTGAAGCTGTTAAAAATGCCTTAGAGCTACTAATTAATACTGTTAAGGAAGTAAAATAATGAAGCACGCAAAGGAAAGCGGAGCCGCCGCTGACTTCTTTTATAAGCTATACCTTTCGTATATTCCGAATAAACGGGATAATTTCAAGCAAATTATTGTTAAGATATTTTTCTTGCTGTCACTTGCGGTGCTGATTGTTTCGGCAGGCTATTTAACCAATTATTTTCTTTACGGAAAAAAGCAGGAGAGTATTATTGAAAAAAGCCGTACAGCTTGGTACGACGCGGTTTCAACCGAAAGCGATACCGAATCGGCGTTCGAGATAATGACCGAAAGCAACAGCGATTTCAAGGGTTGGATAACCGTTCCGGGGACTAAAATAGATAATCCTTTTTTTCAAAGCTCCGATAATGAATTTTATCTTACTCACAACCAAGATAAACAGAAAAGCACATACGGCGCTCTGTTTTTGGATTGTTCAAATACACTGACAGCACAAAAACGGGATAAAAACCTTGTTATATACGGTCATCATATGAAAAACGGCTCTATGTTTGCAAATCTTACGAAATACAAATCACTGAGCTTTTATAAACAAAATCCGATTGTTCGTTTTTCCACGATTTACGGCGAAAGCACCTACAAAATATATGCCGCTTTTGTTCTTAACGCTTCAAAGGCTGACGATAACGGTTATGTTTATAATATTTACCGCAACAAGTTTTCCGATGAGGAGGATTTTGACAGCTGGTATTCGGAGGCGGCGGAAAGAAGTATCATTAACACCGATGTTGATGTTTCCTACGGTGATAATATCATAACTCTTATAACCTGCGATTATGATTTTGATAACGCAAGATTTGTTGTTATGGCAAGGGAAACACGCAACGGCGAGAATGAGACGGTTGATACATCAAAGGCGTCCACCAATGCCTCGCCGAGGTATCCGAAGCGTTGGTATGACGAGCGCGGGCTTGAATATCCGTACGATTAAAAATGAAGGGGAAGGTTTCTTTATGTTTCAGAATCTAAAGGTTGATATTATATATTACAGCACAAATACAGACTTTGAGATGGAATTTAATCTTTGCGGCTGCTGCCGTATGCGATTGCTTACAGACAAGGCTTCTGATAAGAAAACCTTTGTGCATGAGCTGGCGCGCGCTGTGTCAAGGAGCCGCGTCATAATAATAGCGGGCGAGCTTTTCGGCAGTAACGGCATAATCGAGATTGCGTCTCATGCTATCGGAAAACCCCTTGCGGATATTGATAATAAGCAGTTCGGAATATCGGATGACAGACAAATTAAGGTGATAAACGGAGCCACTCCGCTTGTGACGGGCGACGGTGTTTTCGGTGGCTGTATTATTGAGAGCGGACCGCAGACTATGATATTCCTCTCGGAAAACCGTCAGATACGCAAGGCGATAATGAATACGCTGATACATCCGTATATTGAGGAGTTGTGCGCGATAGAGCTTAAATCAAAAGCCGACTCCGTGAGCAGACAGGCTTCCGAAATGCCGATTATCGAAGCGCCTGCGGCAGTACCGCCGGCTGAGGTTGAAGTGTTACCCGATGCCGCAGAAACTGATATTTCGTCTTCGTCAGAGGAAGCTGCCGATGAAATTGAGACGCCGCAGAGTGACGCCGTGCAGGATGAAGCTGCCGAAGAAGCTGAGGAGTTCTTCACCGGTGAGGAAGAGGAGGCTGCTGTTCCGTTGAATTCATTTTCACAGCAGACCGCCGATAACGGTGAGATAGAGCTTTCGGACGGTATGATTTACGAGGAAGACGATAAATCGTACAACGAGAGCATAAAGGAAAGCTATTCGGACTCGGAAGACAGCACTGAGCTCTATATGGAGCCTCAGAGGATAAAAAAGAACGACGCGGAGTATTTTAACAATCTTTATACAATCGGCTCGGACGAGGATTCCGATTATAAAACCGATACTGATAATTACGGCGGCCGCCGTCCGATTTTTTACGGCAATCTCGGCATACTGATAACCGCTATAATACTTTTGGTGGTTCTTGCGGTGCTTGCTTATTGTATTTTCTATGTCCCCGCTAAAAACGGAATTTCAGCCTCGGCTTATATAAAAGAGACGTTTGATACGCTTCTCGGAAGATAAAAAAAGTCAGATACGCTTTAGGCGTATCTGACTTTTTTTATC
>DKDS01000013.1:30959-47626 GCA_002451855.1 Ruminococcaceae bacterium UBA6842 | reverse complement strand
TTTGGGAATATTTATGATATTGCCTATGGTTTACACGGTGTCATCCTCGTTAAAGCCCTTGGACGAACTGTGGGTCTTTCCGCCGAGATTTTTGGTGCAAAACCCCACAACCGATAACTTTAAGGATCTGTTCAGGGTCTTAAACGATTCGATAGTCCCGTTTTCAAGGTACTTGTTTAACACCGCCTTTGTATCGGTTGTCGGAACGACGGGTCATGTAATTTTAGCTTCTATGTGCGCTTATGCGCTTGCAAAGCACAGATTCCCCGGCTCTAAGACCATGTTCCACATAATAGTTACAACATTGATGTTCAACGCAACCGTTACCGCAATCCCCAACTTTATGATTATGACATGGCTTCATCTGCTTGATACATATGCTGCGCTTATACTGCCGGCATTCGGTTATACGCTCGGACTGTATCTTATGAAGCAGTTTATGGAACAGATGATAAACGACGCGGTGCTTGAGGCGGCGAGAATAGACGGCGCGGGCGAGTTCAGAATATTCTGGCAGCTTGTTATGCCGCTTGTAAAGCCTGCTTGGCTTACGCTTATTATATTCAGCTTTAAGGATCTGTGGAATATAGGCGGAACGGTCTATATACAAACAGAGCAGCTTAAAACATTCAACTACGCAATGTCTCAGATTTTGGCAGGCGGTATAGCAAGAGCCGGCGTAGGAAGCGCCGCGGCGGTTATTATGATGCTTGTTCCGATAACTGTATTCATTTTAACGCAGCGCAATGTGGTTGAAACTATGGGTGCTTCGGGTATGAAGGAGTAGGTGTGACAATGAAGAGATCGAAAAACAGCTTAAAAAAAGTATTTATATTGCTCTTCGTATGTGCGATGCTTTTCTCAAATTTACCTGTTTTTGCCGAAGAACAGACGGATACCTTTACTACATATACTTTTGATTCCGAGGGAAACGCGGTTAACAGTCCCGAAGCATATAAGTTCATTAATGAGTATGACGGTAAGGCTATGGGGCTTGACAGTCTTAAGAACCCGTCAGATTTGTTTGTAGATAAACAAAAGCAGATATACATAACCGATAAGGGCAACAACAGAATAATTATTCTCAACTCCGATTTCACCCTTAAAACCGTTATAAAGGAATTTACAGCGGTAAATACCGACGGATCGGAAACGGTAACCGATACTTTTAACGCACCGTCATCGGTATATGTTACAAACGCGGGTCATTTGTATGTTGCCGATACGGATAATAACAGAATAGTTGAATTTGATGAAAATTCTTCCTTTGTCCGTCAAATAGGCTGCCCCGATTCCAAGATACTCGGAGATAATTATGTATTCAGCCCCACATCAATAGCGGTGGATTCAAGCGAAAGAATTTATGTTATGATTAAAAATGAAAATCAGGGCATAGTGGAGCTTAACCCCGACGGCACGTTTATCGGCTATTACGGTGCGCAAAAGGTTCAGCAAACGCTTTTTGATTGGTTCAAAACTCTTTTTATGACAAAGGAGCAGAAAAGCCGTATTGCAAAAACAATTCCGCGCACGTACAACAGTATGGTAATAGATGATAAGGATTTTGTTTGGCTGACTTCAAATTCCCTTACCGTTTATCAAAGAAAAAATTATATGACATCCAAATCAAGCGCAAACGCTTCTATTAAAAGATTGAACCCGAGCGGCAGTGATGTCCTTACAAGGCAGGGCAAATATGCGCCGGGCGGAGATCTTTTGGAGGTTTCAAGTCTTGTTGATGTTGCGGTTAAGGATAACGGCGTATACTCACTGCTTGATAATCTGAGAAACCGTATTTTCACTTATGATTCTCACGGAAATCTTCTTTACGCGTTCGGCGGCGCCGGTACACAAAACGGCTGTATGACCTTGGCGGCAGCGGTGGCTTATCTCGGCGACGATATTATAGCGCTTGATTCTGCCGACGGCACGGTAGTCCTTTACGGAATGACCGATTATGCCGCCGCTATACAGAATGCCCTTGTTTCCGATGATGAAAAGGATTTTGAAAAATCCAAGGAATATTGGAATACGGTTCTTGACCGAAATCAAAATTTCGAGCTTGCCTACAAGGCAATGGGCAATAACTATTTGCGTAACGGTTATTACAGCGAGGCAATGAAGTATTACAAAAACGCCGATGAAAAGGACGGCTATTCAAAAGCCTTCCAATACATAAGAACGGATTTTGTAAAGCACAACTTCTTTTTGGTTATAGGCATTGCGATTGTTGTAATAGTTCTCCTGCTGTTTTATAAAAAATGGGTGAACAAGGAAAATAAAAAGCTGTACGAATCGGGCTGTAAACATTCGCTCAAAAGCCAACTGTTATATTCATACAGAACTATATATCACCCGTTTGACGGATTTTGGGAGATTAAAACCCAACAGCGGGGAACCGTCCGCTCGGCAAATGTAATTTTAGCAATAGTTCTTCTTACGTTTTGTTATAAGGAAGTGGCAACCGGTTATCTTTTCAGAACGGTCGCCGTTGAGCAGATAAATATACCGATGGTTCTTTTAACAGTGCTGCTGCCGCTTGTTCTTTGGTGCGCCGCAAGCTGGGGTCTTACCACCCTTTTCGAGGGAAAAGGAAAGATGAAGGACATATATATTATGACCTGCTACTCTATGGTTCCTTTGATATTTACCAATATCATAACAACCTTAATGAGTAATTGTATGGTGCTTGCCGAACAGGATTTCATTACATTCATCACCTATGTGGGTTATGTATGGATGGTTGCTTTAATCTTCTCCGGCTGTATGACCATTCACGACTATCAGTTCGGTAAAAATACGCTTATGATAGCGTTTTCGATAGTAGGTATGGGCGTTATGCTGTTTTTGGCGCTGTTATTCGCGACAGTGGGTCAAAAGCTTATTGAATTCTTTGTCGCGCTGTACGAAGAAGCTGTTTTGAGAATGTAGAAAGGGGCAATAACAGAATGAATAATTTTATTAAAAAATTAACCGTTTATGTTACGGCTGTGCTTTTGGTTATTGTTTCCTTGCTCGGAACTGCAGGCTGCTCAACCGAAAATAATGAGAGCAATTCGAAAAACAATAAATCTGTCAATCTCAAAAGCGGCTCGTACATTGAAAAAAAGGGATATAAAAATCTTTCCGAGGAAGAGCAGGGCAAAAAGGGCAATTATGCGAGCGCACAGCTTCGCATAGCCGATATGCAGCTTGTTGCCGAAAATAATGCTTTAATGCTGTATTTAGACCCCGAATTTGCCGAATTTGCGGTGGTTGACAAGCAAAGCGGAGAGATTTGGCTTTCGAACCCCTATGATTTTTCAAAGGACACGAGGGCAGGCAGTGACGCAAAGGCAGAGCTGCAGTCACTTTTAACCCTGACCTATTATGATGTAAAAGCCACCGAGGGTACGATGAACAGTTACAGCGACTGTACCCTTAAAGACCAGTATCAAATTGAAAAACTGGATGACGGCTTTGCGATACATATGCAAATAGGCAGAGTAGAGGAAAAGATACTGGCGCCCGACGCCATTGAGGTTTCAAAATTCGAAAAGCTGATTTTGCCGAAGGTCAGTGACAGAGAGGCAAAAAGACTTAATACCTACTACACAAAGGTAAGTCTTTCGGACGACAGTATTTCGGACGGCGTCAAGGATAAATATTTGGCTGATGTTCCGGGTCTTAAAAATAACGATTTTTATATTTTAAGAGACACTACGGACCGTGAAAAGAAGCTTCTTGAAGCAATAATCGAAAAAACGGATTATACCTTGGAGGATATGGACGCAGATGCGGAACTGTCAGGCTCAAAGGAAGAAAAGACCAACTCCGCGCTGTTTAACATTTCGTTATATGTTGAGCTTACGGACGGCGGACTTAAAATAACCGTTCCCTCCGATAAAATTTCGTATGACGATAAACAGTATTATCTGGGATCGCTTCAGCTGCTTAAATATTTCGGTGCCGGCAAAAGTGAAAACAACGGGTATTTGTTCGTTCCCGACGGCTCGGGCGCTCTTATAAACTATAACACCGACGGCTCAAAAACGCTTTTGCACACAACAAGCACCGTTTACGGAATGGATTATTCACTGTCATTTGATTACAGTATGAACAGTCTTTCACAGCAAATACATCTTCCGGTATATGGCAATAAGGAAAATAACAAAGCGTTTTTGGCTGTTATTGAAGACGGCAGTGCAATGGCGAATATTATAAGCGAAAGCGGCAGCATCATATCCTCATATGAAACGGTGTATCCGCAGTTCACTTATGAGGCGTCGTACACCGTAAACTATACCGACAGTACAAAAATCAAGGGTCTTTATACCTACCACGACACAAACAGCTATAAGGGCGATTATTCGGTTAAGTATAACTTTCTTACCGGCGAAAAATCGGATTATGTCGGAATGGCGGAGGCTTACCGCTCTTATCTTTGCAAGAACGGAATTTTGAAAAAATCCGACAACAGCAAAGCGGGATTTTATCTTGAAGCTCTGGGCGCCATTGAAAAAACAAGTACAAAATTCGGAATACCTTATACCGAATCGGTCGCTTTGACGACCTTTTCACAGGCAGAGGATATTATATCGGAGCTTTCCGACGCCGCGGATCTGAACATAAAACTTAAGTATAAGGGCTGGGCGAATAACGGATTGTATTATTCTGTTTTCAACAAGGCTAATGTAGTAAAATCACTCGGCGGTAAAAACGGGCTTGAAAAGCTTGAAAAAGCCGTCACACAGAATAACGGCTCTTTGTATCCCGACGCTGACTTCTTTATGGTATGCAAGGACGGATTTTTTGACGGTTACAGAAGTTCCGCCCAGAGCGCAAGAAGCATAAGAAAGGAAAACCTTTATTTAATGAATCCGCAGGGATTTACGAATTTTGCGGAATTTCAGTATCTGAATTATTCGGTTTCTCCTTATTATTACAACAAATACATAAAGGAATTTTTTGCAAAATACGATAAGCTCGGTCTTTCGGGTATTTCCGTAGGCAGTATGGGAAACATGCTTTATTCGGAGTTTCGCAAGAGCAAGGCTGTGAACAGGGAAACCGCAATGAATACGGTTGTTGAAAATCTCGAGAGCCGTTTCTCCGATTATAAGCTTATGCTTGACGGCGGTAACGCTTATACCCTTAAGTATGCGTCCGATTTAACAAATGTTCCGATGTATAACAGCGCGTATACACAGGAGGACGCGAGTATACCCTTTATGCAACTTGTTCTGCACGGATATATTCAGTATTCCGGCACGGCTTTAAACCTTACGGGTGAGTATGAGGAAATGTTCCTTAAATGCATAGAATACGGTTCGGCACCGCTCTTCACGGTTGCCGCCGACAATACCGAGCTGCTCAACAAAACCTCAATGTCCTACTACTATTCGGTTAAGTGGGATGTAGTAAAGGAAAAAGCCAAGGAATATGCCGCAAAGTGGAAAGAGGCATATGACGGTCTTAACGATAAGGAAATGAAATCTCATAAAAAACTGGACGATAATTTATATCGTACCGAATATGAGGACGGAACGGTATTTTATGTGAACTACGGAGCAAATGACGCCGTTACGGAAAGCGGAGCTGTTGTTCCGTCACGCAGCTATTTAAAGGTTAAAAACGGTTAGAGGGGGCGAGATACATGAATAAGGTTAAAAGAAAAGCTTCATACGAATTAAAAAAGCAAAGAACCTATTTGGTATTTCTGATACCCTTCTTAATCGGTTTCTTTCTGCTGTTTTTAGGAATTTGCTTCAACTCTCTTAAATTCAGCTTTTGCGATGTTAAAATGCTCGGTACTAAGGGTTTTTCGCTTGATTTTACAGGATTTAAAAACTATAAATTCTCATTCTTCTCCGATCCTGATTTTGTGAACAACCTGAGAAGCTCTACGCTGTCGATGTTAAGAGATGTAATAGTCGCTACTCTTTTCAGCTTGATGATTGCGGTTGTGTTGAATACAAATCTTAAATGCCGTGCGGCATTCCGCGCTATTTTCTTCATTCCCGTAATTTTGGCAACAGGCTTTGTTACAAAAGCCGATGAATATGCCGCGGTGTTTTCCTCACAGTGGACTACTATGGGCGTTGATGAAACCGTTTCCCATGTGGCGAACGGTCTTATAAGCTCAAAGGAGATAAGCGATGTATTGCTTGAACTGAGCTTCAGTCAGGAGCTTTCGGACTTTGTTGTTTCGGCAGTTGACGGAATATTCAATATTGTTAATATTTCGGGCGTGCCTATTCTTATCTTTTTGGCGGCTATACAGTCTATAAATCCCGCAATATATGAAGCGGCGGATATTGACGGCACGAGCCGCTGGGAAGCGTTTTGGCTGATTACCTTCCCGATGATAAGCCCGATTATACTTGTGAATGTCATTTACATAATAATCGACTCGATGACAAGCTCCTCAAATGTAATTATGCAACAAATTCAAGAGCTGAGCTTCAGCGCAAGCAAGATGGGCGTTGCGTCGGCTATGGCGTGGGTGTATTTCTTGGTAAACGCAATCATTATAACACTGTTTTTCCTGGTTATAAGCAGATACACATATTATCAGCAAAAGGATTAGGAGGAATAGTTAAATGAAAAAGCTTAATAAACCCGATAAAATTGCGATAAAAAGTAAGTCGGCATCATTTGTCACCTCTTTATTCTGCTATGTTTTGCTTATATTGGTATCGTTTATAATTCTGTTCCCGTTCATAAGCAAAATCTCCGCCTCGTTTATGAGCGTGGAGGATATGTACGACAGAACCGTTAATTTTATTCCCAGAAAGCCGACGCTTGACAACTATAAATTTGTTATGCAGGCAATAAAATTCGGTTCTACGGGGCTCAGAACTCTGGGACTTTCGTTGCTTTGCGCCATACCTCAGACCTTTGTGGCGGCAATGACCGGTTATGCCTTGGCAAAAATGAAAAAGAAGATGGGGAAAATCGGTATGGGAATGGTTCTCGCAACCGTTCTTGTTCCGCCGCAGGTTATAATGCTGCCGATGTATTTGAAATTCAGGTTTTATGATGTATTCGGCATTGTAAATCTGATTACCGGAAAACAAATAAATTTACTGGACACCGCCGGCGGCGTTCTTCCGTTTATTATCCTGTCATGCACGGGAATGGCGTTTAAAAACGGAATTTATATTTTCCTTTTAAGACAGTTCTACAAGGGTATACCCGAGGAGCTGGAGGAAGCGGCGTTTATTGACGGCTGCAGTACCTTTAAAACATTCTTTAAAATAGTTTTGCCGGTATCCGTTCCTATGATGGTTACAGTATTTCTTTTATCGTTCTGCTGGCAATGGACGGACACCTTCTACACAAACCTGTTTTTAAAATCCGACGCCGTGCTTTCAACCGCTATATTCTCAATAAGCGGAATACAGCAGCAGGGAAGCGGAAACTTCTATGAGACCGTAATAATAAATACGGCGGTTATATTGGCTATACTGCCGCTTGTCATTCTTTATCTCTTCGGTCAGAGAAAGCTGATCGCGGGAATTGAGAGAAGCGGCGTTACGGGCTGATATTCAGTATGGTTCTAAAGCCTTTTAAGGCTTTGATAAAAAATCACCGCAAAAACAATCACAAACATAAGAAAAGGAGATTAATATGAAAAACAAAGCGTTAAAATTGTTATCACTCGGTTTGGCGTCATTGGTAATGCTCGGCACCGCAGGCTGCGGAAAATCCGGCGGCGGAAGCTCGGGCGGCAAAAGCGGCAAAAAGGTTTTTGAAGAATACATAAAAGACGAAAAAGCCGTAGATTTAAAGGGATATAAATTTAAAATCGTCGATTTCAATACCGATGTTTGGAAACCCGATACTGTCGATGATACAAGAAAACAGCTTAGTATTGATATTCTCGAAGATGTCGAGAAAAAATTTAACTGCACCATTGAGGTTGAAAGCGTTGACGCAAAATCTCTGTTTTCAAAGGCTCAGCCGGCTATTATGTCGGGAAATAAATTTGCCGACCTTATAGGTACTACCGAGTGGGCATACGGACAGCTGCTCGGCGGCAATCTCCTTGCGGATTTGTCTAAGATTGAAACGCTTGACTTAAAGCAGGATTATTTTAATCAGCAAATTGTTAACCTTACCACAATAAACGGCGGTACATATGCGTTCAGTGCCGATTTCGACGCGCACTTATATACTCAGATGATAATGTACTACAATGCCGCTATATGGGAAGAACTCGGTCTTCCGGATCCGTATCAGCTGGTTCGCGACGGCGAATGGACTTGGGATAAGCTGCTTGAGTATGCTCACAAGGCAACCCGTGATTACGACGGAAACGGAATTATAGACTCGGAAAGCGACAGATGGGGCGTTGTTGCGGGAAGCGGCGACCTTATGAGCGCTATGTTTGCCGGTATGGACGGTAAGTTCTACGATGTAGACGAAAACGGCAATATATATCTTTCGTGCCTTGACGCACAGTCGGCTGAAAAGCTTACATTTATAACAAAGTTCTTCCAGAACGAGAATGTTTTGTACAAGCGTGAAAATCAGGGCGTAATGGATATGTTCACACAGGGCAAATCCTTATTTATGTGCCGTATCAACACAAACAGAGAAGAGCTTAAGGATATGGAAAACGATTTCGGTATTTTGCCGCTTCCTAAGTGGAACAAGGAGCAGGACACCTATAAATCGTATATAAACCATAACACAAAGATTTACAGTATCCCGAATACCAACGAAAACACCTATGAGGCCGGTATAATCATAACTGCGCTTGCAAGAAGATACCAGTCATATACAGATTTGGGACTTGAGGAATTCGAAGATGTTTTATACCGCTTTGACGAGGATTCCGAAATGCTCAGGAAATATATCAACGCCGAAAAGAAATATGAATTGCTTGATATATTGCGCGGTGTCAACAGCACTATCTTAAAGCCTTATTCGGTAATGATCGACGCCTGCGTAAACGACAAGTTCTCGGATGTTGTTTCGGGAATTACCTCATATAAGGATGCTATAACTATTGCGCTTCAGGAGTTCAAGGACAATTTAAGCAAGTGATAGGGGGTACGGAATTATGAATATTACCGTTAAAAGAACAGCTTATAAAATTACCGCCTTTGCGGTAACGGCGATATTGGCATTAGGTATATTTAAGTCTGTTCCGGCAAATGCGGCGGAAGTAAGCAATACGATAAAGAGCTTTTCTTCAGCCCCTAAAATTGACGGCAAGGTAAGCGAGGAAGAATGGGGTAAGCCTGTATTTACGGTAAAGGAGGGCGAGCCCAATATCAACATTATCAAAAAGGATAATGTTTCGTTAGAGGACTTTACAGCCGATATTTACCTCGGCTACGACAGCACGCATATTTATATAGCGGCAGTCGCGGAATACGAAAACCATGTAAATGAGACTATTAAAACCGGCGATATTTGGAACGGGGATTGCCTGCAAATACAAATTTCGGCTACTGCGGGAACAAAAAGAAACGAATTGAATTTTGCCTGCAACAGCATAACCGGAAAAAGTATGGCAGACGCGCCGCAGTGCGCGGGAACCTTCTCAATGCAGGGCGGCGAGGGCAAGGATTATATCATTACCCGCGACGGTAACAAGACCGTTTATGAAATCGCGATAGGCATTGAGCAAATTTCAAAGGATGTAAAAGAACTGACAAGCGGAATGGAATTGCCGTTTTCACTTGCGTTTCACCAAAACGGAGGGGCATTCCTTGAGTATTGCGACGGTATTGTCGCCAAAAAGGATATAACCCTTGCGGGTCAGCTTGTTTTAGACAAGGGCAGCGGAAATTCCAAAGGATCCGCTGTCAGCTCAAACAAGTCAAATCAGGATAAGACCGACAGCGATACTTCGCAGACGGGTACGATACTGTTGATTGTCGGAATTGCCGCAGTCGCGATAATAATTATAGTGGTTGTAATCATTATTGTGTTAAAACGCGGCAACGGCGAAGAAGAAGCCTAATATGAGCTTTTATGCTATTATTGATAAAGGAATATCGGCTATGAAGATAAAAAGAGCTTTAGCTACCGTTTTAATTGTAAGTACGGCACTGTTTTGTGTTTCTTGCCGAAAGGGCGGTAATACCGGCAACGATTCTTCCGGGCTTACGCCCTCGGTCGGTCAGACCAAGAAAATCGATGTAATGAAGGATTGGAAGGATCTTAACGATCCAAGGGAAAAATTCCCGCCTGCCGGAACTCAAACAGGAGAAACAAGCCCCCGTATAGTAAAAACAAAATACGAGACAAAGGATATTATCGTAGCGGATATAGTTCCTACCGAAATGGGCTATGCGGTTGATTCCACGGGCGCTGCCGACAGTACAGACGGAATACAGCAGGCACTGTACGACTGCTATTACGACGGCGGAGGAACGGTATTTTTACCGGCGGGTAATTATGCGATAACGGACACTATCGTCATTCCTCAGGGCGTAACGCTCAGGGGAGACTGGCAGGATCCCGATGTCGGCAAGGAATACGGAACCGTGTTCAGCGTCTGGATGGATTCAAGCGAGGAAAATACGGGCGGAGCCTTTACTCTCTATGATTCGTCGGGAGTAGTGGGAATAACCGTGTACTATCCTTTCCAAACTCTTTATGAGGTTCTGCCGTATCCGTTTACCTTTTATGTCGCTAACACAAGTCAGGTTATAACCATCAGGGATATAACTGTAATCAACGGATACAGAGGTATAGGAACTTCGGTTGAGGTACCGCACGAAATACTTATTATCGATAACTTTAAGGGTACATTTTTAAAGAGCGGTATGGAGCTTAACAATCAGTCCGATGTCGGCACGGTTGAGAGCGTAAAAATAAGCTCAAAATACTGGAAAGAGGCTTCGGCCGAGTATATGAACGCTCCTGTCGATAATGAAATAGACAGCTATGTCAAGAAAAACGCCGTCGGTCTTATAATAAGCGACCTTGAGTGGACAACATTCGGCGATATAGCTGTTGACGGATATCAAATAGGGATAAAAATAATTCCCGGATACAGAATTAATTTTGCCGGTTCCCTTATTGACGTTAATATTACAAATTGCGAAATAGGACTGTTGGCTCAGGGTATAGATGAGGACTGGGGCATGGTTATGGCAAGGAGTAATATAGAGGGCGGAATAATCAACGAGTGGGTCGGAATGATCAGAACCACGGATGTAAAGGTCACCGGAGATATTGAAGAAACCCGTGACGGAACGATTGAACAGAATATTGCCAATTTAAGCAAGTACACAATTGATTATACGGCTTATCACGCAAAGCCGAAGGAAAATTTAATTGTTGCGAAGCTTATAAGGGGTACTACAACCGATGTAAGCTCAGAACTTCAGTCGGCCCTTAATAAAGCAGGCGAAATGGGCGGAGGTATAGTGTATGTACCGGGCGGTACATACCGGCTTGACAATCCGATAACCGTTCCGGCAGGCGTAGAGCTCAGAGGTACCTCGGCAGTCTCCCAGCGTGAAATAAACAAGGAAGATATTAAGGGAACCCGTTTTATGTGCTACTACGGAGACGAGGCTTCTTATAATTCCGAAACCGATAAAGCGTTTATAACCTTAAACGGTAAAAACGCGGGCTTGAGCGGCATCCGTATTCTGTACCCCGAGAACGGCGGCAACGACGAAAATCTTAACACTACCTACACGGTAAGAGGAAACGGAAGCGGCGTTTATGTGGTGAATACCTTTATTGCCGCATCGGCATACGGTGTTGATTTCAGAAATTGCGATAACCACTATCTGAGAGGAAATTATACCTGTTGCTATTATAATACCTACCGAGTGGGCGGTAAAAACGGCATTATAAGGGGTTGTCTGCATAATCCTACCATGATAGGCAGAACTAAGGCTCCGGGTTTGGTTAACTGGACCGAGGCAAACAGAGGATTGGTGCAGATAGCCAACCCGATTACAAGAAAATATCTTCAGCATCTTATTGTGGAAAACGCCGAAAACGAGACTATATACGATCTCTTCGGATATGCCTGCAAAAATCTTATCGTAAACAAAAATTCAAAGAATACGGTTGCCGTAAACTGCGGCGCCGACAACCTTAACGCTCTTGCGGCGGAGATTGTCAACAGCGGCGGAAATATGGCAGTTATAAATCTTTTGAGATTTAACGGACATTCCTGCGATAATTCAAACGGAAGCGTTATGCTTTACAACCGTATGACATTTTATGAGGCTGATCTTGAAGAAAATGAAATTGTGGCCGGAGGACTGAGCTGATGAAGGGTAAGCTTAATAAAAAACAGATATCGGTTATACTTTTAGGCGTTATTCTTGTAATTGCAATTACAGCCGGAGCCGCTATTGCGGTAGTAAAAATACAAAACGGCGGCAAGCCGGGTAAAAATGCCGACAGCAGCAGTGTAAGCAGTAATCAGGACGAGGATAATAATAACGACGCTTCAGGCTCGGGCGATACAACCGCCGAAGATTCTTCGGACAGAATTTACATTTCCGACTGCGACAGTATTGATAAGTTTGAGGAACAGGAAAATATACAGCTTGTCACCGACGAGGGAATGTATAAGCAGGGAAAGGGCGCGTTTTTGAACTCTTCGACCTCGCCTATTTTCTTTAAAGCAAAGCTGAAGCAGGCGGTTGATATTTCACCGTTAAAGGGCGGATATATTCATTTTTCACTCTATGTGGCAAGTAAAAACAATTTTGTAAAAAACCTTTTCTTTGAAATTTCAAGCGCGGGTCTTTCGGACGCCGAGGAATTACAGTGGGAAATAGAGCTTTCAAGCATAAAAGAGGGCTGGAATGAAATTTACCTTTCAATTCCGAACGGCATTAAGACAGGTAAAATAGATTATACCGAAATTAATTTCTTCCGTTTGTATTCCCCTAATCTTGATACGAAAAAGGGAAGCCTTGATGTTATTATAGACGATATATGCGTAACCAAAAAGGCAGAGCAGACCGCCGACAATTCAAATTCATCGGATCAGGCGGACTCAAAGGATGAAACGCAGCAGCCCAAGGACGGCTACCGTGAAACAGCGGCGGAAAACGGCAGGATGATTGCAAGCTGCAATACGGTAAATATATTCTCCGAGGTGAAGAATTTAGAGGTTACCGTAAAGGAAGCCGAGCATGTGGAAGGCAGCGGAGCTATGAGGGTCGTAGGCTCTCAGTCGGCGTCGTTTATACTTAAAAATCCCATTGATATATCGCCTTATGTGGCAGAAAGCGGAAAAATTCACATTTCAATGTACATTAACAATCCGGACCTTCTTAACGGAGCCGTATATTTCTATTTTACAAGCTCGGGAGATATTGACGAGGGATCGATTTATTGGTATATGCAAAAGTATGAATTTACCGCCGGTTGGAATGAAATTGAACTGCCGTTCTATACCTCGGCGTTCAGGCGTGAGCCGAAGACCGACGCCATTAAGCATTTTTCATTTAATACTCAGAAGCCGTCAAAGGATGCGGTTATTATACTTGACAATATTTATGTAACAAAGGATTAACGGCTTTTGAATAAAGGCAATAAGAAGGGTGAATTTGTGAAAAAGGTTTATATACAGCTAAGCACACATTGGGACAGAGAGTGGTACAATCCGTTTCAGGCGTTCAGATATGAGCTGATAGGAGTGACCGATAAAATAATATCGGAGGTAAAGTCCAAACAGAACATCGAAAGCTTTGTTTTTGACGGACAAACGATAGTTACCGAAGATTATCTCGATATTGTGCCGGAGAACCGCTGCGAGCTTGCTAAGCAAATTGAAAACGGCAGTATTAAAATCGGTCCGTGGTATGTTATGCCGGACGAATGGCTGGTTTCGGGCGAGAGCCTGATACGCAATTTTCAACAGGGCAAACGCATATGCGACGATTTTAATACAGAACCGTTTCGCTACGGATATATCAATGATATATTCGGCCATATAGCGCAGTTTCCCCAACTGCTTAATAAGCTTGGAATTAAAATGGCTTATTTGGGCAGGGGAATGGGTGCGGATGAAAACACATTCAGAAATTTTGTGTGGAAAGCGCCCGACGGCAGTAAGTGCTTCGGTTATAAGTACAATTATTCCGCCGCTTACAGAAAGTATCTGCGGTTTATTTCGGCAGGCGATAAAAGCGAGTCGGAAAAGGACGAATATGTTAAGAATTACATTGAATCCGAGCTTGAAAAAAGCGGCTGCGGCGTAATACTTCTTAATGTTACCGACGACCACGCAAATCTGAGCGACGAAATGCTTGATTTTGTAGCCCGTGTAAAAAAGCTTGACGGTATAGAGCTTATATTCGACGGCTTTGATAAGGCTTATGACGATATTGCGGCGGCCGAAAAAAATCTGCCGGAGTTTTGCGGCGAGCTTATACAGACCGCGCAGTCAGGCGATATGCGCGTGGTAACGGATTCTATTTCAAGCTATTACCCTCTTAAGGAGTATAACGACAGCTGTCAGGCTCTGCTTGAAAACGAGGTATCCCCGATAACCGTGTACGGTAATTTCGCCGGTGTACCTATAAGAAAAGAGTTTTTGCGCGCGGCTTATAAGGAGCTGTTAAAAACTCATCCGCACGATAATATATGCGGCTGCTCGGCAGATCAGGTTCATAAGGATATGTATTACCGCTTTGATCAGGTTCGGGAAATTGCGGACGCCGTAAAGCGTGATTTTATATATAAAATCGGCAGAACCGCATATAAAAAGGGCAGGAATTATCTGCTTGAAATATTTAATCCCGCTCCTTATAAAAGGAAACAGGTAATAACGGCAGATATTGATTTTGATAAGGACTACCCCTCTCGCTTTGCGGGGCACGCTCCCTATCAGCCGAGAAATATGTTTTGGATTCTCGACAAGGACAATAATTGTATAGATTATCAGATACTTAATATCGAAAGAGACAGAATTACAAACAAGCAGAATATTTCTCAGGATAAGCCATGCGTCGACAGGTATACGGTAGCATTTGAAGCCGAGCTTACAGAGCTTGGAATGACCGAGTTTAAGGTGGTTCCGGCAAAGGGCGTTGTAAGAAACGAAAACGGTATGCAAAGCGGCGATAACTGGGCTGAAAACGCATATGTCCGCCTTGAAATTATGCAGGACGGAACGCTCAGCCTTTTCGATAAGCTTACCGGCAAAAAATATGAAAAGCTGCATTATTTTCTTGATGATTCAGAAGCCGGAAACGGTTGGTTCCACGAGAATGCGGCAAACAGCGATTCCGTTATAACCTCCCGTTTTTCGGATTGCAGGCTTGAAAAGCTGGCAAGCGGCAGTGTTGAAACCGTATTCCGTATAACAAAAACTATGTCACTGCCCGAATGTATGGATTATGCGGCGTATAACCGAAGCGAACGCTTAAAGGATTTTAAGATAGTATCGAAAATCACTTTAAGGCGCGATTCGGGCAATGTATACATTGAAACGGCAATCGACAATAATGTAAAGGATCACCGCTTAAAGCTGATGCTTCCCACAAATATAAAAGGCGATAAATATGTTGCCGCTCAGGCGTTTTACTTTGCCGAAAGGAATGTGGGAGCGGACCCCGAAAAGCGCAAGTGGTACGAGCAGGAGCAGTACGAAAAGCACTTTGACAATATTATATACAAAACCGATGAAAACGGCGCGGGACTTGCCTTTGTAGGCGCCGGCGGCTTTCATCAGGCAGGCGTTCTGGCGGATAAGGACAGTACAATTTCGGTAATAATGTTCCGCAGTCACGGCAGGGTGCATATGGTTAATTCCTCTGTCGAGTGTCAGCTGCAGGGTCCGCTTAAATTTAAGTATGCGCTGGTGCCCATGAACGGTAAGACAGCCAAAAACGAGCTTTTAAATATCAGAAAATACGGTTTCCGCAAGGAAATATCCGTGTTTACACGCTGCGGCGATGATGTTTCCATCAATTCAAATCAAGGTATTATGAGCGTTGACGGGAATGTGTGCGTAAGCATTGTAAAGCCTGCGGAAAAGGGCAGCGGAATAATCTTAAGAGTATTCAATGCCGAAAATACCGAAAGCAAGTTTACCGTTACATTCCAAAGTAAGGTCAAGGCAGTGTCAGAGACCGACTTATATGAAAATACAACGGCAGTTACAGCCGAAAATACGGCAAAGGCGGAAATAGCTTTAAAGCCGTATGAAATCAAAACACTGCTTAGTGATTTGGGGGAGGAGTCTTAAATGCTTTATAAGCTTACCACCACCCGCGTTTACCGTACATATTACGGCGGCAAAAATATAGACCGTGTTACCGGCGTTCTAAAGCCGAGTATAACAAGATACCCCGAGGATTGGCTGGCGTCCGTTACCGAAGCGTTTAACCCTGGTCACGAAGTGAAGGGCGAGGGCTTAAGCAAAACCGAAGACGGTAAATACCTTGCCGATATTATTGCCGAAAACAAAAGCGAAATGCTAGGCAGCGACGACAGAATGAAGCTTCTGTTTAAAATGCTTGATTCCGCCGAGCGGCTTGTTATTCAGGTGCATCCCACGGTTGAATTTGCGAAAAAGTATTTCAACAGCGACTACGGGAAAACAGAATGCTGGTATGTGCTGAACGGCGGCGGAACCGTTTATTTGGGCTTTAAGCCCGATATTACAAAGGAATATTGGAAAGAGCTGTTTTATAAGCAGGATATAAAAGCAATGCTTGATTGCCTGCACTGCTTCGATG
>DKDS01000013.1:30201-30907 GCA_002451855.1 Ruminococcaceae bacterium UBA6842 | reverse complement strand
CATAGCGGGCGGAGTACCCCACGCGATAGGAGCCGATTGCTTTATAGCAGAGCTGCAGGAGCCGACGGACCTTATGGCAGTCACCGAGCGTGTAACGCCGTCGGGCGTAAAGCTGCCCGATGTAAAGCTTCACGGCGGGCTCGGATTTGAAAAAATGTTCGACTGCTTTAATTACGACGGTATGGAAAGAGCCGAAATTAAAGAAAAATACTTTTTAAGTCCCAAATTTCTTGAAAACGGCCGCGAGCTTTTGGTCGGCAGCGATGTGACCGATAAATTCAGGCTCGAAAAGCTTACCGTATCCGGTGAAAATGAATTTGCCGTTTCCGATTACGGTATCGTGCTTATAACAAACGGAGAGGGAACGATAAACGGACAAGCAGCAAAAATCGGCGATCGCTTTTTTATACCGTTTACGGAGAAAAAGCTTTCCTGCTCGGGAAATATGGATATGTTGGTTTGTTTTTCCTCTTAAAAACAAAATACGGTTTATAAGCCTGAGCAATGCTTAATATAGCATATTTTTTGCTTATTTTATTATATTAAATTTTCACAAAATATTGTAAAATATATCTGTATTTGGATGCTCGGTTTTTAACCGAAAAATATCAACTACTTTTTGAAAGGATGGCAATTATGAGAAAAAACTTTAAACGCGCACTTGCGGTTTTATGTGCGGCGGCATTGACCACACTTTCTGTGGCGG
>DKDS01000013.1:22782-30140 GCA_002451855.1 Ruminococcaceae bacterium UBA6842 | reverse complement strand
CGGGAGAAATCAATTTTGGAGGAGACAGTGCATATCTTAAGCTTGATAATGCTCTTAAGTCTGCTCCTGCTTCTGTTGAGGCAGAGGTAAAAATGCCTTCAACAATTAAGGATGAATGGACATTACGCAACGGCGAAGACACTTCAAATTTTGCCGGCGGTATGACATCTGATAACGGTCTTGTTACAGTAGGAACTACCGATGAAAATGATGCTCCCGGTGCAGGAATGGGCTACATTGAGTTTACGTCAAACGATAAAACATTGACAGCTTTTACAAATAATCTCGGAATTGATGTTTCAAGATATGAAGCAAGTGATTTGGCGCTTGCTTTTTGGGCGTACAGTGACACAGCCGGAAAGCTTTTTGAAAACGGTCAGCTGCGTCTCTCCAGTAAAGCTTCGGGTGAGGATAATAAACCTTACGCTCGTTACTTCGCATATGATATTAAGGTTAATGCAGGCTGGAATTACATTGAACTTCCGTTAAGCAGCTTTGAATCGGTAAACGATTATAATTTTATTACTGATGGTATAAATACTCTCAGAATTAACGGATGTAAAAATGTAACAGATGTCCGTATGCAAAGGCTTGGCGACTTTAAGCTCGTTGTTAAAAAGGACGCAAGTGAATGGACGCTTCGTGAAGGTGGTAAATCATCGACAAAAACTTATGAAGGCGGCTTAAAAGCGGACGATATTGATGAATATGTATCACTTGCTACTGATGAACCGGGAGCAGGTCTTAAGTTTGAAGAATTCACCTCTAATTCTAATACATTCAGTATTTCCGGAGATTCTGTAGATATCGATTTAAGCGCTTATGCTCTGAACGAGCTTGCTGTTGATTTTTGGTGTTACAGCACAAATGAAGGTTCATTATTTGATGGCGGTTATCTTGTCATTAACAACCGAACAAACAAAGTTGCCGATGATACAACGGGACCGTTTGCTCGATATGCAGGAAAGAATATTGCCGTAAATTCTGGGTGGAATCATATAAAGATTACACTTGACAAATTTGAGAGTGTAAATAAAAAAGATACTGATGAAGCCTATGACTGGAGTCAAAATATCAAAATATTCAGGTTTAACGGTCTTAAAAATACCGCAAAAGAAAATGAAATTCGTATCGGCGAAGTTAAGCTCGTAGCAAATACTGATAATAAAGTATATACAAGTTCTGTTGACAAGACCGTATATGATAACGGCTACTCGGTATTTTCCAATATGAACAGCAACGACGGCGACACTCCGTATGCGTTGTTTGTAACAAGAGAAGGCAAGCCCGCATTTATATACAACGATAAAATGTTCGTTTTAAATCACAATGTTTGCACAGGTGAGTTTGTTAAAATCCGCGCAGCTGTTAACTCTGACGGTACTGTAGCCTTCACCGCGGGTGATTACACCGCTGCAAGCACCGATACGGTTGATACCGCTTCTGCGTTTACATTTACTTCGGGTCACAGCATAGGTGCTGACGCTGTCGGCGGCACACTTATGAACGGCAGCATTAAAAACCTTGTTGTAAGCGATGACACAGGAGTTGTAGGAAATTGGACATTAGCTGCCAATAAGGCTTATCCGCTTAACGCAGTTAAGAATTCTGTCGGCTCGAATAACGCTCACTTTGCGGGCATAGCAAACAGCAATGCCGCTGTGGTTGTTAGATATGAGAACGCAACCGCCGGAACCGCACCTGCGGACGCCGACGATATGGACGGCTATGTATTTGCCGGTTGGTTTACCGACGCAGATTGCACCAAAGCCCTTGAAGGCACAGGCTCTGCATATGCTAAATATGTAGACAAAGCTGTTTTGACGGTTAAGGCACAAATCAAAACTGACGCTGCCACAGCAGAATCAACCAGTATGAGATTTGTAACCACCGTCGATTCACTCAACTACAAGTCGGTAGGATTTGTAATTAATAATGTTGATAAAACTCTTAAAACCGTTTACAGTAAATTATATGTGGTTGGCGGCACCTCAGTCAGCGAGACTGCTCCTAAGGATTTGTCAAATACATCTGCTTCCGCATATTTTGCAACATTTACCGTGAATAACATTCCTAAGGACAAATATTCTGCGGAGTTTAATGTAACACCTTACTGGATTACTCTTGACGGTACAAGAGTTTCTGCCGATACGGTTGTAAAAGCTGTATCACAGGGTATTTAACAACATTTCGAAGTAATAATAAGGAGAAAATTGAAATGAAGAAATTTGAATCTGCATATCTTGAAATCATATACTTCGATGTATCCGATGTTGTTTACACATCCGGCACTCCCGGTCTGACGGACGGAGGTATCGGCGGCGATACCGATACAGGTGATTTCGGCGAATTCTTTTAACTGATGCTCAGTTAATTTTAATAAGTAAGTAGCAAAGTAGGTGTGAGGGTATATGTGCTTTATATGCTTTCACGCCTATTTTTAAATCGGAAAGGGTGAGACCTTGATGGACAATAAATTAAAACGCTTGTTGGCGGTTTTATGCGCAGTGATTTTATGTGTTCAGGCAGCGCTTATAAGCGGAGGGGCTTCGCTTTTTTGCAATGCGGATAACACCGTAATAACCGAGTGGCAGCTTTATTCGGGTGAAACGCCCTTTTCGAAAAGCGGCAGCGGCGGTTTAGTACGGGAAATCAAAAATGCGGGAATTAATATTCCGGAATATTTAGAGCTTGAGGATCTGTCGCTTGAAGTAGTATTTGAAATCAAAGATGAAAATGCTCTTAATTCCTTATCCTCGGGCAGAGTGCAATTAACTCAGGATAAGGTTGATAACGCCGTCCTTACATGGAGCCTTGTGGGTCAGGCACTCAATATCGGCGATAACACCTTGAACCTTAAACTTTCGGAAGCCAATTACGAATGTGTTAACAGCGACAGAGGCTTTACCGTGAGAAAGCCGATAAACTATTTCCGCATTTTCTCTACTGTTAACGCGCAGGGCGGAAGCGCTGTTCTTAAATCGGTAAAAATCAAGGACAGCAGAGCTTTGGGTCTTGAATTCGGCAATGAAAAAACGGCGGACACATATCTTCAGTTAAGCAATAAATTATCTGAAGTTCCAATGACAATAGAAGCCGGCATTAAAAGCTCATTTACAATAACAAATACATGGACCCTCCGTGCGGGCGGCGATAAATCCAACATTGTCGGCGGCATAAAAGCGGAGGATGCCGTGACCGGTGTTACGACCGACGCGGACACGCCGGGTGCCGGAAAGAAATTTATAGAAATTAAGTCTTCGGGCAATACATTTACCGCTTTTAATAATGATTTGAATATAGTTACCGGCGATTATGAAATCGGAGATCTTGCCGTTGCGTTCTGGACATACAGTGAAACTGCGGGCAAGCTTTTTGACGGCGGTCAGATACGAATTTCAAATCAAGCGTCAGGCGAGGACGGCAAGCCGTATCTTTATTACTATGCAAATACCGTGAATGTCGAGGCGGGCTGGAATTACATTGAGCTTCCGTTGAGCAAATTTACCGCCGTTAACGATTTTAAGTTTTCGGACGGAATAAATACATTCAGGCTTCACGGCTGTAAAAACACCGCTAATATACGCACTCAGCGTATTTGTGATATTCAGCTTGTTGTTTTAAGCGATTCCGAGCGGCTTTTGCGCGCCGGCGACAGCAAAACAAATATAATCGGCGGCTTAAAGGCAAGCGATTTCACCTACGGTATGACATCTGCGGCGGACGCTCCGGGCGCCGGTGTTAAGTATACCGAATTTACATCTGACAATAAAACCTTTACCGCATTCGTAAACGACCTCGGAATAGATGTAAGCGAATACGGTCTTGAAAATCTTTCGCTTGCTTTTTGGGCGTACAGCGAAACCGCGGGCAAGCTTTTTGATGGCGGTCAGATACGAATTTCAAATAAATCGTCGGGTGAGGACAACAAGCCCAACCTTTCATATTATGCCGCAAATATTCAGGTGAAAGCAGGCTGGAACTATATAGAGCTTCCCTTATCCTCTTTTGTTTCGTCCAACAATTTTAAGCTTTCCGACGGCATAAATTCTTTCAGAATAAACGGCTGTAAAAATACAAGCAATGTCCGTATGCAGCGGCTCGGTGATTTTAAGCTTATAATTCAAAAGCAAACCGAATGGGAGCTTCGTGACGGCGGCAGTACCGCTAATCTTATAGGCGGATTGAAGTCCTCGGATATTACCGTGGGTACGGCAGGTGCCGCGGACGAAATCGGCGTCGGAGAGAAATACATACAATTCACATCGAACAATAAAACGCTTACCGCATATACCGATAACTTAAATATGTCGTTCGGCAAGCGTGATATTGAAAGCTTAGCGCTCGATTTCTGGGCTTACAGCGAAACTGCCGGCAAGCTTTTCGAAAACGGACAGCTTCGTCTTTCAAATGCGTCTGCCGGAGAGGACGGAAAACCCAATCTCACATATTCCGCCGCTTCCGTAAGCGTTAAATCGGGTTGGAACCATATAGTTATACCGCTCAGTAAATTTAATGTAACCAACGATTTTAAGCTGTCAGACGGTATTAACGCTTTTAGGCTTCACGGCTGCAAAAATACAAGCAATGTCCGTATGCAGCGGCTGGGTGGCTTCAAAATAGTTGATTTGAACGGTGCGGAAAAGCCCGATACCGTGACGGTGACCGAGGGTATTAACCCATTAAGCCTTGAATCCAATTATATGATATTCTCAAACACAAATAAAGCTGGTGACGGCGGGCGTTATGCGCTGTTTGTGACAAATAAGGGATACCCGTCTCTTGTATACGGAGACAAGCAATTTACACTGATCAGAAATGTCTTTACAGGCGAATGGACCGATATAGCGGCTGTACGCGAGGACGACGGTTTTATCAGCTTCTATATTAACGGCGACTTTGTTGCAAAAAGTACAGTAAAGGCTTCCGACATACAGGAGCCGGGAATTATTCACCGTATAGGAGCGGACGCCTCCGGCGGTCAGATTATGAAAGGCTCGATAGCCGACATAAGAATTTGGAAGACTGCGCGCACTGCAGAGGAGATAAAAAATAATATCGTGCCTAAAGTTGCCGGAACGGTAGAAAACGGATTGAATGAAAAAACATCCGGACTTCTCGGCTGTTGGCCGCTGCTCGGCAATATAGAGTATGTCACAGAAAAGATGGCTGATATTTCATCCTACGGCAATTATGCTAAATTCAAGGGTACGAGAGCGGACGACTGGATTGATTACAGCAAGCCGACAGGCTTAAAGGAAAACTATTGGACGGTTGTTTTTGTGCCCGATATGCAGGCGCTTACTAAGAACGATAAATATAACGAAACATGGCTTACCATGTCGGAGTGGATATCGGCAAATGCAGGTAAGGAAAACATAAAGCATATTATTGCCGGAGGAAGCTATGCCGGAAGCACTTCCGACGCGGCTTATAAAAGGGCTTTAAAGGGCTTCGAAATATTCAATAACGATATTTCATGGAGCGCGCTTGCAGGCAATCTTGATTACAAGAAGGATATATCGGAGCGCAACACCTCCTTATATCAAAACTATTTCGGAAAAGACGCGATAGCTTCCACTGCCGCGTCGGCAGCTTATTCGGGAAGCTTTGAGGACACTTCGGGGGTTTCTTCCACCGAAAACTCGTATTACAGATTTAATGTAAATCATATTAAGTGGATGATTTTACAGCTTGAAGCGTATCCGCGTGCTTCTGTACTTGAATGGGCGAAATCCGTTATATCAGAATACTCGGACGATAATGTTATTCTTACAACCGCGGCGTATATTGACGGAGACGGCAACTACCTGAATTCGGGCGAAGCGGGATATACCGCTTCCGACAGCTCTGTCGGCGGCAATGCGGGAGCGGACACCTCAAGCATTTGGAACGCTCTCAGCGGCTGCGGAAATATCAAAATGATACTTTGCAGCGGTTCCGGCAACGGTAAGGGAGCTATTGCGGCCAAGACCGAAAGTAACGCAAACGGCGGCAGCGTACCCGTCTTTATGATAAGCGCGGCGGATGTTGACGAAACATATTATACCTACAAGCCGCTCGGTATGCTCGGAATTATGCGTTTCAGTAACGACGGCAGCAAAATGGCTATTCAGTATTATTCACCGTCTCTTAAAAAATCATTCTCGCCCGAATACGGCGGAGCGGCGGATTCTAACAGGCATATTATTCAGCTTGACATTAAATCCTGCTCTCATACATATGCGGACGGCACAAGTATGCTTGTAAAGGTAAACGAAAATGCCGCCACCGCAATCACAAACGGATATACAGGCGATATGTACTGCCCCGAATGTGAGGAGCTGATAAGCGTCGGAGCGTTTGTAAAGGCCGCAACGGGTTCATTTGATGATAATAAGAGCAATAACACCGATAACGACGGTACAAACGACACAGGCAAAAATAATTCTTCGGAAAACGGAAATAAGTCCGATAAAGCACCGAAAACGGGCGACAGCGCCAACCCCGCCGTATGGCTTGCGGCACTGATAGCGTCGTCTGCGGCAGTTTACATTATCGGGCGCAAACGCATTAAAAACGGCAGGAGGTAATATTGTGGCAGGCAAGAAAAAAATATCAAATAAAAGCCTTGCGCTGATATTGGGTGCTTCGGCTGTAATAATACTACTTGCCGCAACGGCTATATGTCTGCTGCTGCCGCGCGGCGGCAGCAGCGGCGGAAACGATAAAACACCAGTTACGCCGGCGGAAAATATAATAGAGTATATAAAAAGGGTAGTTTACAACAAGGTTGAGCCTGAGGACCTCGGAAATCCGAATAACGATGTAGGCTTAATGCTTATAGACTGTGACGATACCAAGCCCTTCAGCACCTCTACCAATATAATGCTCGTACAGAAAAAGGGAAAATATGTTCAGGGAAAGGGCTCGTTCGGCAGGCAGTCCTCTAACAGCGCCATAGGTACAGGCGTGTTTGATAAGCCCGTTGATATTTCGAAATATAAAAACGGCAGCCTGCATATTTCAGTCTATATAAACGACCCTGAGAAAACCAAGAGAGCGTTATGGTTTGAGCTGACAAGCTCGGGCACGTTCGATAAGGAAGAAATATCCTGGGTAATTCCGCGTTCTGTTCTTAAAAAGGGATGGAATGAGTTTTATCTGTCAATTCCGGATTCGTATAAGGTCGGGAATATTGATTTTACAAAGGTAAATTTTTTCCGTTTTTATGAAGATAATCCGGGCTACGGAGTTACAATATATTACGACAACATTTATGTTACCGATAAAAAGGGAACGGTGTATGTTCCTGATCTGCCGGCGATTGAGCCTGACGATTATCAGGAAACAGCTTCTCCCTACGGTAAAATGATACT
>DKDS01000013.1:15634-22767 GCA_002451855.1 Ruminococcaceae bacterium UBA6842 | reverse complement strand
GAGCTGTAACACCGTAAATATTTTAAGCGGTATACGCAACGCAAAGGTCACAACACAGCCCGAATATGTGGTTGAGGGAACAGGCTCGTTCAGATTGGTGCCCGAGGTAGGCGCAAGCGCGTTTGTTTTCAAAAATCCTATTGATATTTCAGGCTATAAAGACGGAAATTTGCATTTGTCGCTTTATATCAACGATATATCGTATTTGACAACCAAAATTTCACTTGAGCTTACAAGCTCAGGCACGAACGATGTGGACGAATTTACATATACAATAGATTTGTCATCGCTTCAGAACGGTTGGAACCACCTGTGGCTGCCGATGGATTCTGCGGCAAAATTAGGAAATCCCAATCTTTCCAAAATCAATTTCCTGCGCATATATACAACCAAGCCGAAAACCGGACTTATTATGGCGCTTGACGATGTATATGCCACTATGAACGGTGAAAGCGACGAATATACGGAAACAACCGCTCCGGGCGGTCAGATGATTACAAGCGGTAACACCTTAAATATATTCAAATCGCTTAAAAACGCGCGGGTTACGACCAAGGAAGGCGAATATACAGAGGGAACAGGCGCATTAAAATCCACCTCCAAATACAGCGTATTGCTTGAGGGCGTTTTTAAAGCCCCTGTGGATATATCGGCATATACCGACGGATATATACACTATTCGTTATATATCGATAAGCCGTCGTCCTGCGGGGATATGATTTCTCTGGAGCTTGCAAGCTCGGGCAGCTCAAGTACGGACAAATATACGTTTATAGTTAAGACAAACACGCTGAAGAGCGGTTGGAACGAAGTGTATATTCCGTTCGGCAAGGGCATCAAAAAAGGAAATCCGAATCCGGCGGCTATTAATTATATACGCCTCTACCACACAAACAACGATAAAAACGGAGTAGATATAAAGGCAATAATAGACAATGTCTGTGCGGTAAATAAGCAAAGCGATATTTATACCGAAACCCAAGTCGGAAGCGGTAAAATGATAGCGAGCTGTAACACCATTAATGTGTTCAAGACTCTGGAAAATGCCGCTGTCACGGTTACTCCCCGTGAATTTGTAGAGGGAAGCGGCGCATTTAAGTCTGTTAATTATAAGGGTCTTATAATGCTCGGAATACTTGAAAACACGGTTGATATTTCGGCTTATCACGACGGATATGTGCATATTTCTTTCTATGTTAATAACACTGAATTGCTTAAAAACGATGTTGCGGTTGAAATTTCAAGCAGCACTGAATTTGACAAGGAAGAGTATCAGTGGAACATAGATAAGAAGAGCTTATCAAACGGCTGGAACGAGTGCTTCCTCAAAATTTCCGACGCTTCAAAGAGCGGTTCGGCGCCCAATGAAAAGGCAATCAAGCGTATAAGAATTTATTCCGCCGACCGACAGGAGGGCGTTGTTACGATTGTCGACAGCATATATGCGACAATGAGCAAAATACCCGAAAACGCGTGTGAATGCGGAAGACCGATATACGCAGGGGATATTGCGCTCGGAAACTGTATGTGCAACTTTGCCGAAGCGTTCAATATGAAGCTGACCTCAAACCGCGCCGAGGGTGATAAAGCGCTGCAGGTTAAAAATCCGCTTGCGGATATGCACGCCGTTTTAAAGAACCCCGTGGATATTTCAGGCTCCGAAAACGGATATATACATCTGCGTATTTATGTTGACAGTGTAAAGAAGCTTAAAAACAACATAAGCTTTGAAATTACAAGCTCCGGAACCTACGACAAGGACGAGTACGGCTGGGAGATAAAGAAAAGCGCTTTGAAATCCGGTTGGAACGAGATTACCCTGTCGTTTGACAAGGCGGCGGTAACGGGCAAGCCGAATTTGAATGCGATAAACTACTTCAGAATAAGCTCACCGCAGGCAAACAAAAATCTTGTGCTTATTTTGGATGATGTATACGCGGCAGGAAAATAAAAGCATTAACTGTCCGGCTGTGCTGTGATGCGGTGCGGCCGGACAAATGCTTTAAATGATGCCGACAGGTTTGAACCCGCCTGAAACAGAGTGATTTCGGCATTTTGGGTTTGTCGTTATCGCAAGGCGGCAATTAACGAATATTTTAATATGGCTATGCGAAAAATCTATTGCTTAAAAACGGGTTCGGATTATTATCGCTTGCCAATACAGGATGGATTTTATGGGAAAAGGACGATTTAAGTGGCAAACAAGGGGCAAAGCCCTAACGGAAAATACGGTCTGCGGTAAGAATTACCGTTTTACCGTGCTTACCCCGAAAATGATAAGAATGGAATATTCGGATAACGGTGTATTTGAAGACAGGGCGTCTCAAAGGTTTTTTTACCGTGATTTCGAAAAAAACACCTTTTCCGTCACAAGAAAAAACGGTGTTTTAAGAATTGAAACATCAGACCTTGCCGTTGAATATACCGAAGAAACGAAATTCGGTAATGAAACACTCAGTATTGCCTTAAAAGGCTTTCCCGCAAGCGTCTGGCGGTTCGGTGAAAATGCCGACCAGCTTAAGGGTACGGCTCAGACGCTTGATTTGGCAAACGGCGAAATTCCGTTGGACGACGGGGTTTGCTCACGCAACGGTTATACCGTTGTAGATGACAGCGACAGTCTTTTACTTACAGACGACGGTTGGTTTGCCGTCGGCAATGAGGGCAGACAGGATATATATTTCTTTGGCTACGGCCACAGCTATCTTGAGTGTATAAAGGATTATTACCGTCTGACGGGCGCGCCTCCGCTTCTGCCCGATTACGCGTTGGGGAATTGGTGGAGCAGATTTTACGATTATACGCAGGACGAATATTGCGCGCTTATGGAACGGTTTGAAAGGGAAAATATACCTTTTTCGGTAGCTGTTATTGATATGGGCTGGCATACGCAGCCGAAGGATATTTCCGAAAACCGCATTAACGATTCGAGAGATAATCCCGGTTGGACGGGATATAGCTGGAACAAAAAGCTTTTTCCGGATTACAAGGCGTTTTTGAAATTTCTCAAAGCGCATAATCTTAAAACATCTCTTAATCTTCATCCGGCACAGGGTGTCGGCTGTCATGAGGATATGTATGAGGCTATGGCAAAGGCGTGCGGAATCGACCCCGCAAGCCGCAAGCTCGTAAAGTTCGATTGCCTTAGTCAGAATTTTATGGAAAATTACTTTGATGTAATACACCATCCGTATGAAAAGGACGGTGTTGACTTTTGGTGGATAGATTGGCAGCAGGGCAACGATTATTGGTGGATTCACGATGAGGAGCATCCCGCAAGTTCGCTTGAAAAAATGGATCCGCTTTGGTTGCTTAATCATTTACATATTATTGATATAAGCCGTAACGGTAAAAGGCCGATGCTGTTTTCAAGATACAGCGGTTTAGGCTCGCACAGATATCCCGTGGGATTTTCGGGGGATACGGTTGTAAGCTGGGAATCGTTGGATTTTCAGCCTTATTTTACGGCAAATGCGTCTAATGCGGGTTACAGCTGGTGGAGCCATGACATAGGCGGACACCGCGACGGATACAGAGACGATGAAATGGTGCTTCGCTGGATGCAGCTCGGTGTTCTTTCCCCGATAAACAGATTGCACTCCACAAACAATTTATTTGCGGGTAAGGAGCCGTGGAATTTACATCCGTATTTTGCGGAAACAGCAAAAAAATGGCTTAGATTCAGATATAGGCTTTTCCCGTATATCTACACTATGAATTACAGAAACCATGCCGAGCTTACCCCGATGATTTTGCCTATGTATTATTCTCATCCCGAGAAGGACGCGGCATATCGGTGCCCAAATCAGTATTGGTTCGGCAGTGAATTTTTTGTAAGCCCCATAACCGAAAAGGCTGATGATAAGACCTTCCTTGCAAAGTCAAGAGTGTGGCTGCCCGAGGGTAAATGGATAGACGCGTTTAACGGATTTGTTTATAACGGCGGTAAGGAAACCGAAGTTTACCGCTCATATGAGCAATATCCCGTGTTTGCGAAGCCGGGCGCTATTGTGCCTATGGAAAAGTTCGAGGGCGGAAACAGTCTCGGAAGAAAAGAGGATATGGAGCTGTATGTCTTCGCGGGAGCCGACAATACATTTACAATGTACGAGGACGAGGGCGAATACAGCAGATTTGAAGACGGCGTTTGGGCAAAGACCGATTTTGAATTCAAATGGGGAAGTAATGCGGAATTACGGATTTGCGCCGCTGTCGGAGACAGAACGATATTACCCGAAAAACGCAGCTGGACAGTGAAATTCAGAGGCTTTAAAAGGCCCGAATGTGTAAAAATATCGGTGAACGGCAATGAAAGCAAAGCCGATTTTGAATATGATGAGGAACACGCAACGGTTACGGTTGCGGTGAACGGTATCCTAACCGATAAGGATATTAAAATCATATGTATGGGTAATGACGGACTGCTTTACGATAATTCCTTTGCGCGCAAGCGTATTTTCAATATCATACTTCATTCACAGATAGGCTACCCTATGAAGATGCGAATATGGGAATACCTTAAAAGACCTGTGCATAACAGATTGTTTGCCGTATGCACAGAGCCTGAACAGCAGGTCTTGCTGCGTGCCATTGAGGAAATGCTTGATTTGGAAGGAAAATAGTTTATTAGCAGAGTTGTCTTCTATAATACTCTCGTTAAATTATTTTCTTACTGACAGAAAGGTTGAAGAATAATGAACAAGAAAAAATATATCCTTATAGCTCTCTCTTTAATTGCGGTTGCCTTAGTCACTTCGGCGTGTAAGCAGTCAAAGCAGGCAAAGAGTGATAATACAAGCAATAGCAGCGGTATTTCCGCAAGCGAGACCGAAACCTCAAAGGAAAACAGCGGCGATTTCAGTCAGTTTACCGAGGAAGAAAGCAATAGTGAAGCTTCAAGGGAAAACACCGCTTCAAAAACCGAAAATAAATCCGCTTCCGATAATAAAAGCGCCGCGGACAATAAAGGTACAAGCTCTAAAGACACCGCCGATAATAACGGCACGGCTGACAGCAAAGACGCTTCCGACAACAGCAGCTCGGCCGATAATAAGGATCAGAGTTCGGAGGATAAAGCGTCGCAGCCGACAGGCGGAATAAATGTCGCAAGCGACACTGCCGCTGATTTCGGACCTTTGTTTTAAAAACAAGTAAAAGCAAAATTAATAAACCGTCTGAAGAATTTTAAGGAGCACTCTTTGGTTCTTCGGGCGGTTTGATTTTAACTGCGCCGTATGTAAGGTAATTTCTGCCGGCTATTGACAAACAACAGGTTTATGGTACAATTAAATGGTTACTTAAAAACACTAATATGTAACGGAGGCAAAAATATGAATATTTGGCACGATGTTTCACCCGAGCGCATAAAACCCGAAAGCTTCCTCTCTGTTATCGAAATAACAAGGGGAGACAAGAAAAAATACGAGCTTGATAAAGAAACAGGATGTATAATACTGGACCGTATTCTGTATACCTCTATGCAATATCCGGCAAATTACGGATTTATTCCGCGCACTCTTGCGGACGACGGAGATCCGCTTGATGTTTTGGTGCTGTGCAACGAGCCTTTGGATCCGCTCGTATTGGTGGAATGTTACCCCATCGGCGTGCTTACAATGCTTGACGGCGGAAAAAACGATGAAAAAATAATTGCCATTCCGTTTAAGGACCCCACATATAATTGCTTTGACAGCGTGGATGAGCTTCCCAAGCATTTGTTTGACGAGATGAGACACTTTTTCTCGGTATACAAACAGCTTGAGGGTAAGGAAACGGCGGTTGATAAAATAGGCGGCAGGGAAGAGGCCGTAAAAATCATAGCCCGTTGTATTGAAAGCTACAACGGCAAATACAGTGATAAAAAATGAGCTTTAACATAATGTCGGCTGTTTTGTATACGGCGAACGCCGCGGATAAAATAGGCGGCTGGTATCCTGAGCTTAAGGCTGTTTACGCAGTCATAGGCTCGGTGATTTCGGCAATGCTTATTTACAAAACAGTCTATAAAATAATAGGTCTTTTCTTTACAAGGAAATTTCCGCCTGCAAAAAAGCAACACAAGTATGCTGTCGTAATTGCCGCACGAAATGAGGAAAAGGTAATCGGCAACCTGCTTGACAGTATAAAAAAGCAGGATTACCCGCCGGAGCTTGTGACTGTGTTTGTGGTGGCGGATAACTGCACGGACAAAACCGCAGCTGTTGCACGCAGGGAAGGCGCTGTTTGCTATGAACGGTTTGACAGCGAGCATAAAACAAAGGGCTACGCCTTACAGTTCCTGTTTGACAGAATAGGCGAGGACTACGGCCGTGAATCGTTTGAGGGGTATTTTGTTTTCGATGCGGATAACCTGCTTAAATCCGATTACATTTCCCGAATGAACGATTCGTTCGACGCGGGCGAGAAGATAATAACCTCGTACCGCAACACAAAGAATTTCGACGAAAGCTGGGTTGCCTCTACATATGCGCTGCACTGGCTGAGATCTATAAGATTTAACCACCGCGCCCGTTCGGTGTTAAGGCTTGCTACGAACATACAGGGAACAGGCTTTCTGTTCGCGAGCGAGGTTGTAAGAGACGGCTGGAAGTACACCTCCCTTACAGAGGACAGAGCGCTTACGGCGGACGCCGTCGCGCAGGGTTACGCAATAACCTACAACGATGCGGCGGAGTTCTACGACGAACAGCCCACAAGCCTTAAAATCGCTTTAAGACAGCGGCTTCGCTGGTCTAAGGGGCATTTGCTTGCCTTTGCCGAAACAGGTCCCTACCTTTTTATAAATATTTTTTGCGGCAAACACTTTTTAAAAACGCGTTGGAATAAAGATAAGAAAAAGGGACAAAAGGGATTTAGGCAATTCTGCCTTAACATTGCGGAGTCGGTAAGACACCGTGCGGCTTCTTACGATACGCTTATGCAATTAACTCCGTTTTCCGTTATAAACATAGTAAAATGGCTTATTGTCCCTGTGGCGGCTTACGGCTTTTACTGTTATGCCGCGGGGATAAGCGGAGCGGCGATTTTTACCAAGAGCACGCTTTTAGGCTCTTTACTGAAATTTATTTTTCCTGTTAAAATAAGCTCCCGACCGGGCGTTCAGGCGCTGTTTCTCGGTATACTTGTGGCGGTTT
>DKDS01000013.1:15322-15607 GCA_002451855.1 Ruminococcaceae bacterium UBA6842 | reverse complement strand
TACTGTATAGGCTCGGTAAATACCTTGAAAATACGGTTACAGCTTTATATTTGTTTGTAATCGAGCATAAAAGGATTAAAAAGCTGCCGCTTTCGAAAATTTTGCTTTATTCCTTTACTTGGCCTACCTTTGATATTATCGGAAGATATACGCAGTATGTGGCTTTGTTTAAAAAGGTAACATGGAAGCCCATTCCGCACGAAAGCCGAGTTACGATAGATGATTTGCACGAAGCGTCCGATATTAAGGAAAAGCAGAAAACAACGGTATAAAACAAAAAGCTCC
>DKDS01000013.1:5317-15291 GCA_002451855.1 Ruminococcaceae bacterium UBA6842 | reverse complement strand
AGCTTTTTTGATGCTTATAATTAATCTGTTACGGTTATGGATTTTATTATCGGCTGATTATCGGGAAGTACGGTTCCGTTCGAATCCGCAACGGGTGTGTTTTCGGCGATTTTATCCACAACATCCATTCCCTCGGTAACATGACCGAACGCCGCATACGAGCCGTCTAAATAATCGGCGTCCTTATGCATTATAAAGAACTGTGACGACGCGCTGTTCATATCCTGCGAGCGAGCCATTGAAATAACCCCTCTTTTATGGGATATATCATTCTTAACGCCGTTATTTGAAAACTCGCCCTTAATGTTTTTGTCGCTTCCGCCCGTTCCGTTGCCCTTCGGGTCGCCGCCCTGAATCATAAAGCCGGATATTATACGGTGGAATGTAAGTCCGTCATAAAAGCCGCTTTTGGCAAGGTTTATAAAATTCTCGGTGGTTATGGGAGCGGTGTCCCCGTCAAGCTCAAGCTTTATCTCGCCGTAATTTTCAACCGTTATTACCGCGTGATGAATTCCATAGCCCGAGGAGGTATCGTCCGTAGTTTCGGCTTCCTTTTTGCCGCAGGAGGCAAATGAAAGACAAAGCACTGCCGATAAAAGTATCGCCGCTGTTTTTTTAATGTTCATTTCTGTCACCTTTCTTTTTACCGTACGGTATATATTTAACACGCCTTTTTCTGAGCCGTGAAATATTAAGTCTCACAACCATAATTATAAATATCAGAACAGCCGCCGCTATTACAATATAGACTATCTTCATATACGCCGAAGAGAAGAACCGTTTGACATATTTAAGACCTATAAGCAGTCTGCTTGCCTTTACCGAGCTTCCCGCGACAAGATTAACCGTTCCGATAACCTGCTCCGCGTATATTATGTCCGCCGTGCCGAGAATTTCACCCTTTTTAACGGGTGCTTCGGTTTTTTCCTTTGAAAGCTTGGGCTTTACAACTATCGTTGAATCGTCTGCTCCATTTGGTAAGACCGTTTTAAAGGATTTTTCAAAGTAGAGCGCTACAAAATCGGTATCAAACGAAAGCTCTACCGGCATTTCGCATACAGGGTCGGTAGAACCGGCAACCTCTTTGAATGAGAAATTATTAAATGCCCAGCGGTACAGGTTTGCGCTTTCTATAAATTCGACGCGGCGGCCGAGGTTATAGGGGCAATTCATAAGTATGCACATATAGTTATAATTGCCGTATGAGGCTGTGCTTACAAGGCAGCGCCCCGCTTCGTCCGTAAAACCGGTTTTAACGCCGTGCGCATACTGATAATAATAATTTGTCGTTGTGTCCTGCATAAGATTTGTGGTTGATATTGTGCGGGCAGGCGACATATTGGTTGCCTCTATCGTATATCTCGGAGATTCGCATACCTTCTTAAAGGTCTCGTTTTTAAGCGCGTATTTTGTAAGGGTGTATACATCTCGGACGGTTGTGTAGTTATTCTCATCGTGTAGGCCTACGGGATTTGCGTAATGCGTGCCCGAAAGTCCGAGCTCGGCGGCCTTGTTGTTCATCATATCGACAAAGGCTTCTACCGAACCGCCGTAATAAATTGCGGCAAGGTAGGCGCAGTCGCCGAACGAGGACATTAGCACGGTGTATACTAAATCAAGCTGAGTTATTTCTTCATCAACTTTAAGGGTTGAAACAGAGCTTCCCGTTCCCGAAATGAGCTTTTGAACCTCTTTTGTCATGGCAACCTTGCCGTCGGGGTTGTAATTTTCGCTTTCAAGCATCAGCGTTACCGTCATTATTTTGGTGAGCGACGCGGGATACATTTTTTTATCCACATTATTGCTGTACAGCACCTCGCCCGTATCAAGAGATACAAGCATACCTGCCTTAGCGGTAATATCGAAGCCCGAAACCTCATACGCCGAGGCGTTAAGAGGAATGACAATTACTGAAATTGTCAAAAAAATTATGAAAATTACGGAAAAAATCTTTTTTAGCATGGAAATCTCCCTGAATATGTTGTATAATCGTATTATATCACAACTCTATTTTTATTTAAAGACCTAAATTGAATTTCGGCAGGTGAATTTTACGGTATACATAACAGGGGATATGCACGGCTGTCTCGAGCGGCTTTACGATAAAAATTTCAGAAAACTGAAAAGCGGCGACATACTTATTGTATGCGGCGATTTCGGTTATATTTTTTCGGGCGGAAAGACCGAGCGTCAGGTTATAGATTTTCTTGCGACGCGGCGGTTTGTTACCGCCTTTGTGGACGGAACGCACGATAATCTCGATACCATCTGTAAGGCGAGGGTTACATATTGGCACGGCGGAATGGTTCACAGAATAAAGGGTAATCTTATTCATCTTATGCGAGGCCAAATATTTGAAATAGACGGAAACAGCTTTTTCACCTTCGGCGGAGGGGAAAGCACGGATAAGGATATGCGCCTTGAGCAGGGAAACTGGTGGCGCGAGGAGGAACCGACCCCTGCCGAAATGGCGGAGGGAGCAAAACGGCTTGACGAGGCGGGTCTTAAGGTCGATTACATAATAACACACGAGCCGCCGTCCCTTGTTAAAAGCGCGATACTTATGCGCAGGGGGGACGCCGACCGTGTAAATAAGCTTAACGGTTATCTTGAGGAGATAGGGCGTTCGTGCGATTTTAAGCATTGGTACTTCGGCTCTCTGCATGAGGACAGGGTAATAACCGAACGCCATACCTGCGTTTTTAAGAATATGATACCTATAAAGGATACGGACAAAAGGCAGCAGAACAGTGAGAATAAGGATAAATTCGAGCTTGTCGGCACCGACGCTTGACATATATGGTATAATTATTCTATACTGGCGGCGGTATTTTTAAATTAATGCCGCTCGGTTTCAAATTTTTCTTCGGAGGAAGTTTATGTTCAATACCGACAGATTATGCCCCGGCTGTATGAGCGACAACGGCGGCGAGAAAGTTTGCCCCGTCTGCGGCTGTGAATCGGCTTCGCAAAATCCGCAGGATTATCTTCCGGTCGGCTTTTTGCTGAATAACCGTTATTCTGTGGGACTTATAAAGTCGCACAACGGCACGGAAACCGTATATATCGGTTGGGATAATTTAAAAAATACCTCGGTAAAAATCAAAGAGTACCTTCCCGTTGGCTTTTGCGAGCGCAAGAGCGACGGCGCCGTTTCAATGCTTAAGGGCGGCGAGTACACTTTTAACGAGGGACTTATGGAATTTATCGATATTAACCGTTTTATCGTCAATTCCGAGCTGCCTTCCCTTATGCCTGTAACCGACGCGTTTGAGGAAAACGGCACGGTCTACGCCGTTATGCAGAACATATCGTATATTACAATGCGTGAGTTTTTAAACAAAAACGGCGGCGCTCTTAAATGGGAGCAGGCAAGACCTCTCTTTCTTCCTCTTATAGATACGGTAAAGGGTATGAATGACGCCGGCATTGTTCACGGCGGAATTTCAAACGAAACCGTACTTGTAGGGCGTGACGGCAAGCTGCGTATTTCGGGCTACGGAATAAGAAAATTCCGCTGTGCCGACAGCGAGCTTGAATCGCAGGTCTTTTCCGGCTTTGCCGCAATAGAGCAGTATGATTCTTCAAAGCTTCATATTGATACCTATACTGATGTTTACGGACTTTGCGCCGTTCTCTTTAATGTGCTTATAGGCACTGTTCCGCCCGAAGCAACGCTCAGGCTTAAAAACGATTCGATGTCTATTCCGGCAAAATTTGCCGAGGAGCTTCCCCGTCATGTGCTGTCTGCACTTGCTAACGGCTTGCAGGTGATGCCCGAAAACCGCACGCAAAATATCGAGGAATTTAAGAACGAGCTTGTATATGCCGAAACGGCGGCGGATAAAAGACCCGAAAAACGCGTTAAGGAGAACGGAGATAAGCAAAGCCCCGCAAGAACTAAAAAGAAGGGCGGCACCGCTAAATATGTTGTGATTTCCTCGGCGTGTACTGCGGCGGTATTTCTTGTGGCGGCAGTGCTTATATTCACGGTGTTTAAAAAGGATATATTCGGAAAGAAAAATTCCTCGGAGCAGAGCGTAAGCGCGTCGGAGGATGCGCCGTCGGTAGATTCCATAGGCGCTATCGACAGCGGAGCGGAGGTTTCGGATGTGCTTTTCCCCGTTCCTCAGCTTACGGGTAAATACTATGCCGAGCTTGTTGACAATACCGAAAACACCGAATATGAAAAATTCCAGTTCGTAATTAAGGGCAAGGAATACAGCGATAAGTTTGCCAGAGGACAGATATGCGCTCAATCCTTGGCGGAGGGCACCAATGTTGTAAGAGATACTAAAATAGAGATTACGATAAGCCTCGGGCCTAAGGAAATCAAGATTGCGAATGTTAAGGGTCTTGATGAAAACAGCGCTAAAATAGAGCTTTTAAAGCAAGGCTTTTTGTATGACAATATAGAGGTGCTCGAAAAGTATGACGAGGACAAGGATCCCGGAACGGTTATTGAGCAGGAACCTAAATACGGAACGCAGATAAGCGCGGAGTCGCCAGTGAAGATATACATTAATTCATACGGCGGCTCGGACTCCTCGGCTTCCTCCGGCTCGTCTGTGGGTTGATTTTAAAATAGGTACTTGATTTTTTATAACGCTTGTGTTATAATGTTTGCATTAAGTAAGCAGAAAGGTGAGTGGGGCGACCCGCTCACTTTTGTTTTGCGCATCTGTATTGGAGATGGTTAAGTGGCAAATTCAGCCGAAAGGGTCTACGGTCTTATAAAGGACGCGGTAGAGGAGCAGGGCGTAAGCCTTTGGGATGTCCGCTTTATAAAGGAGGGGGCATCGTGGTATCTGCGCGTATTTATAGATAAGCCGGAGGGTATAAGTATCGACGACTGCACCAATGTGTCGCACGCGATAGACCCTATTATAGATGCGGCAGACCCTATTGATGTTTCGTATTATCTTGAGGTATGCTCTCCCGGAATAGAAAGGGAGCTTACCCGTCCGTCGCATTTTGAAAAATCGGTGGGAAGCACCGTGCATTTGAAGCTTTATAAGCCGAAAGACGGAGTGCGTGAGTTTACGGGCAGGTTAATTTCGGCTGACGGCGACATTGTAATAGATGTAGACGGCACGGAATATGCGTTTGCTCTTAAAGAAATATCTAAAGCAAATATACAGTAATGTTCGGAGGAATAAAGAAAAATGGCAGTTAGAAAATCGTCAAAGGCAAAAACAGACAGTACAAGGGAGTTTTTCGACGCCCTAAAGCTTATGGAAGAGGAAAGAGGTATTCCGAAGGAATTTATAGCGGAAAAAATTGCGGACGCTATTGTTGTGGCTGCCCGTAAGGATTACGGCGGAAACGATATTGTTTCTTGCGTTATCGATACGGAAAAGGAAATTTTCAGCGTTACCGCCCGTAAAACCGTTGTTGACGAGGTGATGGACCCGTATACCGAGATTTCAAAGGAGGACGCGGCTAAAATTGATTCGAGCGCAGTGGAAAACGGATTTGTTGATATAAAGCTTGACCCCAAGAAGTTCGGCCGTGTGGTAGCACAGAATTCAAAAAACAACTTCCGTCAGGGCGTAAGAGAGGCGGAGAGAGGTCAGGTATTGGCAGAGTTCCAAAGCCATAACCGTGAGCTTGTAACCGCGGTCGTTCAGCGTATCGACCCCAAAACCGGCAACGCAATACTTACAATCGGACATAATGAGGCAACTCTCCCGAAGCTTGAGCAGGTGCCTGATGAGGTCCTTACAGAGGGCGAGCATATTAAGGTATATGTTGTCGATGTAAAGGAAACCGAGCGCGGAGCTAAAATAATGCTTTCGCGCACACATCCGGGTCTTGTTAAGCGCCTGTTTGAAACAGAGGTTCCCGAAATATTCGACGGTACTATTGAGATAAAGGCGGTTTCCCGTCAGGCAGGCTCACGCACAAAGATAGCCGTATGGTCCGCAAATCCCGAAATAGACGCCGTAGGCGCTTGTATAGGACCGAGAGGCGCCCGTGTAAATAAGATAGTCGAGGAGCTTGCGGGCGAAAAGATAGATATAGTAAGATACAGCGACGACCCGAAGGTATTTGTATCCGAGGCGCTTTCTCCGGCAAAGGTAGTGTCAGTTGAAATAGAGAGCGAGGAGCCGAAGGTCTGCAAGGCAAGCGTACCTGAAGCGCAGCTGTCGCTTGCGATAGGCAATAAGGGACAGAATGTAAGGCTTGCGGCAAAGCTTACGGGCTGGAAGATAGACATTCACCCCGAAAGCGGATTTTTCGGCGAGTAATCTTTAAGGAGCAGGATTATGTCAGCAAAAAAGATACCTATGCGTATGTGTACGGGCTGCCGTGAAATGAAGCAAAAAAGCGAGCTTATACGCGTTGTGAAAACACCCGAGGGGGATATTAAGCTTGACACGACAGGCAGGCTTAACGGCAGAGGAGCATATATATGCAAATCGCCCGAGTGTCTTAAAAAAGCGCAGAAATCAGGCGCTCTGTCAAGGGCGTTCGGCTGTGAGGTGCCCGAAAGCGTGTTTTCCGAAATAGAAGGTGAGCTTAACGGTGGACAGTAAAAAAATCACCGCGCTGTTAGGCTTTGCTTCCAAGGCGGGAAGGCTCAGCTACGGGGCGGACGCCGCTTTAAAGTCCGTAAAGGAAAAAAAGGCTCGGCTTATAGTAATCGGCAGTGATGTTTCGGATAAAAGCCGTAAGGAAGCGGAATTTTTTGCAGGCAAGGAAAATGTAAGGACACTTGTTCTTGAAGAATTGGATATAGCTGCGGTATCTGCCGCAGTCGGCCGCAGATGCGGAATACTGTCGGTTAATGACAGCGGTTTTGCCGACGCCGTTTTAAAGGCGTAGTTGAAGGAGGAAATGCTAATGACAAATAAATATAAGATCAGTGATCTTGCAAAGGATTTTAATGTCAGTTCAAAGGATATAACGGATATTGTGGCGGAAAAGACGGGTACCGCCAAAAAAAGCGGAGCGGTGCTTAACGAAGCGGAAATAAGCGTGGTTTTCAGCGCTTTGCTTAATAAAAACGAGGTCAAGAGCCTTGACGAATACTTTGCAACCGGCGCGGAATCCCGCGCGGCGGCAAAAAAGGCAAGAGAAGAAGAAAAAAACAAAAAGCTTGCCGAGCAAATGGCTATTCTTGAACAGCTTAAAGCGGCTGCCGCGGCTCAGAACGGCGAAAAGGCTCCCGTAAAAGAGGAACCGGAGGTTAAAAAGCCGGTCAAGGAGAAAAAAGAGGAGCCTCAGACCGTCGAGAAACCGGAAGAAAAGCCTGCCGAAAGGAAGCCTGAAAAGAGCGCTGAAAAGCCGGCTGCCAAAAAGCCCGAGGCAAAGAAAACAGAAGAGAAGAAGCCCGAAGAAAAGAAACACGGCGTTTCGGATCCCAAGCCCTTTGTTTCGCAGAAAAAGGATAAAAAGCCGGGTGAGGCTCCCAAAAGAGGACCTGCCGAAATACGCCATATCGATACCCGTACCTCAAATGTCAACATTGATAAATACAATGAAAAGTACGAGAGAATTGCTCCCGCAAACACAATGCGAGACAATTTCTCACGCAAGCAGAAGATAAAACAGAAATCGCAGGATTACCGCCGTCCGCAGGGTGTAAAGCGCGAGACCGAGGCGGACAAAATGCGCAGACTTCAGCTTGAGCGCATAAAGAGTACTCCGATAACCGTTACGGTGGGCGATGAAATAACGGTAGGCGAGCTTGCCGCCGCGCTTAAGAAAACCGCCGCAGAGGTTATTAAGGTGCTTCTTAAGCTCGGAATGATGGCAACCGTTAATCAGGTGATAGATTACGATACCGCCGAAATAGTTGTAACCGAAATGGGCGCTAAGATTGAAAAGCAGGTAGTCGTTACCATTGAAGAGCAGATAATGGACGATACCGAGGATAATGCGGAAAACCTTAAGCCCAGAAGTCCCGTTGTGGTTGTTATGGGTCATGTTGACCACGGTAAGACCTCATTGCTTGACGCTATAAGAAATACCGCGGTTACTGATACCGAGGCAGGCGGAATTACACAGCATATCGGCGCTTACAGGGTAAACTGCAAGGGCGAGGATATAACCTTCCTTGACACACCCGGTCACGCCGCATTTACCTCCATGCGTAAGAGGGGCGCAATGGCTACGGATATAGCCGTGCTTGTTGTCGCCGCGGACGACGGTATAATGCCGCAGACTATTGAGGCGATAAACCACGCTAAAGCGGCAAATGTTCAGATGATAGTCGCAATCAATAAAATGGATAAGCCGGAGGCTAATCCCGACAGAGTTCTCCAACAGCTGACCGAGCAGGGTATCGTACCCGAGGAATGGGGCGGCGATGTTATCTGCGTTCCCGTTTCCGCAAAGACCCATATGGGTATAGATAAGCTGCTTGAAAACATACTTCTTGTAGCTGAAATGATGGAGCTTAAGGCAAACCCCGACAGAAGAGCAAAGGGTATTGTAATCGAAGCCCGTCTTGATAAGGGCAGAGGACCCGTAGCTTCGCTTCTTGTACAGAACGGAACGCTCCATACGGGCGATATAATCGTTGCGGGCACATCTGTCGGCCGTGTGCGTGTTATGACTAACGAAAACGGCAGAGAACTTAAGGACGCAGGTCCGTCGGTTCCTGTTGAGATAACAGGTCTTGCCGAAACTCCGAACGCGGGCGATGTGTTCGACGCGGTTTCCGATGAAAGACTTGCAAGAGAGCTTGTTGAGCAGAGAAAGCAAAAGGCTAAGGAAGAGGCATTCAACGCAAAACAAAAGGTTACGCTTGACAATCTCTTTGAACAGTTAAGCGAGGGCGACCTTAAAGAGCTTAACATTATTGTTAAAGCCGATGTTCAGGGCAGCGTTGAAGCGGTAAGAGAAAGCCTTGTAAAGCTCTCAAACGACGAGGTAAGAGTAAATGTTATCCACGGCGGCGTGGGCGCTATAAACGAATCGGATGTAATGCTGGCTCAGACTTCCGGCGCTATTATAGTAGGCTTTAATGTCCGTCCTGACGGCGTTGCAAAGGCCGCGGCGGAGCGTGACGGCGTTGATATGCGTATGTACCGTATCATTTATGACTGCATTGAAGAGGTTAAGTCTGCAATGAAGGGTATGCTGGCTCCGAAATACCGTGAAAATCAGCTCGGTACGGCGGAGGTTCGCACCGTTTACAAAATCTCCAATGTCGGTACGGTTGCGGGCTGTTATATTACAAACGGCAAGGTTACACGCTCCTGTCAGATTCGTGTTGTGCGCGACGGCATAGTTATATGCGAGGATAAGATAGATTCTCTGCGCCGCTTTAAGGACGATGTCAAGGAAGTGGCACAGGGCTACGAATGCGGTATCGGACTTGAAAAATTCGCCGATATTAAAGAGGGCGACCAGTTCGAAGCCTTTATTATGGAGGAGTACAGAGATTAATGGCAGGATACAGAATCAACCGTATTGAGTCAGATATCAAAATTGCGCTGTCGGAGCTTTTAAGAGAAATAAAGGATCCGCGCGTAAGCCGGCTTTTAAGCATAGTCAAGGTAAATGTTTCGGGCGACCTTTCTTACGCTACCGTTTATGTCAGCGCAATAGAGGGGTATGAGCAAACCGTAAGCTCGGTAAAGGCGTTGAAGGGCGCTTCAGGCTTTTTACGCAGGGAGCTTGGTGCAAGGCTCATCTTAAGAAAGGTGCCGGAACTGCGCTTTGTGGCGGACGATTCCATTGAACAAAGCGCCAATATTTCGAGAATAATCGAATCATTCGGCGAGGAAGGAAAAAATGAGAAATAAAAATAATGACGGCTGCCGTGATTTAACACTCCGGCAGACCGCAAGATTTTTAAAAAAGCACGATAATTATATTATCCTTACCCACGCGTCGCCTGACGGCGACACGCTGGGCTCGGCCTTTGCGCTTTATTACGGGCTTAAGGAAATAGGAAAAGTAGCTTGCGTCATCTGTCCCGATGTAATACCCGAAAAGTATAATTATTTTGCAAGACCGAC
>DKDS01000013.1:0-5293 GCA_002451855.1 Ruminococcaceae bacterium UBA6842 | reverse complement strand
TGCAAAGGAACGACGCTACGATAATAGCGGTCGATGTTGCGGATAAAAAACTGCTCGGCAGTCTTCAGGACGATTTCGGCGATATAGTTGACCTTAATATCGACCATCATATATCAAATGTCCGTTTTGCGAAAAACCTGTATCTTGACGCAGACGCCGCGGCTACGGCGGAAAGTATGTACGAACTGCTTTCCATTATGAAGGTCAATATAAACGATGTTACGGCAAAGGCGCTTTATACCGGAATAGCCACGGACACGGGCTGTTTTAAGTATTCAAATGTTACGGCAAAAACACATATTATAACCGCTCAGTTATATGAATACAACATAGACGCGCCCGAAATTAACAGACTTATGTTCGATACAAAATCCCGTAAGCTTTTGGAGCTTGAGAGAATGGTGCTTGACGCCTCCGAATTTCATTTTGACGGCAGGTGCATACTTTTGCCTGTTACTGCCGAAATGCAGGAAAAAACAGGCTGCAGCGGCACAGAGCTTGAGGGGATTGCGGTTATTTCAAGAAGCGTTGAGGGCGTTGTCGCCGGCGTAACGTTAAAGCAGACGGATGACAATGAGTTTAAGGTCTCTTTGCGCACCTATCCGCCGCTTGACGCCTCGTTGATATGTAAAAAGATAGGCGGCGGCGGTCATAAGGGAGCGGCGGGAGCGTCGCTTACCGGAACCTTAAGTGAAGTTAAGGAAAAGGTTTTGGCTGCCGTGGAAGAGGTTATGGAGGAAGCTTATGCAGGGGCTTGTACTCGTAAATAAGCCTGACGGAATAACCTCGTTCGGGGCAGTAGCGCACATAAAGAGAGCCGCAAAGGAAAAGCGTGTGGGGCATACGGGAACACTCGACCCTATGGCTACGGGCGTATTGCCTGTGCTTTTGGGGAGAGCCACCGCTTTGTCTTCGCTTTTGCTTGACGCGGACAAGTCGTATACGGCGACGGTACGGCTCGGCGTAACCACGGATACGGACGATATAACCGGCACAGTGCTTGAGGAAAAGCCTGTTTGTGTAACGGCGGACGAGCTGTCCGATGCGGTAAAGCATTTTACGGGGGAAATTATGCAAAGACCCCCTTTTTACAGCGCGCTTAAAAAAGACGGAGTAAGGCTTTACAGCCTTGCGAGAAAGGGCGAGCTTACCGATATTCCAAAGCGTTCGGTCAAGGTTTTTTCCGCTGAAATCATAAAACCTCTCGAAAACAATGAATTTACCGTGAATTTTCATGTTTCTAAAGGAACGTATATAAGGTCGCTTGCAAGAGATATAGGCGAGTATTTGGGGTGCGGAGCGTGTCTTTCGGCACTTTGCAGAACCTTTACGGGAGGTTTTTCGCTTTCCGAGTGCGTACCGCTTGAAGATTTGACGGAGGACAGCATAAGCCGTCATTTGTTAAGCGAGGAACGGGCGGTATCCTATTTAAGAGAAGCCACCGTTACGGAAAAACAGGCTTTTCGATTTACAAACGGCGGTCAGCTTGATTTTGACAGGCTTAAGATTGCGGACATTAAAGACGGAGAATTGTTCCGTGTAAAATACGGCGAACTTTTTTTAGGTATCGGCAAAGCGGATATACCTAAAAATCAGCTTGCGGTAAAATGTGTAATTAATTATCCGGGAGACGGAATATAATGAAAACAGCGTTGGCTCTCGGCACCTTCGACGGGGTGCATAAAGGTCACAGGGCGGTGCTTGAGCTTCCGCCCGAATATAAAAAAATCGCGGTGGTGTTTCCTCTGCCGCCTAAGGCGGCTTTATCGGGCGAACCGATTGCTCTTATGACCCCCGAGGATAAATGCAGGGTTCTTAAAAGCATCGGTACGGACGAGGTCTTTATGCTTGACTTCGGCAAGGTGAGGAATATGCCGCCGCATAATTTTCTGGAATTTTTAAGGGACACCTTTTCGCCCGACTATATTTCGTGCGGCTTTAATTACCGTTTCGGTAAAAACGCGTCGGGCGATACCGTTTTGCTTTCGGAGTTCTGTAAGGAAAACGGTATAACACTTAAAATATGCGAGCCTGTAACCGCTGACGGCGAAACAGTCTCGTCAACCGAAATTCGTTCTTTTCTTAAAAACGGCGAGCCTGAAAAGGCAAACCGCCTTATGACAGAGCCGTTTTCGTATACGGCGCCCGTTATAAGGGGGGACGAAAGGGGCAGGACCTTAGGCTTTCCTACGGCTAACCAAAAATACCCCGAAGTGCTGATACCGATCAGGTTCGGCGTGTATAAATCTTCCGCGGTTATAAACGGCAAGGCTTATTCCGCCGTAACCGATATAGGGGTAAGACCTACATTTAAAACCGATTATATAATAAGCGAAACCTTTATCAAGGGCTTTTCCGAGGATATATACGGACGGGAAATGACGGTAAGCCTGCTCGGATTTATAAGGGGCGAAATCAAATTTTCTTCCGCGGAGGAGCTTGCGGCTCAGATAAAGAAGGATATAAGGAGTGTGTGAAATGTACTACGAGTTAGTCGATAAGCTCCCGATAATCGGGCTTGCGCTTTTAAAGGCGCTTTTGATTTTTGTCGGCGGACATTATATAACACGGCTTGTTATAAGGATAATGGAAAAGGCGTTTTTAAAGCTTGATATGGACATTTCCCTCCAAAAATTCTTAAGTAAAACGGTTAATATTGTTTTGCATATAATAGTAATACTTTCAGCCGTTACGGCGCTCGGTATTTCGATAGCGGGATTGTTAGCGGCGCTCTCAGCGGCGGCGGTTGCGGTAGCTCTTGCGCTTAAGGATTCTTTAAGCAGTATTGCGGGTGGAATAATTCTTCTTATCACGAAACGCTTTAAAACAGGCGATTTTATAGAAATCGGCGGTGAAAAGGGTACTGTTGTGCAGATAGATATGATGCACACGGTGCTAAAAACTATTGATAACAGACGGGTAATGATTCCGAACAGCATTGCCGCAAACAGTCAGATAGTGGATTATACAAGCGAAGCCATGAGGAGACTGGACCTTGTTTTTTCGGTCAGCTATACCGATGACGCGGAAAAAGCCAAAACCGTTATAATCGATACCGCACTTAAAAATCCAAAGGTTATAAAGGACGCTCCCGAGCCGCCGTTTGCCCGTGTTACGGCGTATTCGGCAAGCTCGGTTGATATAACTATGCAGATGTGGTGCAAAACTGCGGATTATCTTCCGCTTAAATATGATCTGCTTGAGCAGATAAGAAAAGCGCTTGAGGAGAACGGAATGACTATACCGTTCAATCAGCTTGATGTGCATTTGACCGAAATTGAAAAAAATTAAAAAATGTTGTAAAAACAACATACTTAACCGATGCTCCGTATTATAATTAGCACATAAAATAACGGAGGAATTAAAAATGATAAGAAAAATAATTCAGATAGATGAAGAAAAATGCAACGGCTGCGGCGCGTGCGCGGCGGCATGCCACGAGGGCGCTATCGGGATGGTAAACGGCAAGGCTAAATTAATGCGGGACGATTATTGTGACGGTCTCGGAGATTGCCTGCCTGCGTGCCCGACGGGGGCTATAAGCTTTACGGTGCGTGAAGCGGAGGCTTACAACGAGGCGGCTGTCGCCGAAAACAAAGCGAAAAAGGAAAACGGTAAAAAACTGCCGTGCGGCTGCCCCGGCTCAAATTCAAAGCGCATAGTAAGAGAAGAAAAGCCGGAGGAAAGCATCGGTGCCGTCCGTATGCAAAGCAGACTGGCACAGTGGCCGGTACAGATAAAGCTTGTTCCCGTAAACGCTCCGTATTTTGACGGCGCAAAGCTTCTTATTGCGGCGGACTGTACGGCATACGCATACGCGGGCTTTCACGAGGAATTTATAAAGGGGCATATAACGCTTGTCGGATGTCCTAAGCTTGACGGCGTGGATTATTCGGAAAAGCTTACCAAAATAATAAAGAACAACGACATTAAAAGCGTTACGGTGGTAAGAATGGAGGTTCCCTGCTGCGGCGGACTTGAAAACGCTGCGGTTACAGCCCTCAAAAACAGCGGAAAGTTTATACCCTGGAGCGTTGTTACAATTTCTACCGACGGAAAAATATTGAATTAAACAGGTTAGAATAATGTATTGCGGTGCAAAAATTTTGCGCCGCAATTTTTTGTTGCAAATAAGGCGTTTTTCGTATATAATTTCTCTAGGCAAGCGAAAGGAGGCGGAATGATTTGAACTTTGATTTGCTTGGGAAAAACCGTACGGCAATCTTTGAAAAAATAAAGGAAGCGGCAGGCTCGGTGCTTCCGATTTTCCTTATAGTCGCTGTTCTGTGCCTCGCCGCGGTTCCTATGCGCCCCGATTTGCTGTTAAGCTTTTTTATAGGCTCGGTGATGGTGGTTATCGGTATGGGCTTTTTTACCCTCGGCGCGGAGGTTTCTATGACCCCGATAGGCGGCAAAATAGGTATGGCTGTTACAAAGACCAAAAAAATGCCGCTCATCTTGCTAATCAGCTTTTTGCTCGGATTTGCGATTACCGTTGCGGAGCCCGACCTTCAGGTGCTTGCAAATACTGCGCCGCATATCAACAGCGCGGTTTTGCTTATTGCGGTAGGCTTGGGCGTAGGTTTTTTTCTCTCGGTTTGTATGTTCAGAATACTTACGGGTATAAAGCTCCGCTGGCTTTTAATATTCTTTTACGGAATAATTTTCATTCTCTCCGCCTTTGCGGAGCCCGATTTTTTAAGCATTGCCTTTGATTCGGGCGGCGTTACCACAGGCCCTATGACCGTTCCGTTCATACTGGCGCTCGGCGTTGGTGTTTCGCAAATCCGAAGCGACGAAAAAGCCGAATCGGACAGCTTCGGTCTTGTGGCGCTTTGCTCGGTAGGTCCTATACTTGCGGTGCTTATACTGGGATTTTTTTACTCGGGAAACGGTGAAATATCCGCGGTAAATTCCGTAGGTGTTAAGTACACTACCGAAATAGGGCTTGGATATGCTAAAGCGTTGCCGGCTTATATGAAAGAGGTTTCGCTTTCGCTTTTGCCGATAGTTGTGATATTCTTGCTTTTTCAGATTTTTTCGCTTAAGCTTACAAGGCGTAGGTTTGTAAAAATACTTGTTGGCATACTTCATACATACATAGGGCTTGTGCTTTTTATGACGGGCGTAAATGTCGGCTTTTCCGCCTTGGGCGAATCGCTCGGAGGAACACTGGCGGCAGGTAATTCTCGGTGGCTTATGATACCGCTTTCGGTTGTTCTCGGATGGTTTATTATTTCCGCGGAACCGGCGGTTGCGGTGCTTGAAAAGCAAATTGAGGATGTCAGCGCCG
>DKDS01000100.1:12815-13036 GCA_002451855.1 Ruminococcaceae bacterium UBA6842 | reverse complement strand
ACGGTTCAAGAGGACTTACGGTAAACAATTTGGAAAAATACTTACCGAAAGAAACAACGGAGATAGTTTCGGGCGGCGCAAGGGGCATTGATACCTGCGCAAGGGAATATGCGGTAAAGAATAACATAAAGCTTACGGAGTTTTTGCCCGAGTACGAAAAGTACGGGCGGTCGGCTCCGCTTAAACGCAATTTGCTTATAATTGATTACGCCGATTATGTA
>DKDS01000100.1:6364-12748 GCA_002451855.1 Ruminococcaceae bacterium UBA6842 | reverse complement strand
TTACGCCGATTATGTACTGGCTTTTTGGGACGGCAAATCGCACGGCACAAAGTATGTTATAGATAACTGCAAAAAGAAAAACAAACCCGTTCGCATACTTGTAAAAACAGAAAATCAGAATAAGTAAATTTTTTATAGGCACATAAGAATTTAAGCTTTCTTATGTGCATTTTTTTCACATTGGTTCAGTTTCTTTGTTTCTTTTTGTTAAAATCAAAGAAAACATTGAAATGACTTTTTCCTTTTGCTATAATTCAAATTGAAAATCAGGTATGAGGTGTTTACCGATGAGAATATCACAGCAAACAGAGAAAAAGATTGACGAATTACTTGAAAAAATGACCCTTGAGGAAAAGGTTGCGATGTGCCACGCAAATTCAAAATTTGCGTCAGCCGGTGTGGAACGGCTCGGAATTGACGAGCTTACTATGATGGACGGTCCGCACGGGGTGCGTTCGGATGTTGAAAAGGACTCTTGGGCGTGCCTTAACCGTGAGGAGGACAAATGTACATATCTTCCCACCGAAACGGCGCTTGCGTCCACCTTTAATCCCGAGCTTGCAAGGCGTTTCGGCGAAACGCTCGGCTCGGAAGCGAGATACAGGGGCAAGGACATAATTTTAGGACCCGGAATAAACATAATAAGAACTCCGCTTTGCGGAAGAAACTTTGAATATATGAGCGAGGACCCCTGCGTTATCGAAAAAATGGCGCCCGAGCTTGTAAGGGGTATCGAGTCGCAGGATACCGCGTCCTGCGTTAAGCATTACTGCCTTAACAATCAGGAATACCACCGTTCCCGTGTTAATGCCGAGGTAAGCGACAGAGCGCTCCACGAAATCTATTTAAGGGGCTTTTACGCGGCTATTATAGAGGGCGGCGCTTCCTCTGTTATGGGCGCCTACAACAGATACAAGCAACAGCATATGTGCCACAACAAATATCTTGTAAAGGATTTGTTAAAGGACAAGTGGGGCTTTGAGGGCGTTTATTTAAGCGACTGGGCAGGCGTTCACGATACGGACGAGGCGATAAACAACGGTCTTGATATTGAAATGGGAACAAACAAGCCGTATAACGAGTATTATCTTGCGGACGCTTTCCTTAAAAAAGCCAAAGAAAGCGAAGAAGTAAGACAAAAGCTTGACGACAAGGTACGCCGCATATTAAGGCTTATGTTCAGCATAAACAAGATGAACCCCGACAGGAAAAAGGGCGAGTACAACACAAAGGCGCACCAGCAGACCGCCTATGACATTGCCGCCGAGGGTATGGTTCTTCTTAAAAACAAAAACAACCTTTTGCCGCTTGATAAATCTAAAATCAAGAAGCTTTTGGTTGTGGGCAGAAACGCCGCCGCCAAGCATTCCGAGGGCGGCAGCTCAAGCGGCGTCAGAACCGTGTATGAAATAACACCGCTTGAGGGTATTAAAAACAAATTTTCCGATACCTGCGAAATTGAATACGAAAGCGGCGTATTTGACTTAAAATACAATACCATTCCCATGCAAAATCTTAACATCACGGATTTAAAGGCAGGGTGCCGCAATTATAAAACGGTAACAAACACACAGGACGAAAACGGAAACATTGTTTCGACCGAAGCGTTGAGCGATACCGCCGACATTAGGGGTACGGACGCCGTTTCGTATGATATTTACTTCTCGGTCGCCATTCCCGAAACGGGCGGATTTTCGTTCAGGGCGGCAACTAACGGCAGTGCCGTTGTAAAAATCAACGGCGAGACCAAAATCGAGATAAACGAGGTCGGTATGGACCTTGAAGGCTCTGTAAGCTACGATTACAAAAAGGGCGATAACCTTGATTTTGAAATTCATATAGCAAAGAGCAAGGTTCACAAGGAAACCTACTTTAATTTCGGTTGGATAACCCCGTCCGAATACGCTTCCTGTTCTTCGGAAAAGGTACTTCTCCAAAAGGCAAAGGAGGCGGACTGCGTTATTTACTGCGGCGGTCTTGACCACAGCTACGATACGGAGTCGATAGACAAGCGCTCCATGCGCCTTACAAACGAGCAGGATGTAATAATTCCAAAGCTTTTAAAGGCAAACCCCGAAACGGTTATTGTTCTCACGGCGGGCTCGCCTGTTGAAATGCCGTGGATAGACGATGCGAACGCCGTTTTATGGACATGGTATGCCGGAATGGAGGGCGGCAACGCGCTTGCCGACATTCTTACGGGCAAGGTCTGGCCAAGCGGAAAAATGCCCTTTACACTGCCGTATAAATACGAGGACACACCCGTTGCGAGATACGGCGAGTATAAGAAAGAGAATTGCAGATACAACGAGGATATACTTGTAGGGTACAGAGCGTTCGACAATGACAAAATAGAGCCGATGTTCCCGTTCGGACACGGACTTTCGTATTCCGAATTTGAGTATTCCGATTTAACGCTTTCGGCGGAAAACGATACGGTAACGGTTGAATACACCGTTAAAAATATCGGTGACCGTACCGCAAAGGAAACCACGCAGATATATGTCGGCGACCCTGTTTGCAGTGTTAAGAGACCTCCGAAAGAATTAAGAGGATTTATGAAGGCCGAGCTTAAGAGCGGCGAAGCCGTAAGAGTAAGCGCAACGCTTAACGCAAAGGACTTTTCGTTCTACGATGAAAAGACCGCTGACTGGACGCTTGAAAGGGGAGAGTTCATTATTTATGTAGGCTCTTCCTCGGGCGATATAAGACTCAGCGGCAGTATTGAGCTTTAATAAACATCAAAAAACGGTTGTCCGTTCGGACAACCGTTTTTTGATACGCTAAAGAATAATCAGTTCAATTATAAAAACAACGGCGCAGGAGCATACCGCAACCCCGAAAAGGCTTACCCCGAAGTACGCAAGCAGGACGCCTGTTATAAGCGCCGCAATGCCCGACCAAACGCTTTGCGTGCAGTCTATTATTGCGGGGAAGGTCATTATCGCAAGGGTGACATACGGAACATAGTAAAGAAAGGACCTGAGCGTTACATTGGTTATCTTTTTCCGTATCAGCGTAAGGGGCAGTACCCTTATAAGAAATGTAACCGCGGTCATTACAGCTATATAAACATACACATTATGCTTCATTCGGGTTTTCCTCCGTTTCTTCATTCTTTACGGGGAAAAGCAGTGCCGCGGTAAGGGATATGATAACCGTAAGAATAATAATTCTCATACCCTCGGAAATCGAGGAAAAGGGCGGAAGCTTTGAAAACAGCAGGCTTGCCGCCATAGATATTATTACAAGCACGGCGATTATTTTGTTTTTTCTTGCGGGCGGAATAATTATTGCTAAGAACATTCCGTAAAGCCCCACGCTTAAAGCGCTTACAAGGTTTTGCGGAAGAATATTACCCATAATTACGCCGAGCAGTGTGCCGAACGCCCAACCGGGGATTGCGACCGACATAGCTCCGTAATTATAAAACGGGTTAAGCGTACCGGGTACGGATATTGAAATACCGAATATTTCGTCCGTAACATCAAACGCAATAAGCGCGCGGTGCAAAAGCGAGGTCTCGGGCGCAAGCTTTTGGCTTAGCGCGCAGGACATAAGCAAGTACCTTGCGTTTACTATCAGCTCCGTTATCGCAAGCTCTATATAGGCGGCGTTTGCCCCGATAAGCGTAAAGCCGGCGTATCCGCCTGCCGACGCATTTGTAAGCGCGGAGGTAAGCCACGCCTGAAATGGGGTAAGCCCTGCCTTTTTTGCCGCTATTCCGAGGGTGAACGCAACCGCAAAATAGCCGAGCGCTATCGGAATACCGTCCTTTAATCCTTTAAAATACCATTTTTTACTGTCCGACACTGGAAGTCACGCCGTTTCTTTGAAAATTGCCAAACAATATTTTACATTTTTTGCGCCCGTTAGTCAATATGTTTTTCTATCTTATTCCAGTCTCTTTTTACATAGCAAAATATCACTTGTTTTAATGCGGCACAGGTAGTATAATACCTTAGAAGGAATGATGTATATGTATGATGAGCTTACAGAGGTTGATATTAAAAAAATGAAGGACGAGCTTGAATACCGCATAGGTACGGTTCGCCCGAAAATACTTGAGGAAGTTAAGTTTACAAGAAGCTTCGGCGATTTAAGTGAGAATGCCGAGTACCACGCCGCAAAGCGTGAAAGGGGCAAAAACGAAAGCCGCATAAGGTATCTCCGCAATATGATAAAAACAGCGAGGGTGATACACCCCGAAAGCAAAACCGACGAAGTCGGACTTTTCGACACCGTAGAATACTATGTTGAGGAGGACGACGCCACGGAAAAGGTGCGTATCGTAACCTCGTTAAGGCAAAATTCCCTTGAAAGGCTTATAAGCCGTGAATCGCCTATGGGTTCTGCGCTTATGGGCGCTAAGGTGGGGGACAGGCTTTGTATAAAGGTCAGCGACGATTACAGCTATTATATAGTAGTCCGCTCAATAGAAAAGGGAAACGACGACGATAAGCTTGAAATAAGAAAATTTTGAAAATCGGTTGATATGCCGAAAGGTTTTTGTTATAATCAATTAGAATACGGAGGAGATTACAATGGCTAAGGTTTTTTTACTTGCATACACACCCAATCCCGAGCGCACTGTTGCGGAAGCGGCAAAGCTTTGTTACAGCAGTTCTAACATCGAGGATCTCAATGAAAGTCTTACCGACGAAAAGGCGGCGGCTTTTGTTGAAATGCTTTCCGAAATAGGTCACGAAAGCCCCATTGAGCACGCAAGCTTTACTTTCGGAATAGAGGGCGTTTCCCGTTCCTTGCTCGCTCAGATAACAAGGCACAGAATAGCGTCGTTTTCGGTTAAAAGTCAGCGCTATGTAAGGGAGGGCAGCTTCGGTTATGTAACTCCGCCCGAAATTGCCGCCGACCCCGAGGCGAAAAGACTGTACGACGAAATAATGGCGGAGGACCAAAAAAAATACGACCAAATCGCCGCAATACTCAAAGAAAAGCATATAAAGACCTTTATGGCTGAGGGAAATGACGAAAAAACGGCGACAAGGCTTGCCGAGAAAAAGGCTATCGAGGACGCCCGTTTTGTTCTTCCGAACTCCTGCGAAACACAAATGATTGTAACCATGAACGCCCGCTCTTTAAAGAATTTCTTTAAAATTCGCTGCTGTAACAGAGCGCAGTGGGAAATAAGGGATGTAGCGGTTCAGATGTTAGCGCTTGTCTCGGTGGTAGCCCCCGAGCTGTTTAAAAATTCGGGTCCCGCATGTCTCGGCGGCGCTTGCAGCGAGGGTAAAATGTCCTGCGGCAAGGCGGCAGAGGTAAGAGAAAAATTTAAGGAACTGAAAAACAATGGGTAAGCTTATAGTAATCGAGGGACTTGACGGCAGCGGAAAATCAACACAGCTTGACCTGCTCCCGAAACGGCTTAAGGAAAACGGTATTGACTGTAAAACCGTTTCGTTTCCCGATTATGCAAGCAATTCGAGCGCCCTTGTAAAGATGTATCTTGCAGGTGAATTCGGTACGCACCCATCGGATGTGAACCCGTACGCCGCGTCCGCCTTTTATACGGTGGACAGGTTCGCCTCGTATAAAACGGGGTGGGGGGACTATTACAATAACGGCGGCACGGTTATATCGGGCAGATACACCACATCAAACGCCGTTCACCAAGCGTCAAAGCTCCAAGAAAAGGACTGGATACCTTTTCTTGACTGGCTTTACGATTTTGAATACGGCAAGATAGGCATACCGAAACCCGACAAGGTTATTTTCCTTGATATGCCGGTTGAGGTCTCGCAAAAGCTGCTTGATAAGAGGTATACCGATTCCGGCAAAAAGGATATTCACGAGAGCGATGTTAAGTATCTTGAAAATTGCCGTAAGGCCGCAACCTTTACCGCAAAGTATTCGGGGTGGGAAACGGTATCCTGCGCCGAAAACGGCGAACCCAGAACGGTACTTGATATATCGGACGATATTTTAAGCTCCGTTATGAAATTATACGGGAGGTAAGCGTTATGGTTTACATATTTCTTGCGGATGGCTTTGAAGAATGTGAGGCGCTGGTTCCGCTCGATATTCTGCGCAGGGGCGGAATTGAGGTAAACACAGTAGGAATAGGTGAAAAGTCGGTAACGGGAGCGCACGGTATAACCGTCACGGCGGATATTGCCGAAAGCGACGCTGGTTTTTGCGGTCTTGACGCCGTTATACTTCCCGGCGGTATGCCGGGAACGCTTAACCTTGAAAAAAGCGAAACAGTACAGAAATTCATCGATTTTGCGGCGGAGAAAAACGCTTTGCTCTGCGCTATATGCGCGGCACCGTCTGTTTTCGGGCATAAGGGACTGTTAAACGGCAAGAAAACCACCTGCTTTCCCGGGTTTGAAAAGGACCTCATCGGCGCTGAATTCCTTGATG
>DKDS01000100.1:0-6334 GCA_002451855.1 Ruminococcaceae bacterium UBA6842 | reverse complement strand
AAGACAGTGACCGACGGCAATGTTATAACCGCCTGCGGAGCCGGTGCGGCGTTCGAATTCGGGTTTGCGGTTCTCACGGCGCTTACGGGCGACAAAACAGCCGCCGAAAATCTTTCAAAAGCAATGAAGTATACAAAATAATTTTTTGCGGAGAGTAAAATGGACGATAAAAACATTAACGGAAGCAATATTGATTCGGATGACGATTTTGTCATCGGAAAGGGCTTTCAGATAGATGAAGCCCCTGTGACTGCGGTTTATAAAGGCAAAAAAGCCAAACATTCCGCCGGAAAAAACGCAATTAAAACAACGGTATGGATAGTAAGCATTATTGTCGTGTCCGTAGGTCTTGCGTTCGGCATAATTTTTGCGGGCGCGGATTATATGGGAATAGGCTTCGGCAGAGGAACGGAATGTGTTGTTGAGGTAAGCAAGGGCACATCAACAAAGGCGATTGCCGAACAGCTTAAGGAATGCGGCGCGGTTAAAATACCTTTTCTTTTCAGAGTTTATGCCAAGCTTAAGCATTATGACAGTCAGTTTAAATACGGCGTTTACAATTTCAATAACGAGGCTGGGTATGAGGCGCTTTCACAAATGCTTATAAAAGAGGGCTCTGCCGCTGAAAGCGCAAGGGTGACTATTCCCGAAATGTCTACCGTTGACGATATTGCAAAAATCCTTGAGGAAAAGGGTGTTTGCACTAAGGCTGATTTTATCGACGAGGTACAGCACGGCACCTTTGACTACGATTTTGTAAAGCAAATTCCGCAGGAAAAGGTTTACTACCGTCTTGAGGGTTATCTTTTCCCCGAAACCTATGATTTTTATTCGTATGACTCAAAGGAATGTGCGCATCTTGCGGTTGATAAAATGCTCAAAACGCTTGACAGCAAGCTTACCGATAATATCCGTGAGAAGTTTACAAAGAGCGGCTACACTCTTCACGAGGGTATGACGCTCGCCTCGCTTGTCGAACTTGAAGCAGGCGGCGCCCCCGAAGAAATGGCGAATGTGGCGGCGGTATTCTGCAACCGTCTTAATAATAAGGCGGAGTACCCGAAGCTTCAGTCCTCGCCTACGCAAAAATATCCCTACGGCTCGGGTAAGTACGACACCTATCAGTCCGACGGACTGCCGCCCGGACCTCTTTGCTCGCCGAGCTTTAATTCCATAAAGGCGGCGGCGGAGCCTTCAAAGAATTACGACGGCTATTACTATTTTGTGACCGACGCTCAAATGAAGTTTTATTACACTAAAACGCTCAGCGAGCACAACGCCACAATAAACAGGCTTAAAAAGGAGAACAACTGGATTGGCGACAGATAATATTCCCGAGCTTCTTTGCCCCGCGGGAGATTTAGTACGGCTTAAAGCGGCTGTTGATTACGGAGCGGACGCCGTTTATCTTGCGGGCGAGGAATTCGGTATGCGTACCGCGGCTTCTAATTTCGGCGACGAGGATCTTAAAAAGGGTATTGAGTACGCTCATAAAAACGGCGTTAAGGTGCATATTGCCTGTAACACCATTCCGCATAATGAGGAAATACCGCGGCTGCCCGATTTTTTAAGCCGTATTAACGATTACGGTGTGGACGCCGTCATTGCCGCCGACCTCGGTACAATAGGACTTGTTAAAAAATATGCTCCGAATGCTGAGCTGCATATTTCGGTTCAGTCGGGAATATGTAACTATGAGACGGCAAACGCCTTTTACAATCTCGGTGCGGACAGGGTGGTTCTCGCCCGTGAGCTGTCGCTTTCAGAAATAGCGGAAATAAGGGCTAAAACTCCGAAGAAGCTTAAATTGGAAGCATTTGCGCACGGCGCTATGTGCATTTCGTTTTCGGCAAGATGTCTGCTTTCAAGCTATATGACAGGAAGAGACGCAAACAGAGGAGACTGTGCGCAGCCGTGCCGCTGGAGCTATTCGCTTATGGAGGAAAAGCGCCCGGGTCAGTATTTTGATATAACCGAAACCGATAAAGGCACTTATATACTCAACGCAAACGATTTGTGTATGGCGGAACAGCTTGATAAAATGGCTGAAAGCGGTATCGACAGCATAAAAATCGAGGGCAGGGCAAAATCCCATTATTATGTTGCGGTAACCGCCAATGCGTACAGAGGTGCGCTTGACAGCTTAAAATCGTCAGACGGCGATTGGAAATGCCCCGATTGGGTTACAGAAGAACTAAATAAAATAAGCCACCGCAATTATTCAACCGGTTTTTATTTCGGCAGACCGCAAAATTCACAGACCTATGAAAATGCGGGATATGTAAGGGATTATTCGGTTGCGGCTATTGTGGACGGGTACAGCGGCGGCTGTATTACCGCGGTGCTTAAAAATAAATTTTTAAAGGGTCAGGAATTTGACTGCCTTGAACCGGGGAGCGAGCCGTTTACCGTTACGGCAAACGAGCTTTTCGATGAAAACGGAGCTTCTGTCGAAAGTGCGCCGCACCCGATGATGAAAATCAAAATTCCGTTTTCACGCCCTGTGAAAACGGGCTCATTGCTTAGAATGAAAGCTGAAAAGGAGTAAAATACAGATGAAAATTACGGTTGTCGGCTGCGGCAAAATAGGCTGTACCGTTATTGAATCCTTACTCGCCGAGGGTCACGAAATCACTGCTATTGATAATGACGAGGATGTAATATCCGAAATAACCAACATTTATGATGTTATGGCGGTCTGCGGAAGCGGCACCGATTCGGATGTTTTGTTGGAAGCGGGAATTTCCGAGCTTTTAATTGCGGTTACGGGGTCGGACGAGTTCAATATGCTTACCTGCTTTATCGCAAAGCGTCTCGGCGTTACGCATACGATAGCAAGAATAAGAAACCCCGAATACAACGATAAAAGCCTTTCCTTTTTAAGAAAAGAATTGGGGCTTTCTATGGCGATAAACCCCGAACGCTTTGTTTCGAGAGAGCTTTTCAATGTTTTGAAGCTTCCGAGCGCAATAAAGGTTGAAGCCTTTTCAAGAGGAAATTTTGAAATGGTCGAGCTTATTTTAAGGGAAAATTCGCCGCTTGACGGCGTAAGCCTTATCGAGCTTAAAAAGAAGCACCCCGATAATTTCCTTATATGCGCGGTTCAAAGAGGGGATAAGCTTTATATACCAGACGGTAATTTTGTACTCAAAAGCGGCGACAAAATCGGTATTACCGCATCCTCGGTTGAAATACAAAGGCTTTTAAGAAAGCTCGGTATTCTGCAAAAGCAGGCGAGAGATGTAATGCTTTTGGGCGCCACACGCACCTCGTATTATCTCGCAAAGCTTTTGCTTGCGGCGGGCAACTCGGTTAAAATAATAGACGCCGACCGTGAACGCTGTAAGGAATTCAGCGTTTCCCTGCCGGGGGCGGTTATTATAAACGGCGACCCCGCAAGGCAGGAGCTGCTGCTTGAAGAGGGAATAGGCGGTGTAGACGCTGTTGTGGCTCTCACCGGTATGGATGAGGAAAATATACTTCTTTCGTATTTTGCGACAATGCAGAATGTCCCTAAGGTAATCGCAAAGGTAAACCGAAATGAATTTCTGCCCACTGCGGCAAGGCTCGGAATAGAGTCGGTAGCCTCGCAGATAAGAACGGTTGCGGATGTAGTCGTAAGATATGCCCGTGCACTTGAAAATTCGGTGGGCAGTAAGGTTGAGACCCTTTATAAGCTTATGAACGGTAACGCCGAAGCGCTTGAATTTGCCGTAAATTCAGACAGCAAGGTAATAAAAATACCGTTTAAAGAGCTTCCGACAAAGGCAAATGTTCTTATTGCCGGAATAATAAGAGGCAGAAAAACAATAATTCCGTCGGGCGACGATATGATACTGCCCGGCGACCGTGTTGTGGTAATATCAAGCGGTATTCGCCTTAACGACCTTTCGGATATTACCGAAAAGCAGAGGTGAGCAGATGAACCGCAGAATGATATTCAGCGCCGTCGGTATGATGCTTATGGTAGAATCCGTACTGCTCCTCTTACCGGCTGTAATAAGCGCGATTTACAAAGAGCGCGAGTGCTTTGCTTTTCTTGCCGCCGCCGTAATCGGCTTTGTTCTCGGAATTTTACCGAAGCTTTTTTATAAGCCCCGTACCCATGTTATTTATGCGAAAGAGGGCTTTATAATTGTGGCGTTCACTTGGGTGATGCTTTCGCTTGTGGGCGCAATACCGTTTATGATAAGCGACGAAATTCCGTCTCTTGCGGACGCTTTTTTCGAGACCGTAAGCGGATTTACTACAACAGGCGCCTCTATTTTAAAGGATGTTGAGGCGCACAGCCACGGCGTTCTGTTTTGGCGAAGCTTTACGCACTGGATAGGCGGTATGGGTATAATTGTTTTTGTTACGGCAATTATACCGAATGTATCCGAAAGACCTATCCACATATTAAGGGCGGAAATGCCGGGACCTACAATGGGTAAGCTTGTGCCGAGAATTAAGGACACAGCGGTTATTCTGTACCTTATTTATATGGTTATGACCGTAATCGAGGTAATACTTTTATGCTTAGGCGGTATGCCGTTTTTCGAAAGCCTGCTCCATTCGTTCGGAACGGCAGGTACGGGCGGCTTCGGAATTAAAAGGGACAGCATAGCCGGATATTCACCGTATCTCCAGTGGGTTATAGGGATTTTTATGGTGCTGTTCGGAATAAACTTCAACCTTTACTACCTTGTTATTGCAAAGAAGATAAAGGCGGCGCTTAAGAGCAGCGAGCTTTGGTGCTTTGTGGGAATAGTTGCGGTTTCTTCAGGGCTTATAACCTTTAATATAAGACACCTGTTCCCAAGCTTTTCGGATTCACTGCGCGCGGCGTTTTTTCAGGTCTCGTCGATTATATCAACCACGGGTTACGCAACCGCTGATTTTAATGCGTGGCCGTCCTTTTCAAAATACCTGTTACTGCTTTTGATGTTTGTGGGCGGATGCGCAGGCTCAACTGCCGGAGGTATGAAGGTCTCCCGTATTATTATGATGGTCAGAATGGTGCAAAATGAAATAAGAAGGCTTATTCATCCGAGAGCGATAACCACCTTAAGATTTGAGGGCAAAAGCGTCGGCGGCACAACCTCAAAAAATGTAAGCAATTACTTTTTGATTTATTTTCTCTGCCTTGCGGCGGTCGTTATGTGCCTAAGCTTTGAGCCGTTCAGCTTTGAAACGAATTTTTCGGCGGCGGTTTCCTGCTTTAACAACGTAGGACCGGGACTTGCGGCGGTGGGACCGGCAAGTAATTATTCGGCTTATTCGGATTTTGCAAAGTTTGTACTTTCTTTTGCAATGCTCCTCGGACGGCTTGAGATTTTCCCGCTTATTATAGCGTTGTCGCCGTCTGCTTGGTCAAGAAATAAATAAGATTTATAATATAATCGCCCTCCCGCGGCAGTTTTGTTCTGCCTTAGGAGGGCGATTTTTTGTAATAAAGTCAGTCCACCGATTTCATAGATTCAACCATATCGATTCTTCTAAGCCTCGGCGACAGTGCGAAATTGACTATTACGGTAAACAAAACCGTAATCAAAGCCGCATAAACGAACGACATAGGATAAATCTTTCTGCCGAACATAACCATTTCGATTTCCGCAGTCAAAACCACATATCTGCACAGGAATATTCCCAGTATCAGACCGAGCGCCGTGCCTATAACGCTTAAAATGTATGTTTCACGGCATACATAGCTGTTGACCTCGCGGTCATAAAACCCAAGAACCTTTATGGTGGCAATTTCCTTGGTGCGCTCGCTTATATTAATGTTTGTAAGGTTGTAAAGAACCACAAACGCAAGCATACCGGCCGATAAAATCAAAACCAAAACAATGTAATTTATGCTTTTAATCATATTGTCAAAGCTTTCTATAACGCTTGACGAAAAAGAGGCGTTTGAAACACCGCCGAGATTAAGCAGCTCCTTCATAATACCGTCCTGCGCTTTTTCCTCCGCTCCCGATTTTACAATAACGGTAGTGTAATCGGGTGATTCGTCAAACATTTCACGGTAACAGCCGTCGGTCATATAAACATAGCTGTGAATATAGTTTTCACAGATACCGCCTATTTTTACATTTGCCGATTTTCCGCTTTTGGTTTTTAAAGCCACCGTATCGCCGCTTTTAATGCCGTGGACAGAGGCAAACTTTTCGGTTATGATAACGCTGTCGTCACAAAGCTTCAAGGCGTTTTGGCTCTTGCGTTCCCTTAAATTCATAAAGTCTTTAAAAGCCTCGGCGTCGGAGGGAACATAAATGTTTATTTCGTAATCCTTATTGCCGTCTGCTATATTGCCCGTTTGCGCACTAATCAAAAGCGAAGCTTCGAATTTTTC
>DKDS01000108.1:14755-25916 GCA_002451855.1 Ruminococcaceae bacterium UBA6842 | reverse complement strand
CGCTTGTGGGAATTAAGCAGGATTTCGAAAGCTTCGAAAATACGGAATATGATTTGGGCGAGGATTATGAATACTTCCGTCCGCAGACCGCCGGATATTCTTCACGCTATGTTTATGACGGAGCAAAATCAATGCACCGTATAGGAGCTACGGCGGATGATTCGGATTTCCTCCTCTTCTACAGAGATTCGCTTGAGGTGGGCCGCACCTATGTCATGAAATATTGGGTGCTTACCGACGAGGACGATACCAAGGCTACGGTTTCGTTGGTACACGCCACATGGCCCGATATAAACGAACCGAATGTCGGTGTTCAGAAGATGGCGGACATAAAGGGTCTTGTTAAGGGCGAATGGAAGGAATACACCTATACATTTACCGCAAAAACCAAGTGGGTTTCAATACGCACTACGGGTAACGCAAGTCTTTATTTCGATAATTTCTTCTTAATACCCGTGGGCTATGACGCCGGAAATATCACTTTACCGGCTACGGGCAATACGGCGATTGCCGTTTGGCTCTCAGCAATTATGCTTGCAGGTGCCGCCGCGGTTACATTTTACCGCTTCAGAAAAACGGCAGACGGCAAGCACTGACAGATAACCTAAGTCGAAACAGTGTTTTTTACACTGTTTCGACTTAGTAAAACCATTTTAAATCAGGTTCGGCTTCGGGTGAAGACGGTTTGCTGAACGATATAAATGTGAAGGGATTGAAATATTGTGCGTTCAAAGGCAATACGATATATATCAGCTTTTTTGGCAGCAGCCGTTATTGTATCGGCATATCCGATGATTTCCTATGCGGATAATGCCGCAGCTGCCGCCGATACCGAAGCCGTTACAGCGTCAAGCGGTTTGACCGATTACAGTAATTACATTACGGAAAGCGGAATCAGCGATAAAGCCGCTGATTCGGCGTCCGTCGCGCTTGACAGCGTTCAGTCGGACGGAGCGGATATTTCTCTGCAGGACGGTACGCTTAAATGGAGCGGCGGAACAGGGAAAATAAGCTTTACCGTAAACGCTCCGCAGACCGCGCTTTATAATCTGCGAATCGTATGGAAGCCGTCGGCGTCCGGCGTTGATGTCAATATGGGCGTTATGTTGGACGGTAAATATCCGTTTGACGGCAGTGAAAAAGCAGTGCTTACCCGTGAGTGGAAGAATGTAAGCGAAACGCCGAGAAAGGACGCGCAGGGCAACGAATATGCTCAAGAGCAGGAGGAAACAGGCGAATTTTTAACCGCTGTTCTCTGCGATTATACGGGAATACTTAACGAGCCCTACGAATTTGCCCTTACCGCCGGCACTCATACTCTTACATTTGTACAGCCGGAGCAGGCTGTTGAAATTAAAAGCATAGATTTTACGGCTCCCGAGCAGACGGTTTCTTATGCCGAGCTTTCAAAATCATATGATGTAAAGGAAATAGATGCCGAGCCGATTATCATACAGGGCGAGGCGGCGGATATTAAGTCCGCAAACAATATTATACCTAAGTCGAACAACAGCGATGCGGGTATGACCCCCTCTGACTCAAAAACAACAAAAATCAATTATATAGGCGGCACCTCATGGCAGTCGCCGGGCGCATACATAGTATGGAAATTTAATGTAAAGAAAAGCGGATACTATTCTCTTAATATTAGATATAAGCAATCCGACCTTGTAAACGGCGAAAGCTGGCGCTGGCTTAAAATTGACGGCGAGACACCGTTTACGGAGGCGAAGAGCCTTAAATTCCCGTACGGCTCAAGCTGGAAATACTATGAATTTGCGGATGAAAACGATTCGCCCTACTTAATAAAGCTTGACGAAGGCGAGCATACTCTTACCCTGCAGGTAACGATAGGAGACCTCTCCGAATATTTTGCAAGACTTAAAAAAATTGTCGAAACCTTGGGCGACGAGTATATAAAAATAGTTATGATAACCGGTGAATCGCCGGATGTAAACCGTGACTATGAGCTGTTTAAGCAAATACCGAACTTCAGCGAAACGCTGAGCAGCTGTTACGACAGCCTTATAAAGCTTGCCGAGGATATGAAAAAGTCAACAGGCGAGCAAAGCACGCAGGCGATAGCTTCTATGGAAAATATGGCGCGTGTTTTGAATCAGATGGTAAGAAGCCCCTATGTGGCACAGCAGTATGTTTCGGATTACTATTCAAACTATACCTCGCTTTCGTCATGGCTTTACGATATGACCGATATGCCGCTTTCCGTTGATGAAATTCAGCTTGTACCCGCAGGCGGCAAGGCTGTAAACAAAAACGCGCACTTCTTTAAAAAGCTGTCTTACGGCGTTATGCGTCTTATAACCTCGTTTACAAGCGATTATACCGTAAGTTCGGCAGCCTCAGATTCAGATAAAAAAATAAGACTTTGGGTAAACTGGGGTCAGGATCAGACCGCAGTGCTCAATTCAATTATAGAAGATTCATTTACCGCGAAAACGGGAATTAAGGTTCAGCTTGAAATTGTAAGCGCCTCGCTTATCAACGGTATTCTCGCGGGCAATTTCCCCGATGTTTCGCTTCATATGTCAAGAACGGAGCCGGTAAACCTCGGCATACGCGGAGCATTGGTTGACTTAACGCAGTTCTCCGATTACAACGAGGTATTAGGCCGTTTCCAAAAGGGTGCGGAAACGCCGTACCGTTACGGGAACGCTCTTTATGCGCTTCCCGATACGCAGAGCTTCTTCCTTATGTACTACCGCACGGATGTACTGGAAAGGTTAGGCTTAAGCGTACCTAAAACATGGGATGAGTTCCTGCACGCGTCAACCATAATTCAGCGCAACAATATGAATGTGTATATACCGTATACACAGATAGCGTCCTCAACGGCAACCAATGTCGGTATAGGAAGTCTTAACCTTTTCCCGACATTTATGTTACAGAACGGACTTTCAATTTACAATAAGGAACAGAACGCTACGGCTCTTGACAACAAAGCCGCAACCGATGTATTCGAATACTGGACCGACCTTTATACCGATTACGGCTTCTTGAAGCAGGCTGATTTTTACAACCGCTTCCGTGTAGGTGTTATGCCGCTCGGTATCGCTCCGTATTCAACCTATATGACTCTTTATTCGGCGGCACCCGAAATCAAAGGCCGCTGGTCGGTTGCAACGGTGCCCGGCGACAATGACGGCAACAGAGCTATTGCGGGCGCCGGAACAGGCTGTGTAATAGTGAAAAAGTCCTCTCACAAGGATGAGGCGTGGGAATTCCTTAAATGGTGGACCTCGGCGGATACCCAGTCAAGATACAGCAGAAATGTTGAGTCTATACTCGGTATGATAGGAAGAACCGCAACCGCCAATATCGAGGCTCTTTCAAGCCTTGCGTGGGATTCCGACGACCTTAAGGTGATACTTGAGCAGTGGTCTTTAGTAGAAGAGCTTCCCGAGGTTCCCGGAAGCTATTATCTCACCCGAGCGGTGGATCAGGCGTTCTGGGCGGTTGTAAACGGCGAAAGCACTCCTAAGGACGCAATCGCCAAATGGAGCCGCGTCGCGGATGACGAAATTGCAAGAAAGATAAAGGAATACAGCTAAGGGGGAAAGCAAAGTGAAAACTAACAAGTTGTCTAATACACGCAACAGGGAAGTCTTTAAGGACAATTTGCCGATGTTTGTAATGTTGGCACCCTTTATGATATGCTTTTTCCTGTTTACGATTTTGCCTATTATTTCTTCAATGACGCTCAGCTTTACATCATACGATATGATATCTGCGCCGAAGTTCGTCGGCATAGATAACTATCGCCGAATGATAGTGGATGACAGCGTGTTCGGCGTGACCGCGCGCAATACTCTTGTATTTGCGGCGGTAGCCGGACCTATCGGATTTTTACTTTCGTTTTTGCTTGCGTGGTTTGTAAACGAGTTTTCGCCCCGTGTAAGAGCGATACTGTCGCTTATGTTCTACGCTCCGTCCCTTGTGGGAAACGCTTATTTCATATGGCAGGTAGCGTTCAGTGCGGACAGCTACGGATATGTAAACAGCTTGCTTTTGTCGATAGGTGTTATAACCGAGCCTGTCGCATGGCTTAAGAGCGAGCAGTACCTTATGCCTATAATAATTGTGGTACAGCTTTGGCAGAGCATGGGCGTTTCCTTCCTCGCAAATGTTTCGGGTCTTCAGAATGTAAGCCGTGATATGTACGAGGCAGGCTCGATAGACGGTATAAGAAACCGCTGGCAGGAATTACGGTATATCACGCTGCCGGCAATGTCGAATATGCTTTTGTTCAGTGCGGTAATGCAAATTCAAAGCAGCTTTTCCGTCAGCGCGGTCGCCACGGCGCTTGCGGGTTATCCGAGTAAATCGAACGCGGTTGATACGGTAGTTTCGTTAATGGCTGATGTTGCGACCGTCCGTTATGAGCTCGGATATGCTTCGGCAATAGCGGTTGTATTGTTCATTATGATGTTTACCACAAGAATTGTGGTAGGCAAGGTTATACAGATGGCGCAGAAGTGAGGGAAAAGGCTTGAAAATCAAAAATTTATTAAAAAACCGTGCTGCCGCAAAAAACAAAATAGCAAGCAGACGGTATACAAGATCGAAATTCGGCAATTTTCTTAATTTCTTTTTGCTTACCGTTGCGGGACTTTTCACAATGCTTCCGCTTATATACGCGGTATGTACATCCTTTAAGCCGCTTGACGAGCTGCTGATTTTCCCGCCGAGATTTTTTGTTAAAAGACCTACGCTCGGAAACTACTTGGCTCTGCCCGACCTAATGGCTTCGCTCAAGGTGCCGCTTTCAAGGTATCTTTTTAACAGCCTTATGATTACTGCGGTTACGGTGTTTATTTACATACTTGTGGCGGCAATGGCGGCGTTTGTGCTTGCAAAGGCAACCTTTAAGGGCAGAAAATTCCTTTTCTGGGTAGTGCAGTTTGCGCTTATGTTCAACGCCTACACGCTTTCAGTTCCGCAGTATCTGATATTTTCAAAGCTGCATCTTATTGATACATATTGGATATACATTCTGCCTTATATGGCGTCTACACTCGGTGTTTTCCTTTTAAAGCAGTATATAGAGGGGTATATACCGAACGCTCTCTTGGAGGCGGCAAAGATAGACGGCGCTTCGCATTACAGGATTTTCTGGTCGGTTGTAATGCCGGTTATCAAGCCGGCTTGGCTTACCCTTATGCTTTTCTCGTTCAGAGATGTTTGGTCCTCTGTTCCCAACGGAACCATATTTACCGAACAGCTTAAAACTCTTCCGCAGATAGTATCTCAGATAACTGCCGGAGGAACCGCGAGAGCGGGAAGCGCAATGGCGGTTACGGTTATTATGATGATACCGCCGATTATAGTTTATTTGATTTCACAAAGCAATGTCGTGGAGGCTATGAGCAGCGCCGGCATTAAGGAATAGGCTTTTATGCCGCAAAGGAGATGACAAACGGTGAAAAGAACATTTCTTAAGGTTTTTGTAACAGCGCTTATACTCTGCCTCGTGGCAGGAACGGCGGTAACGGCGTCGGCGGAAATTCCGTTCGAAAGCTATACTAAGTGGACGGATGTCGGAAGCGAACGCAAGGAAGTTTATAACAGACCGATGTACGAGCCGCAGAAAACAGTGGACGCCGCCGCGCTTGGTGTGGCAAAATTCACTAAGCTTAATAATATCTGTACCGATAAGGACGGTAATATTTATATACTCGACAGCACATCAAGAATAGTTATTACCGATAAAAGCTTTAAGCTTATAAGAGAGATAGGCGTAATAAACGAAAAGGAGACCTATGACGAGGCGAGCAGTCTCTATGTTCACAGTGACGGTACGCTTTATATCTGCGATACCGAACAGCACAGAGTTCTTCACATTACCTCGGAGGGTGCGCTTATTGAAATTATAACTCTGCCCGATTCGCCGCTTATACCGGACGGATTTGATTTCAGACCTACAAGTATGGTGGTCGATTCCTACGGCTATATGTACATTTTAAGCGACGGTTCGTATTACGGCGCGCTTTTGTATGCTCCGGATAAAAGCTTTTTGGGCTTTTACGGCGCAAATACCGTTTCGGCAAGCATCGGCAGTGTTTTCACAAACATTAAAAACAGAATTATGCCCAACAATGTTAAAAAGGGCAATACCGCACAACAGCTGCCGTATTGCTTTGTAGATATAAACATTGACAGCGACGGCTTTATATATACCTGTAACGGCTTTACCTCAAAATGGCAGAGAAACGGACAGATAAGAAAATTGAGCCCCGGAAGCGGAAGCAATATTCTTAAATCCGCCTCGGTAAATTTTGTTGAGGACGGTATAAACAGCTCTTATTCGGGCGGAGCGGTATCAAAGCAGGATATTATAGAAATAGCTGTTGACAGCCGCGGCTTTATTTACGGCCTTGAATCCGCTTACGGAAGAATTTATATGTACGACGGCGAGTGCCGCACACTTACCGCTTTCGGCGGCGGTATGGGCGTGGGAACACAAACCGGAACATTTGTAACGGTTTCGGGTATTGCCCTTATCGACGACGGAAAAAGCGTGCTTGTATGCGACAGCACAACCAATTACATAACTGTTTTCGGTATAACCGATTACGGCGCAAAAGCCAAGGACCTGCTTTATCTTGCGAATAACGGCAATTATGATGAAGCGAAGGAAGGATTTACCGAGCTTTTAAAGCAGGATGAAAACTTCCAACCGGCTTACAGCGCTCTTGCCCGTGCTTATCTTAACGAGGGCGACTACAAAACCGCAATGGAATACTCAAAAATAGGGTATGACCGCGAAACCTATGCGCTGGCTTACGAATATCAGCGTAAGGATTTTATAAACGATAACTTCACCCTTATTTTTGCCGGTATTGTTGTTTTAATAGCCGGAGCTGTTACCTTTATTGTAATAAGTATGAAGAAAAAGCTTGTGCTTATTAAAAATAAGGAGCTTAGCCTTATGTTTGGCTCTATGCTCCATCCCGCCAATATATTCACGGATATTAAGGAAAAGGGACTCGGCTCCGTACCGCTTTGTCTTGTAACGCTTGTTATTTATTACATAACGACCGTTTTACAGACGCTCAAGGGCGGCTTCCTGTTCTCGAACTACGATCCTGCGTCCTTTAACTCAATCCTTGTTTTGGTAAGAAGCATAGGCTTGGTTGTTTTGTGGATTGTCGCAAACTGGCTTGTATGCACGCTTTTGGGCGGCAAGGGCAAGCTCAAGGAAATCACGGTAATCACCTGTTACAGTCTGTGGCCGATTATTATAGAAAAGCTGATAAGACTTGTTCTTACAAATGTTTTGCTTCCGGCAGAGGCAGGCTTCTTAAATATTTTCGATTCAATAGCCCTTATTTATTTCTTTATAATGCTTGTTATAGGAATGTTGAAAATACACGATTTCAGTATGGGAAGATTTATCGGAACAAGCGTACTTACCGTTGTGGGAATGGCAGCGATAGTATTCCTTTTCATTATGGTATTTATGTTAATTCAGCAATTTAACGGATTTATTGTAACCGTTGTTACTGAGCTGTTTACGCTGTAGGAGGATGAAAAGCAAATGCAAAAAAAGATAATAGCCATTATATGCTGTATAGCTTTTCTGTTTACGCTTACCGCATGCGGCGACGGTTCGGCTCCGATTGCCAAGACCTTTGACAAAAAGGCTCAGACGGGTATGCCGTCCGACTCACTGATAGCGGAAAACAGCAATTACCGTCTTGAATGGGACGAAGAAACCTGCGGTGTTATTCTTACAGATCTTGCTACGGGTCTTAAATACGGCACTTCGCCCGAAAGCGGAGATACCGAGCAGGTCGATGAGCTCGGAATGCCGATAAAAAAGCATCCGCAGGTAAATTCCGTGCTTACCGTAAAGTACATGGATTACGAAAGCAATACCGAAAGCACCGTGCTTTCTTATAACGGCGCGGTCAAGAGCGGAAGAGTGCGCTGCGGAAAAGCAGGGGACGCACTTGTGGCTGAATTCTATTTCGACAGTCAGGAATTTATGATTCCGGTTTCATACGAGCTTCTTGATGACTCGGTAAGAGTGAGCATAGATTCCTCAAAAATAGAAGAGGGCAAAAATCAGATACTTCAAATTTCATTGGCGCCGTTCTGGTGTTCTGCGGAAAACGATTCGGCAGATACATATCTGTTTATTCCGTCAGGCTCGGGCGCGCTTGCGGGAACCGCATCTTACTCTCAGCAGGGTTTAAGCTATTCCTCGGCTGTTTACGGCAGGGATCTTGCCTTAAACGAGATTGCGGATACCGCTACGGAAAAGTCGGTAAGACTTCCCGTGTACGGCGCTAAGAGCGCAGAAGACAAAGCTACGCTTGCCGTAATAGAATCGGGTGCGGATTCCGCGCTTATAGAAGCGGTGTCGGGTTCGACCGCATTCGGATATTCGTCGGTGTATTCCACCTTCCAGATGAGAGGCTATACAAATCACACCGTTAAAATGTTCGTTTGGCAGGAAGTCGAAAATATGATTTACAGCAAACGAATGATAAAGGATAAGCTTTCCGTAAGATTTTTCCCGCTCGCGGGCGAGAATGCCGATTACAGCGGTATGGCGAATAAATACAGGGAATACCTTGAGGACTCCGGCAGACTTAAGCAAAACGAAGACGATTCCCGTTTAAGTCTTACATTTGTCGGCGGAACTATGACGACAAAATCCTTCCTCGGAATCCCGTACAAATCGCTTTATGCGGTAACAACCCTTTCGGATGTTACAAAAACCGTTAAGGAGATAAGCGAAAAAACCGATATGAAGCTTTCGGTTATACTTAAGGGCTTCGGAGAGAGCGGCGTTGACGTCGGGAAAATAGCCGGCGGATATAAAATCGGCGGTGCTTTCGGCTCTGTAAACGACTTAAAGGAGCTTATAAAGCTTTGTGAGGATAAGGACGCCGAGCTTTATATGGATTTTGATGTTGTGGGCTTCAGCGATTCGGCTAACGGTTTTTCAACTCTTTTCGACGCGGTTTTCAATTCGGGAAATCAGCGTTCTGTACAGCATTATTACAATAAGGCGTTAAGAGATCAGAAAACAGACAACACCTACTACATTTTAAGACCGTCGCTTATTAACGACGCTCTTACTAAGCTTTCGTCGAAGACCGAAAAATGGGGACTTTCGGGTGTTGCGCTAAATACGCTTACCTCGTCCTCGTATTCGGATTACAAGGACAGAACCGTATCCGATTATTACGCAAAATCGGGAATGGGCAAGCTTGTATCTGACGCAATGAAGAGCCTTAAAAAGAACGGCACGGCAATAGCGTCGTTTGACGCAAACGGTTATGCCGCGGAGCTTTCGGATGTTATCACGGGAGTGCCCACATATTCCTCGGGAGACTATTTGTTCAGCTCCGATGTTCCGTTTTATGAGATTGTGTTCAAGGGCAGCGTGCCGATGACCGCGGAGAGCATAAACCTTGAGCCTGACAGCCAAAAGGCTGTTTTAAGGGCGGTCGAGAGCGGAACGGGTATTTCCTACACCGTAAGCGGAAGCTGGGACAACAAGCTTATAGACTCGGATTTCCCGCTGTTCTATAACAGTAAGTATGACAGTATTAAGGAAAGTATGTTTGAAAATACCGAAAGACTTTCCGATTACTATAAGAAAATTTCCGGAGCGCACATATCGTCGCACAGGTTGCTCGAAACGGGTCTTCGGGAAACGGTATTTGATAACGGAGTTACGGTTTTCGTGAATTACGGAGACACCGCCTGCACATCGCCTGCGGGAGAGGTTCCTCCGCATGATTTCCTTGTATCGGAGGTTCGGCAATGAAGGGCGTTAAAAAGCTAAGGGGAATAGAACAGCTTAAAAACCGTTACGGTCATATGTTTACATTGCCGTGGCTTATAGGAATAGTTATATTCTTCATAATTCCGCTTGTTCAGTCTGTTTGGTATTCTTTTTCTAAAATATCGGTAGTTGAAAACGGAATAGAAACAAAATTTATCGGTCTTGATAACTATAAACAGATATTACAGGCCGACCCGAACTATACCAAGTGGCTGTCTTCGGGAATAACATCGTTCTTTTACACCCTGCCGCTTATTATACTTGTAAGTATGGTTCTGGCAATGCTTCTGAACCAAAAATTTGTCGGCAGACTGTTTTTCAGGGCGTTGTATTTCCTGCCCGTAATTATCGCAAGCGGCGTTGTTATGTCGCTTGTATTCCAGACGACCAGCAGCGATATGGGCAGTATGGGCGTTTCGGATACTTATACTTCAAATATGTTTTCCGTAAACGATATTATCGGCTGGCTGCAGGTGAACGGAAAGGTTGCCGAATATGTAATTCTGGTAATCAACAAGATATTCGACCTTGTGTGGCAGAGCGGAATACAGACCGTGCTTTTCCTTGCGGGTCTTCAGTCCATACCCTCTACTCTTTATGAGGCTTCAAAGGTTGAGGGCGCCACAAAATGGGAAGAGTTTTGGTTTATCACATTCCCGATGCTGTCTCAGGTAACACTGCTTGTTGCGGTGTTCACAATGGTCGAAATTATGACCAATACCAGAAGCACCATAATAAGCAATATTTATAAAATGATGAGCTCGGGTGTTTATGATGAGACTTCGGCTATGATATGGTTCTATTTCCTTGTAGGCGGCGGTCTTATGGCATTGGTACTTTTCCTGTATAACCGCTTTTTAATGAAGCGTTGGGAATAACGGAGGCGGCAAAATGAAAGAATCAATAATTAAATCTTCCGTTGTTGACAAATCGAAATTAAAGCGCGGCAGCAAAACCGCATTAGGTCTTGTTTATTCGCTTTTCAGACTTATTATATTGCTTTCGATAGGCTTTATAATTATGTATCCGCTCTTTTATATGATTGTCACTTCATTTCAAAGCAAATACGCGTTTCTCAATTCCACCCGTGTGTGGATTCCGAGCGATACGTCGATAGTTAATAACTATAAGGTTGCGATAGAGTGTCTTGATTACGGCAAGGCTCTGCTTTCAACACTTAAAAACGAAATAAGCAGCGCTTTACTGCAGATGGTTTCCTGCGCCGTTGCGGCTTACGGCTTTGCAAGGTTCGAATTCAGGGGCAAAAGACCGATGATATTTGTTCTGTTTTTAACTATACTCGTTCCGGATATGATACTTATAATACCGAGAATGGTGAAT
>DKDS01000108.1:1478-14730 GCA_002451855.1 Ruminococcaceae bacterium UBA6842 | reverse complement strand
ATCTTGATTTTTTGGGTATTTTCGGACTTATAGCTAAGCTTACCGGAATTGATCTGCGTCTTAATGTGCTTAATACCTCGTGGACCTTCTGGCTGCCGGCTCTGTTCGGAGTGGGTCTCCGCTCGGGAATACTGATATACATTTATATGCAGTTTTTCAGAGGACTGCCGCGCGAGCTTGAAGAAGCCGCTTGGGTGGACGGCGCAGGACCGATAAAAACATTTTTGGCGATTGCCGTGCCGTCGTCGGGTGTTGCGATACTTACGGTAACGGTGTTCTCGCTTATTTGGCACTGGAACGATTCTTTGCTTTGCGGTATATATCTCACAAACGATTTTCCGCTTGCTATGACTCTTAAGGACATAGAAACAACGATAGGCATTAAATACAATATGCTTGTCAATTACACGAATCCCGAAGCAATGGCTTATCTTATGGCAGGTTGTGTGCTGTTTGTTACGCCGATGCTTATAGTATATATTATTTTACAGCGCTGGTTTATTGAAAGTATCGACCGTGTTGGTATTACGGGATAATAAAAATGCTAAAAATTATCAAGGGGGATAATTAATGCTTAAGGCGGATTGGATTAAAGTAAGTGAGGATTTGCAGGGCGTGTGCCCTGTGTTCTCAAAAAGCTTCAGAGTAACGAAGCCTGTTAAACAGGCGGTGCTCAAAGCTTCTGCAAGAGGTATTTACCACGCAGAGATCAACGGAGAGAGCGTAGGGGACTATGTACTCGCTCCCGGATGGACCGAATATGAAACGAGAATACAGTTTCAGGAATACGATATTACCGACAAAATCAAAGCGGATAATACCCTTACGGTTCTTTTGTCTACCGGTTGGTATCTCGGAAGAGTTATCGGTATAAACAACTGGAATTATCTTGAAGAGCATTTCAAGGTTTTCAACAAGAGAGAACAGGCTGTAATAGCCGAGCTTGAAATTACATATGAGGACGGTTCCGCGGAAACCGTTGCCACCGACGCCGATTGGCAGGCGGCGGAAAGCGGACTTAAATTCTGCGATATTTACGACGGTCTTATATATGACGCTTCCTATAAGCCGGTTTTTGATAAAACCGTAACAGTTGCCGCTAATAACGATAAAACCGTGCTTATACCGCAGCAGGGCGAAAAGATTGTGGAGCAGGAGAGACTTAAGCCGATTGCGCTTATTAAAACTCCCAAAGGCGAAACCGTGCTCGATTTCGGTCAGAATATGACCGGTTATCTTGAATTTACCGTAAACGCAAAGAGCGGCGAAACGGCTGATTTTTCCTTCGGTGAAATTCTTGATAAGGACGGTAATTTTTATAACGCGAATTACCGTTCCGCCAAGGCTATGTATAAATACATATGCCGCGACGGCGTACAGACATATAAGCCCACAAATACATTCTACGGTTTCAGATATGTGCGTATCAACGAGTTCCCGACAAAGGAAATAAATATCGACGACTTTACCGCAATCGTGGTTCACAGCGATATAAAACGAACGGGATACCTTAACAGCTCCGACGATATGCTGAATCAGCTTTTCAGCAATATCATATGGGGTCAAAAGGGAAATTACCTCGATATACCTACCGACTGTCCGCAGAGGGACGAGAGACTCGGCTGGACGGGCGACGCGCAGGTGTTTATGCTTACGGCAAGCTACAATTACGATGTAAGACGCTTCTTCTTAAAGTGGCTTAACGATATGAAGATTGCCCAAAAGGAGGACGGCGCTATACCGAGCGTGGTTCCCGATATGTCAAGAAGATGCGGCGGCGCCGGCTGGAGCGACGCTGTTACGGTCTGCCCGTGGCAGTGCTATCTTACATACGGCGACAAGGAATTTCTTAGGCTTATGTTCCCGTCAATGAAGAAGTGGGTAAATTATATTACCGCTACAACAAAGACCGAGGGACTTTGGACAGGCGGCGTACACTTCGGCGATTGGCTTGAGCTTACCGCCGAATACGGCAAGTGCAAGGGAGAGACCCGCGACGATATAGTTGCCGCCGCATATTATCTGTATTCTACGCAGATAGTTTGCAAAACAGGTAAGATTTTGGGCGAGGATGTATCCGAATACGAGGAGCTTTGCAAAAAGATACTTTCAAAGTTCAAGTCCGTATTCAAGGACGATTTTAAAACTCAGTCCGAAATGGTTTTGGCTCTGCGTTTCGGTCTTACCGACAAGGAAGAGGAAACTGCCGCTAAGCTTGCCGAAAGGATACACAGCGACGGCGACAAAATGCAGACCGGCTTCCTCGGAACACCGTATATACTCCATGTTTTAAGCAAGTACGGATACAACGATCTGGCGTATTCGCTGCTTTTAAGAAAGGAATTTCCGTCATGGCTGTACCCAATCACAAAGGGCGCCACTACAATGTGGGAGCATTGGGACGGAATTATGCCTAACGGAAATCTGTGGCCGATAAGTATGAATTCATACAATCACTATGCATACGGCTCGGTGGCGGATTGGGTTTACGGCGTTGCTCTCGGTATCAATACCGTGGAAAGTGCGCCCGGCTTTAAGGAAATATACTTTGCACCCGTGCCGACAGATAAGATAGATAAGCTTGAGGCACAAATAGATACCGTTTGCGGTAAAGTTTACAGCGGCTGGTATCATAAGGACGGCAAAGTATATTATAAGATTATTACTCCGTCGCCGGCAAAGGCGCTTATTGACGGGAAAAATATCGAGCTTGCACCGGGTGAATATACCCTGTGCGAGGGAAGAATACTTTCCGAGCTTAAGGCAAACTGAGGCGGTAAAAAAGACAGCCGCAAATGATAATTTCATTTGCGGCTGTTGTCGGTTATTGTGTTTTTCTGAATGAGGACGGCGAGTAGCCTTTCTTCTTTTTAAATACTCTGCAAAGGTATGCGCCGTCGTAAAAATTAAGCTCCTCCGCAATCCGTTCTAAGGTCATACCGCCGGTTTTAAGCATTATTTCCGCACGGTCAAGCTTTTTTGAAAGCCTGTATTCCACGGGCGACATACCGGAATACGCCTTAAAGCGTCTTTCAAAGCTGCTGATGCTCATATTGCACATTTGCGCTATTTCCTCAATGCTTTTGCTTTGCTCTATATCGCTTTCAAGGTATTTGATACCCGGGTATATGTCAAAATCGGATGTGGCGGAGATGATTTGCTGTTTGCGTGTACGCTTTATTACCTCTGAAAACAGGGAATAGGCACACGCCTTTTGAAATACGGGGGACTGATTGGGTCTTGAAAATTCCTTTATCAGCTTTCCGAAAAGCATCTCGTATGAACCGTCGGCGTCGGTATCTATTATACTAACGCCCTGACCCGGGCTTATTATATTGCTTTGCTTATCCTTAAGCGTAAACTCAAACAGCAGGGTAACGGGGTTCGGCTCATCTTCGGAAATTATCCAACGGTATCTTGAACCCCTTGCAATATGTACAAGCGAGCCCTGCGGTACGGAAAAGCTTTTTTTATCATCGGTAAGGCAGGTAAAACCGCCTGTTAAAAACAAGAGCAAAGCGTCGTCCTTACGGGGATAAAGCATATTGAAAACCCTTTTTGAAGCCCACCATCCCTGATGCATAGCTATAAAATCGGTAATTTCAAAGCTTGCTTCATAAAGCGAAGAAAAATCCATATCAAATACCTCATTTTACTTTATAAAATCATTGTAATTAAGCGTGACGGATTTGTCAAGCAAATGACGAAAAAGTCCTGTAAATCGCTTAATATATACATTGTTTTAAAGAGGCTCTGATGGTATCCTTTAGTCAAAAGGAGGTATGGTTATGAAAAAAATAAGAGTAACCGTATGGAATGAATTTATTCACGAAAAGGACGAAAAAATCGCAAAGATATACCCGCAGGGTATTCACGGCGCAATAGCCGAAATGCTCGGTAAGTATAATCTGTATGAAATAAGAACCGCAACGCTCGATATGCCTGAAAACGGTCTTACGGACGAGGTGCTTGACAATACGGATGTGCTTATTTGGTGGGGACATTTGGCTCACGGCAAGGTGCTTGATTCCGTTGCCGAAAAGGTACAAAAAAGAGTTCTTGCGGGAATGGGCTTTATAGTGCTTCATTCGGGCCATTTGTCAAAGCCGTTTGTACGCCTTATGGGAACCTGCTGCCGTTCAAAATGGCGTGAAAACGATGAAAAAGAGCGCATTTGGATAATAGAACCCGGTCACCCGATAGCTGAGGGTCTGCCCGAGTACATAGAACTTGAACAGGAAGAGACCTACGGCGAGCGCTTTGATATTCCTGCTCCCGACGAGCTTGTATTCATAAGCTGGTTCTCGGGCGGAGAGGTTTTCAGAAGCGGATGCTGTTACAGGCGCGGCAAGGGTAAGATATTCTATTTCAGACCCGGTCATGAGGAATATCCCACCTTCTACCGTGACGATATAATCAGAATAATCAAAAACGCAGTCGAATGGGCAAAGCCCGTTGAATCATTTAATCCTACCTTCGGACATTACGAGGCTATCGAAAAGGTAGCAGACAAGTTTGAGGGCGCGGACGAATCCGTAAGAAATCATACGGCGCTTTACGAAGCGGCCGCAAAGGAGGATAAATAAATGAGTACTGTAAGAGTAGGTATAATAGGCGTCGGCGGAATAGCGAACGGACGCCACATCCCTGAGCTTTTGCAGGTTAAGGACTGCAAAATAACCGCAATATGCGATATTAACAAAAATGCTCTCAAGGCTGTCGGCGATAAGCTCGGACTTGACGAGGAGCACAGATTTACAGATTATAAGGACCTTATTAAATGCGCCGATGTAGACGCGGTTGAGGTCTGCACACCTAACTATCTGCATATCCCGATGGCCGCCGAGGCGGTCAGTGCGGGCAAACCGATAAATGTGGAAAAGCCGCTTTCGACCGACCTTTTACACACAAAGGAATTAAAGGAAGCGCTCGAAAAAAATCCCGTTCCTAATATGATGTGCTTTTCTTACAGATTTTTCCCTGCCGTAAGATTTGCAAAGTGGATTCTTGAAAAGAATATGATAGGCGATATTGTAAGTATCGATGTTCAGTATTTGAAATCAAGCGCCTTTGACGAGGGCAGACGCCTTGACTGGCGATTTGTAAAGGAATACGCCGGAACGGGCGTGCTCGGCGACCTCGGCGTACATCTTATTGATATGGCTGAATTCCTTGTGGGAAAAATCAACGCCGTAAGCGCCTCCACAGGTATAGTGGTTAAGGAAAGAAAGAAAATCGGCAGTGAGGAAATAGGCAAGGTTGAAACCGACGACTTCTGCAATTTTATTGCGGATATCGAGGGCGGAGTTTCGGGAACCTTTGTTATAACCCGTTGCGCAATAGGCAACGCAAACACAATTAAATTTGATGTTTTCGGTACCGACGGCGTTATATCCTTTAACCTTAACAATCCGAATGTTCTTTCGGTTTGCATAGGCGAGGTTGACAAAAAGGGCAACGGACTTCATACGGTAACGGTACCCGGTCAGTTTAAAATCACGCAGGAGCAAATGTTTATCAATATGGTAAACGGCAAGCCCTGTAAATATCTCCCCACTGTTGAGGACGGTATGCGCGCGCAGAATATACTTGACTCGTTATTGCTTTCATCCGAAGAAAAGCGTTGGGTAAATATTAAATAAAACAGGAGAAATAAAATGATCCACGATCTTCATTCTCACACCTATTATTCATTTTGCGGAAAAGACAATCCGAAGGATGTAATAGAAGCGGCGATAAGCGGCGGAATAAAAATGCTCGGTATATGCGACCACTCCTACGGAGTCGCAATTCAAAGAGATTATTCGCCGCACAGAGAAAGAAGCTCGTGGCTCATTGATTATCAGCGTGCTGTTGACGCGTACCTTGATACGCTTTTGCTTTTAAAGGAAAAGTACAGGGGACAAATTGATATTAAATGCGGAATAGAAATACCTACTCAGAATATTCCGCATATTCTGCTGCCTGATGAAATAGATGTATCACGCTTTGAGTATTGCCTTATAGAGCATATAGATTATGACGACACTACCGTTTCCGACCCGTTTGCCTTTGCCGAAAGGTGCGGCTGTAAGAGAGTGGGAATAGCGCACACCGACCTTTTTTCTTATCTTGAAAACAGAAATATCAATAAAGATGATTTTTTTAAGAAAATGGCACAAAAGGGAATGTTTTGGGAGCTTAATGTTAATTACGACTCCATTCATAAATTCAGAGAACACGCTTATGTTGAACGCTTTTTTGCGGATAAGGAACAGCAGGAGACCGTTTTGAAAAGCGGAGTTGATTTAAGCGTCGGCTTTGACGGACACCGTGTAAACGAGTATTTGCCCGAAAGGGTAAAATCCTACTGCAAAAGGCTTGAAGAGCTTAAAATACCTACGGTATATGCAAAATAAATTAAAGGCAGGTTATATTTATCTATGAAAAATCAGGTAATAAAAGCGGCATTGTTTGACTTGGACGGAGTAGTGGTATTTACGGATAAATACCACTATTTGGCGTGGAAAAAATTAGCGGATGAAAACGGCTGGGAATTTGACGAGGAAGTAAATCAGAGACTCAGAGGAATACCGCGTATAGCGTCTCTTGAGGAGATACTTAAACACAACAATACCGATTTGCCCCTTGAAGAAAAGGAGAGACTTGCAAATATAAAAAACGAGTATTATGTAAAAATGCTCGAAAATTTGAATGACGGCGACATATTTACCGGTGCGCCCGAATTTATAAAGGCACTGCGTGACAGGGGCATAAAAATCTCGCTTTGCTCGTCAAGCAAAAACGCGGAATTTGTGCTTAATAAGCTGGGACTTACTCCGCTTTTCGACGCCGTTGTAAGCGGAAAGGATATAGTAAACGCAAAGCCCGACCCCGAGGTGTTTTTAAAGGGAGCGGAAAGGCTTGGCGTTTCAAGATTTAACTGCGCCGTGTTTGAGGACGCAAAGGTAGGAATTGAGGCGGCAAGAAAAGCCGGAATGAAGTCTGTCGGGGTTAAAAACAAAGAGGAGACCTACGAGCTTTCGCACCAGTTTATAAACGATTATACCGAAATAGATGTCGATACCTTTATAGAAACCGGCAAAATAAAGAAAATGCCGCTGTGCGAGAACGCTATAATAGAAAAAGGCTTTGATAAAAAGGAAATAAATCATCTTGAAAGCCTTTTTGCGCTCGGTAACGGCTATCTCGGAATGAGAGGAACCTATGACGAGCCTATTGCCGGCGAAGTAAGCGGAATGTATATTAACGGAGTATTCGCCTCAAGCGAGTACAGGCATCTTGCAAGATTTAAGGGGTTTGCGAAAAAGGATGAATTTACCGTTAATCTGCCCGACTGGCGTATATTCACACTCACCGTGGACGGTGAAAGAGCTTCGCTTTTGAACGGAAATATAACCGAACACGAAAGACGGCTTGAATTTAATACGGGCAGGCTGACAAGAAGCTTTGTTTTTACAACAAAGACGGGAAAACAGATCAGCGTGGAAAGCATACGCCTTTTAAACCGTAACGAGGTACACGGAGCGGAGATAAGCTATAAAGCAACGCCGCTTAACTTCTCGGGCGAGGTACAGATAAACTCGGTTATCGTGAAAAACACCACTATACGCAACCGAATGAATACCGAGACCGAAAACGAAGCCTTTACGGATAATGTATATACGATAAAGCAGCTTATTCCCACAACGGGTCAGCACGCCGCCGTTTCTGTGGCTCATGCGGTAACGGGAAAAAACTATGCCGTTACGGATTACAATACAGCTGAAAGATACACCTACGGCGTTAAATTTGCGCTTAATAAGGGCGAGACGGCAGAGGTATGCAAATACGCCGCGTTTGCGGGCAGTATAGACGGTATTGAAAATATGACCGACTTTACCGAGGGTCTTGCAAAGGAAAACCGTGAAAAGGGCTTTGAATTTTTCCTTGCCGAACAGGCGGAGTTCTGGAAAAAGCACTGGGAAAAGGCGGATATTAAAATAGAGGGCAACCCTGCCGACTGTCAGGCGGTAAGGTACAGCCTGTTTCAGCTCAAACAACAGCTTGCAACGGTCAATAACTGCTCAATAGGCGCAACGGGTCTTACGGGACCGGGTTACAGCGGTCAGGTGTTCTGGGATACCGAAATGTATCTAATGCCTTATTACAACTTTACCGACCCGTATTCGCAAAAAGAGCTTTTAATGTACCGTTACAGAATACTGGATAAAGCAAGAGCGAGGGCAAAGGAGTTTGACCTGCGCGGCGCTATGTACGCTTGGTGCAGTATTGACGGCGAGGAGACAAGCGTTATATACGAGGCTTCAACCGCCGAATATCACCTTAACAGCGATATTGCCTATGCCGTTTGGAGATATGTTGACACTACGGGCGATAAGGATTTCCTTTATAACTACGGTGCGGAGGTAGTGCTTGAAACCGCGGTATTTATGTCGTTAAGGGGCAAATTTGTCGAGGCAAGGGGCGGCAAATTCTGCATTAACGCGGTTTGCGGACCGGATGAATACGCCTGCGGAGTAAACAACAATTTTTACACCAACTTAACCGTAAAAAGACATTTCGAGTATGCGGTAAGCGTGCTTGACGATATGCGTAAAAACGCTCCCGACCGCTTGGCAAAGCTTTTAAATAAGATAGGCTTTACAAAAGAGGACGAAGAAAGAATCGCAAAAGCGGCGGAGAATATGTATCTTCCCTACAATGAGGAATATAAGATATATATGCAGGACGATTCATTCCTTTATGAAGACCCCGTCGATATGACAGAAATACCGATGAATGTGGATCTCAGGGGACTTTACCATCCGCTTGACCTGTGGCGTTTACAGGTTTCAAAACAGGCGGATGTGTGCCTTGCGACCTTCCTGCACGGCGATTTCTTCGATACAGAGCAAAAGGAGCGCTGCTACGATTATTACGAGAGCCGCTGTAACCACGGTTCGTCGCTTTCTCCCGCAATATACTCAATATCCGCGGCGGAGCTTGACCGACCCGAGGCATACGAATTCTTCCGTTACACCGCATATATGGATCTTTACGATTTTAAAAACAACACCTCAAACGGTATACATATAGCCTGCAACGGCGGCGTTTGGATGTCGGTAATAAACGGTTTCCTCGGAATGAGGCATTATAAGGACGGTCTGCATTTTGCGCCGAGGATACCTAAAGCTTGGAGCAAATACAGCACCGATATAACCTATAAGGACGCTGTTATAGGTATTGAGGTATCGGGTGAAAAGACTGTGTTTACTCTTAAAGAGGGTAAGGATGCGCAAATCTTTGTTGACGGTACTGCCGTAGTTCTCACGGCGGACAAAGGCTTTGAATTTAAAACTCTTTAATGGAAATAATAAAAAGGACTTCCTTACGGAAGTCCTTTTTGTCAGCCAAAAATATTTTTCAAATCCTCTTCGGGTGTTGTCACGGCGGATATTCCGTAATTCTTTACAAGAAATTCAAGAATATTCGGCGATATAAACGCGGGAAGTGTGGGTCCTAAACGGATATTCTTAATTCCGAAATATAAAAGCGTCAGTAATATGCAAACCGCTTTTTGCTCGTACCAGGAAAGTATTATCGAAAGCGGGAGCTCGTTTACACCGCAGCCGAATGCTTCGGCAAGCGCCGTCGCAACCTTAATTGCGCCGAAGGCGTCGTTGCACTGTCCCATATCCATAATTCTCGGCAGACCGTCTATTTCGCCCAAATTAAGGTCGTTAAAGCGGAATTTGCCGCAGGCAAGGGTCAGGATAATGCTTTTTTCGGGAGCTTTTTTTACAAGCTCGGTGTAGTAATTACGCCCCGAACGCGCGCCGTCGCAGCCGCCTACAAGGAAAAAGTGTTCTATCGCTCCGCTTTTTACGGCTGAAATAATTTTGTCGGCATTTTCAAGCACCGTGCCGTGACCGAAGCCTGTCATAACCGTTTCTCCGCCGTTTATGCCTGTGAACTGTCTGTCTTCGTCGTAACCGCCGAGCTCTAACGCTTTGTTTATAACAGGCGTAAAATCACGGTCGCTGTCTATATGGGTAACGCCGGGGTAGGATACCGCTTCGGTTGTGAAAATGCGGTCCTTATAGCTGTCCTTGGGCGGCATAAGGCAGTTTGTGGTAAAAATCACGGGAGCGGGTATATCGGCAAATTCCTTTTGCTGATTATGCCACGCCGTGCCGAAATTCCCCTTTAAATGCGGATATTTTTTAAGCTCGGGATAACCGTGAGCCGGAAGCATCTCACCGTGGGTGTATATATTAATTCCCTTGCCCTCGGTCTGCTTTAAAAGCTCCTTTAAATCGTACAGGTCGTGGCCCGAAATTACAATAAACGGTCCTTTTTCAACCTTTAGCGGTACCGTTACTGGCGTTGGGGTACCGTAGGTTCCTGTATTTGCTTTATCAAGCAGCTCCATACATTTATAATTCTTTTCGCCTACTTGGAGGGCTATATTAAGCAGCTCTTCAACCGTCAGCTCTTCGCCGAGCGAAAAAAGCGCTTTTGCGAAAAATTCGTTTACTTCGCCGTCCGAAAGACCCAAAACCTCGGCATGGTAAGCATAAGCCGCCATACCCCTTATTCCGAACAGTATCATTGATTTGAGTGAGCGAATGTCCTCGTCGCCGTTCCAGATTTCGGAAATATCGTAGTCGTCGGTTTTTCCGCAGGGTGTGCCGCAAGCCGAGCATTTGGGAGAAAGCTTGTTTTTCTGCCTGCGAACACGCTCCGTGATTTCTTTAAGCGAATTTGCGTTAAAATTTACATTTGTCACGGTCGCAAAAAGACCCTCGATTATCAGCGAATAGACCTTGCCGTCTATCCGCCTTTTTCCGCTTATCGCACGGGAAAGTCCTATAAGAGCGCCCGTAAGCTCGTCCTGTAATTTTGCTATATCGGCAGTTTTGCCGCACACGCCCGTTCTGCCTGTGCATCCGGCACAGCCTGCCGTTTGCTCGCACTGAAAACAAAACATTTGATTTTCCATATTTATCCTCCGAAAAATTTTTTTAACACAAAGCAATTTCTCTTGTGTTTGCAAATGCATTATAGTATAATTTCTTCGGAAAGTATGTTGTTATTACAACGGAAAAGAGAAAATTATGAATTACGGATTTTTAAGTGAAACAAAGCTTTTCGGCGGTATAAAGGCAGAAGAAATAAAGGAAGCGCTCGATTGCCTTTCGGCTTATGAAAAAAGCTTTAAAAAGGGCGAAATAATTTACAGAACGGGGCAGACCGTAACGGATATGGGGCTTGTTGAAGAGGGGAGCGTTAATATAACGGTGAACCTTTATTGGGGGAGCAGTATTATATTAGGTAATATCGAAAAGGGAAAAATTTTTGCGGAGACCTATGCCGCCGTTTCGGGCAAGGAGATGCTTTGCGACGCGGTTGCGGCTGAGGATTGCAGGGTGCTCTTTATTAATGTCGGCAAATTGCTTAATGTTTGTAAGAGCACCTGCGGATTTCATCAGAAGATAATTCATAATCTTTTAAGAATATCCGCAATGAAAAATCTTAACCTCTCCGCAAGAATGCTGCACACAGCGCCCAAAACAATAAGAGGCAGACTTATTTCTTACTTTTCCCAAATGGCGGCGGAAACGGGCAGCCGTGAATTTACGATACCGTTTTCAAGACAGGAGCTTGCGGATTATATAGGTGTTGACAGGAGCGCCTTATCAGCCGAGCTTTCAAAGATGCAAAAGGACGGTATTCTGACATACAGAAAAAATAAATTCAAACTGAATAAAAACGCAGATTTAATTGTTATGTGAAAGGAAGAAAGCATATGTGTACGGCGGCGACCTACAAAACAAACGATTTTTATTTCGGAAGAAACCTTGATTACGAATTTTCCTACGGTGAAAGCGTGACAGTAACGCCCCGAAATTATGAATTCAAAATACATTGCGGCGATATGCCGAAGACCCACTACGCAATCATAGGTATGGCGCATATAAGCGAGGATTATCCGCTTTATTACGACGCCGCAAACGAAAAGGGGCTTTGCGCCGCAGGTCTTAATTTTGTCGGCAATGCGTATTTCGGAGAAACGCTCGGCGGCAGGGAAAATGTCGCTCAGTATGAATTTATACCGTGGGTGCTTTCAAGGTGCGCTACCGTAAAAGAAGCGGTACAGCTTCTTAAAAATGCAAATATAACCAACGACCGATTTTTAGATATGCCGCCGGCACAGCTCCACTGGCTTATAGCTGATAAGGATGAGTGCGTAACGGTTGAAAGCGTAAAGGAAGGACTTAAGCTGTACGGTAATCCCGTTGGGGTTCTTACCAATAATCCGCCGTTTATGTTTCAAATGGCGGCGCTTGACAATTATATGGCTTTGTCGCCCAAAAATCCGGTAAATACATTTTCGGACACCGTTCCGCTTAAGGCTTACAGCCGCGGTATGGGCGCTTTGGGTCTGCCGGGCGACGCCTCGTCGCAGTCAAGATTTGTAAGAGCGGCGTTTGTAAAGCTTAATTCCCGTTCGGGTGCTGATGATAAGGAAAGTATAAGCCAGTTTTTTCACATATTAGGCTCGGTAGAACAGCAAAGAGGCTGTACCGAGCTTGAAAACGGGAAGTATGAGATAACTATCTATTCCTCCTGCATAAACGCAAGCCGCGGTATTTACTGCTATAAAACCTACAATAACAGCAGAATAAACGCGGTGGATATGCACAGAGAGGAGCTTGACGGCAGCCGTCTTATTTCATATCCGATTACCGATACGGAGGATATAAAAACAATAAATTAAAGCGGCTGTCTTTAGACAGCCGCTTTGCGGTAAACTGCTTATTTTTTGCTTGTAAGTACGGTCTTACCGCCCATATAGGGCTGTAATGCCTTAGGAATAAGAACGCTGTAATGCTCGCCGTCAAAACGGAGATTGTTTTCAAGAAAAGCAATGAGCATACGGGGAGGAGCGACAACGGTATTGTTAAGGGTGTGGGCAAGGTATTTTTTACCGTCCGTGCCCTTTACCTTTATTCCGAGGCGCCTTGCCTGCGCGTCGCCGAGGTTGGAGCAGGAGCAGACCTCAAAATACTTCTGCTGTTTCGGAGACCATGCCTCAACATCGTAGGATTTAACCTTTAAGTCCGCAAGGTCGCCCGTGCAGCACTCAAGAGTTCTTACCGGTATATCCATACTGCGGAACAGCTCAACCGAATAGCTCCACATTTTATTAAACCAATCCATACTTTCTTCGGGTCGGCAAATAACTATCATTTCCTGCTTTTCAAAC
>DKDS01000108.1:0-1427 GCA_002451855.1 Ruminococcaceae bacterium UBA6842 | reverse complement strand
TTGCGGAAGCAGGGAGAATAGCTCGTAAGGGTAAGCGGCAGTTTTTCCTCGGGGGTCAGGCTGTCTATAAATTTACCTATCATAGAATGCTCGGATGTACCTATGAGGTACAGATCCTCGCCCTCGATTTTATACATCATGGCGTCCATTTCCTCAAAGCTCATAACGCCCGTTACAACCTTGCTTCTTATCATATACGGAGGTATGCAGTAGGTAAAGCCCTTGTTTATCATAAAATCTCTGGCATAAGCGAGCACTGCGGAATGAAGTCTCGCAATATCGCCCATAAGATAATAAAAGCCTTCGCCGGCAACCTTGCCGGCGGCGTCCTTGTCTATGCCGTCAAACAGCTGCATAATATCGGTGTGGTAGGGTATTTCAAAATCGGGGTGCGTTTGCTCGCCGAATTTTTCAACCTCAACATTTTCGCTGTCGTCCTTGCCGACAGGCACGCTCGGGTCTACTATGTTCGGTATCTTCATCTGTATTTCGGTTACTTTTTTCTGAAGCTCGTCCTCTTTTTCCTCAAGCGCCTTTAATTCCTCTGCCTGCTCGTTTACGAGCTTTTTCATTTTTTCGGCTTCGTCACGCTCGCCCTTTGCCATAAGCACGCCTATCTGCTTGCTTATTTTGTTGCGGTTTGCACGCAATTCGTTCGCGCGGTTGTTTGCGTTGCATTTTTCACCGTAAAGCGAAATTATTTCATCAACAAGCGGGAGCTTTTTGTCTTCAAATTTTTTCTTTATATTTTCTTTTACAAGCTCCGGATTTTCACAAATAAATCTAATATCCAGCATTATTATTCCTCCGATAAAGCCAAAATCTTTTTAAAGTATAACACAAGCCGCCATTTCTGTCAAACGGTTATATTGCGAATATCTACATATAATATAAAAAACCGAAAGGAAAGACCGTTTATGAACAAAAAAGAAAAGCATGAGAATATTAAACCCGTGGTTGATGTATCCTCCGTGCCTGTTATGGGATTGCCCGAAACCGCGTTTGAAATGGTGAACCGCTACGGCACCTACAATATACAGTCCACGGCGGAGACCGAAAATATGTATCCCGCGGTAGCCCAAGGGTTTAATAAGGGAATAATCGAAACCGACTGCGATGAAAATACCGACGGAAATAAGAATAAAAAGCAGTAAAAACTTGACAAACGCTCCGAAAAGCCTTATAATTTGGATAGATTTATTTTTGGAGGAATTGTAAAATATGATTAGTGCCGGTGATTTCAGAAACGGAGTAACCTTTGAAGAGGACGGAAATGTACTTCAGGTAATCGAATTTCAGCATGTAAAGCCCGGTAAAGGCGCGGCATTTGTAAGAACCAAGGTTAAAAATGTTATTACCGGTTCGGTTGTTGAAAAAAGCTATAACCCCACCGCAAAGTTTCCCACCGCCTTTGTTGAGAGAAAGGG
>DKDS01000067.1 GCA_002451855.1 Ruminococcaceae bacterium UBA6842 | reverse complement strand
AGGGCGGCTCGTTGCCTGCGTACAGGTGCGATATATCGCTGAAGCCGCAGCACCTGAAATATGCTGTTCCCTGCTCTCTCTCTTCGGTTATAAGCGTAGTTACCGAGGAAGTGAGTGCGGTAAATCCCTGCCACAGCGCCATAGGAGAAATTTTCAAGAGGTGCGAAAGCAAAACGCACTCAACGCCGAAATGGCAAAACAGCGCTACCGTATCGGTGTTTTCCTTTTCAACCTTAAAAATCTTGCCTTCGTGGGCATAACCGTGATTTTTAAGAATTTCGTCAAGTCCGTCGCACACAGCCTTAAACTTTTCTTTAATATTTCCGCTTTGAATAAACGGTGTGTCAATCCATTTGTCCTTATCGTAATAATCCTCGTTTTCACACATAAAACGGGGAAGTCTGTCCCACGGGCGTGTGCGTTCCCCATTCTCGGGATCAAACGCATAGCCGTCAAATTCCATTAACCAGTCGCATATTACCGCTTCGGTATTATATGCGTCAAGCGTAGGTCTTGCGGTAGCCTTGGCTCTGCCCAAGGGTGAGCAGTAAAATGCGTTTATATTGAGCTTTACAAGGCGGTCTTTTAACAGTCGGGCCTCCCTAAAGCCCTTTTCGGTAAGTGAATCTATGCTGTAATCGGGGTCGCCGTGGCGAATAATTAAAAGCTTCATAATTAATTTTCCTCCTTAAATTCCGAGCTCCTCATCCGATACCATTTCGTCCGCCGAAACGCCGGCTTCGATATTAACATCCTCCCACTTGCAAATACGGCGCAGTATAACAACGGGGAAGGAATGAATTTTAGCGTTATATTTCGCAACTGCCTCGGTGTAAGCCATTTTGGCGTTAAGCCTTGCGTTTTCGGTTGTTTCTATTTGGTTTAAAAGCTTTTGGGTATGCACATTTGACTGTAATTCGGGGTATGCCTCAATTACCGCCTTAAAATCCTTACTTGTACGGATTTTTGCGCCGCCCTCTCTTGCCTTTGCGAATTTGCCGTATAAATCCGTTTCGGCGTTTCTGTATTTATCGGCAACACGCTCGGCTTTATCAATAAGCGCCGCCGAGGTTTCATTTACCGAGTCAATATCTGCTTTGGATTTTGAAATTGCGCTTTTAAGCCTTGCAATCGCATTAAAATCAATAATTATATTAACCGCAAAGGAAAGAAATATCGCGATAACCACCATCGGCAAGCTGTATTTTTCGGGTATTTCATCACCGGTTGTCGCGGCGGCAAAGATACACACCATTAAAAACCACGATACAATAAAGGCTCCGAGCAGCTTTAAAAGCTGTACCAACAGACTGTTTTTATAATTACCGTTCATAAAAATGCTCCCCTAAAGTAAACTGTACCTCAATTATACTTTAGGAGAGTATTAAAATCAATATTAATTTTACTGAACGGCGTTATTTGAGCCGACGGTAATATCGGTCGTATAGTACCTGCCGCTGCGGTAAATCTTAACGCTTACCTTTTTGCCCGGCTGACACTCGTTGATATATTCCTCAAGCTTTGTATATTCATCGATTTCCTTGCCGTTAAACTCGGTTATAATATCGCCCTTGGCAATGCCCGAATTATCCGCGGGACTGCCCTCCGCCACGCTTAACACCACGGCGCCTGCAGGATAACCGTAATACTTAAGCACGCTTGCGGTGTATTTTTCGCTGACGGTAATACCGATATACGGTTCGGGGTCGTTCTGCTTGTCAATTATATTTTTGCAGATAGTAGAAACCGTATTTGCGGGTATTGCAAAGCCCATACCCTCAAATTCCTCGGAAACTATCTTGGAGCTTGTAATTCCGACAAGCTCGCCCTTTGTATTGACAAGCGCGCCGCCCGAGTTACCGGGGTTAATAGCGGCGTTTGTCTGAATAAGCTTAACATCCGAGTCGGTTGATACCACACGGTTAAGTCCGCTTATAACACCGTATGCCACGCTGTCCATAAATTCAAGTCCGCCGGGGTTGCCGACTGTTATAACATACTGTCCTACCTTTAAATTATCCGAATCCGCAATGGAGATAGGAGTAAGTCCCGTAGCGTCAATCTTAATAACGGCAAGGTCGGTTGAAATGTTGTAGCCCACGACCGTAGCCTCATAGGATTTTGAATTAACGCTGTCAAGGAATACCTCGATTTTAGAGTCCGACTTATTGGTAACGGCGCTCGAAATTACATGGTAGTTGGTGATTATATATCCGTCCGAAGAATATACAACGCCGCTTCCCTCGCCCGTGGATGAGCTGTTTCCGCCGAAAAAGCTTCTTACAGAGGTTGTGGTTCTTATACCTATAACGCTGGGCGTTACCTTTTGTGCCACCGCCTCAACAACCGATTCGGCTGTCTCGTCAACATTTATATTTACATTACTGCCCGAAATGCCCGAGCTGCTTGTAAGAGGGGTGCTGTCGGTATTTTTACTTGTAAGCTTTACAGCGGTAACGCCGCTTACCGCACCGATAACCGCCGCAAGCAGGCAGGCAACCGCAACCGTTGCCGCGCCGTGACCGCCTTTTTTCTGCTTTTTGGGCTTAGGCGGCTTGTAGCCGTAATTCACCTGACTGTACTGACCGTTTGGGTAAAAGCCGTGCTGCGGCTCTGCCGACTTTTGTTCGTAGGAGCCGCCGTTGTAACCGTTCCCCGTTTCGTCCTGAATAATATCGTCCTTGCGTTTTGTGTAATAACCGCCCTCAGGCGTTACGGTATATCCGTTATTCTCGGTTTCTTTGCCGTTGACGGAATCGAAGCCGTTAAGCTCGCCGCCGTTCATATTATTAAAATCGTCCATAAACGCTTCCTCCTTTTGTTTGAGTATATTGTAAAGCGTTTTTGTTGCGTCCGTTATTCAAATATATGAACTTTCGGTTAATATTTTTAACACAATTTATTTCATAGGATACCGCACAAACAGCTCCGCAAAGCCCTTTTTGCTGAAAGGAACAAGCGGATATAGATAATTTCTGCCCGAAAGAGTTTTGACAAAAAGCATTCCCGTAATTAAAAATATCAAGCCGCCCAAAAATCCCCACAA
>DKDS01000079.1 GCA_002451855.1 Ruminococcaceae bacterium UBA6842 | reverse complement strand
TCGTGATAAACACTACGCATTTCGGCTCCTTTTCAACATATTAAAATACGGCACATAACCATCCGAACATTGTCCGATAAGCCAATCTCGGAGTATTTCAGTTTCCTCTGCCGTGAGAGCTTCTTTGAGACTGCAGTCGATTCGCCCGAACAATCTATCGCCGTGCATTTCCACCGACCATACGGCCGATGTCAGTTTTTCGCTCACGCCGTCCTCCTCATTGTAGTAGAACGCCATGTCGTTTTCGTCATTTGCGAGGTATTCCTTTAATGCGTCGGCAATTTCATACGCGCTGTCTGCAAGATATGAATCGCCGACCGTGAACATATCCCCGCTGCCCTCGTCGATATTTCCGACAAGAGGACAGAAAAATACCGCTTTTACCGGTCCTGCATCCTGCGTCATTTGACGGACGGCAGAAATCACTTCGTCCATCGAGCCGTATTGGTCGTAGAGGATATTCTGTTCAAGTTCCTCCTTGATGTCCTCGTTTGCCGCCAGAATGACATTCGTCAGCATATTGGCGTCGGCGATGGTGTTTTTCTCATTCAGCGTGAGAAGTAAATGCCGTCCTATACTGCTGTCGCTATACAGCTTTACGCCGATATCCTCGTCTTCGTTATCCGTCAGCGGGATCTGTTTCGGCGGCTGCCGGATACCGATAGACTGCAATTTTTCATAAATGCCATAGATACTGTGAGGCAGTTCGAGAACGAGAGCGTTCTCTTTATTGCGGATAATTGCGGTTATCATATTTACATTCCTCCCATCGTAATAGGCTCGTCCTGATATAAAATCTCAGACAGACCTGTATCTGTATCGTTATAGATGAAATTACCGTCAACAAATTTGCCGCTGTATTCCTCGGCAATATGCTCTCCGAAACCGTTAAAATCGAAGTAGTCTTCCAATTCGGGATGCAATGCATAGCAATCGTTATTGTCGACGATATATCTGCCGACATCATCGTAATCGCTAACATCTTCAATAACCTTGAAGCAACCGATATTTTCAGCAAGCCGTGCAAGCTGCCCGGCGTCCTCGACCTCGGCGTATTCCGCAACCAACCATAATTTTTTCAAGTCCGTATCGGCGTTGTTTATAGCACTTGCAAGGCGGTTTAACTCATACACACCCTCATCTGCGGCAATCCGTTTGAGCCTATCAAACCATTTGGGGTTGTTGATGCTGAAATCCTCTAATGTAATTTCCGCATTTTCGGGTGCAGTTCCAAGCCTTGCAACCGCTTTGTCTATAGCCTTTTCCTCGCATGGCAGATACAGATATTCACTTTTTCCGTTATACTCGGCCTTTACAATGCAAAGCACATCCGAGTCATATACATACGGCGGAAAGACCTGTCCGTCATACAGCTTTTGAAACGGAGTGTTTTCATCAACAAAAAGCAATCCGTGTTCGGTAAAAACGCCTTTACCGGAATGAACAAGTTCTCTGCCGAGCTTCGCGTATTTAGGGTCGTCCGCATCATCGGCAGGCAGACAGCCTTTGATCGTGAGCAGGTATTCTCTGCCGATTTTGCCCATGTCGCTTATGTCCCGAATAAGCGGATAACGGTTGAGGTTGAAGCTCAGGTTTATAAGGTCGAGCAAGGTATCAAAGCCCTCTGATTTCATCGCCTCATAAAACTGATATTCCTCATCGCCGAAGAAAGCATCCATTCGCTTTCCAAGGAAGTTGACTTCGTCTAGGTTAACAAATCGGTCTTGAAGGAAGCCGAGTTCTTCGGGGAACACCGCCTCGGCTACATACACTTCAAGCGGCGTAACATCCTCGGCGTGGATTTTTTCAAGTACCGTACTCATTTCCGTTTCAGAGCAAGGAAATCGGATGTCGGCAGACTCATTACCGTATTTGATTTTCAGTTTTATCATGCTTTTCACTCCTTATAGCTTAACAGCGGCAAGCCCGAAACGGCGGATTGCCATAGCGTTGCAAATAATTCTGAACAAAGTCGGCGGCACAAGCTTTATATCCGCTAAATCGGATATGGTTATATGCTTTGTTCCGAGCGTCAGATCCTTTGCCGCGCAATAAAGCGTATACGCCTTTTCCGAGCAGTTTCGCAGTTTAATATTTTCAAAAAATATACAGCCGTTATTTATATGGTGCTTACAGCAATTCCACAGTCTTATATCCGCGGTAAGCAGATATATTGCCGACAGTAACGCATAATTTTCTCTCTCGGCATTTTTTACGGCAAGCACAAACATTGCCATATGTTTCTCGTTCAAAAATGTCATAATGCTTTCCTCGCTTTCTATATATTCGTTAAATCTTTTCAAAAACGGCGGACAGCGTATTTGCCGCATGGCAGCCGTCAGTATTTCAGGCATTGCAGCGGTAATTACGGTAATTTGCGTTTCCGCAAAACGGAAACCGACGCCGCGCGGTTTAAAATTCGGTATTGCGGTCATAAGCCGTTCAATTCGGCGGTCGTAGGGTTTATCTGAAAATATTGTCATTGTCTTTTCTCCTTGCTGTGAAATAAAAAAAGCCCTCCGGTTTTTGTGTAACCGAAGGGCGATTGAGAGTATTACATATTCTGTTGTGGGGCTGTCGTCTGTTCAAAGGTCGGCGGCTCAGCTTCGAGGGTGGGATATGCATCCGTGAGTTTATCTTGGAGCTTATCAAGCTGCTGTTCCTGCTTGTAGGTCAGCGTTTCGCAGTTGGATTTTACAAAGTTGACACAGCAATAAAGGTCTGCCGATTCTTTTTTAGAGAAGAGGCGGTGTTCACCGATTAGTCCGGAGCGCACGGCAAATGACTCCTTGGCGTATTCGTAGTTCGGAGAATAATCTCCCCAGAACACCGAGCCGCCGTCTGCATTCTGTTTCCATGTGCAGAACATAAAGCCGTTCTTTTCATTGCAGGTCGCCGCCAATACAGTATCTCCGAAAGAAGCAAGCTGTTTGTAATCAGAGACATCGGCAGATTTCATTTGCGGTGCGTGTTCGTACAGTCCGATATATTCTTTTACGGTAAGCAGTTCATTTTGAACATCCGCAATCTTGCCGAGGTATTCATCGGAGAGAAACTTGTTGTCGTTAACGATGCTGTTTCCGTTGTATTTCACTCGGCAGAGGGGAATACCGTCTGAGGAGACATTCAGCCATCCTTTGTCATCCATCTTGGTTTCATATCGGTCCTTAAGCCTTTTAATTAATTCTTTTTGCAGCATATATTTTACCTCCTGTTATGTCAATAAAAATCCACTATTCTGTTCCTCATATTCTTCAATATTTAAAAGATATGCGGGTTCAACAACTATTTCCGATTCATCTCTGCCGTCAAATAACGCAAGTATATGTGATTTTTTTATTTCAGCGGTATATACCGTTCCTTCTGAATCGAAGCGTTTTGCAAACCACAAAGCCTTTTCGTAATCCAGTGTCCAAGACATTGCCTTTACGGATTTTGCGTTATACGGCGTCACCCCTCGGTATATCGTAACCGGATTGTCAAGTTCATCCAACCTTTTTCTTTCTTCATCTGTCATAAGTAAGGATTTATCTGCGCTCCTGAACATCCGCAGCAGCTCCGATTGGCTAACATTAACATCATTATTAGGACTTTCGGAAGATATCCATGCGTTGCACAGCATTTCGGCAAAATCCCTTTTTGAAAGATACCGTCCCGCATATTTCACAAATGTCAGCCTATACGGTTTTGTTATGCGGCAATATACTTCATCTGCACTTTCCGCCGAATTTATCCGATCCGACATATATTCCCGCCAGCGGTTAAGGTTGATTTCACTTTCAAGAATATTTATTACTTTGTTTTCCGTCAGCTTGTCCGGATTTTTCACTATGGATGTAAAGGCTGTATCCGTAAAAGGATGTTTTACCATAAACGGATAATTCTCCACTCTGTGAACATCGGTATACAAAAGACACCTTGCAACTTCTTTTAATGAATTTAAGTCGGTACATTTTTTCATATTGATCCTCGCTTTCTTTTTTCAGATATATTAAAAGGCTGCACCTTAAAATAGGCACAGCCTGAAAAACAAAAAAAGACCGATAGATTTTTTAATTCTATCGGTCTGATAAGCAAATTATTAAGTTTACAGGAGTTCAAGCCCCTACACAAAGGAGAAATATTCTTTTTGCATCTACGAAATCGTACAGTTAATTTCCGCCCCATTAAACGGCGAAAACCCCGATACAATCGGGGTTTTCACGGACTACATCTTTTTTGTAGCCCTTATATGGTCCGAGTGACAAGACTTGAACTTGCGGCCTCTTGACCCCCAGTCAAGCGCGCTACCAGCTGCGCCACACCCGGATAATTGGGGTACTGTTCTATTATAGCACTAATTTTTAAAATGTCAACAAAAAAAGACGGCCGATACTCAAAAAACAAATATCGGCCGTAATATCTTACACATTAATCAGCAAAACCGGATTCTACCAAAGCAACAAGACCGTCAAGCGCTTCCTTTTCATCTGGACCGTCAACGATAATCTTTATAGTCGTTCCGCCGACTATACCGAGCGACAAAACACCGAGAAGGCTCTTGGCGTTCACCTTTCTCTCGTCCTTTTCAACCCATATAGAGGATTTGTATTCGTTCGCTTTCTGAATAAAGAAAGTTGCCGGACGGGCATGAAGACCAACCTGATTTTGAATTACTACATCTTTAACGCACATTGTAAAATCTCCTTAAGATTAATGTCTTATTAACAACTATGTTACTATTATACCACATTTAATGAAATCGTCAATTATTTGTGAATAAGTTCTAATATTTATCCAACAATTTGTATTTTCCGAAACTTGTATTTGTGCAGATTAGATATGCATATAATGGTTATTAAGCCGTTTTATCCCTTAAAACCGACTTTTTAGAACAAATCCGTATCTATTCCGTTCTTTTTAAGCAGCTTAATATCCGATTTTGTGAGCTTTTCCGAGCTGAACATATCGGGTCTTCGTTCTTTTGTTATAAGTATGGACTGAATTCTGCGCCATTCGTCAATTTTCGCGTGATTACCGGACAAAAGCACCTCCGGCACCTCTTTATCGTGCCATATTGCCGGTCTTGTGTATTGAGGGTATTCGAGAAATCCCGAAAAATGGCTTTCCTCGGTAAAGCAGAGGTCATCAGACAAAACGCCCGGAAGCATACGGCAAACAGCGTCCGCCACACAAAGCGCGGGCAGCTCTCCGCCCGTAAGTACAAAATCGCCTATTGATATTTCTTCATCGGCTATCTCTTCTAAGACCCGTTCGTCTACGCCCTCGTAATGACCGCAAAGCAACACTATTCTGTCAAGCTTTGACAGCTCGACTGCCCTTTGCTGGCTGAAGGTTTTCCCTTTGGGCGACATATATATGAGGTGCGGCTTCGGCTCATCCTCCGAATAAAGGCTTTTATAGCAGTTATAAATCGGATCTGCCGCCATCACCATTCCCATTCCGCCGCCGTAGGGCATATCGTCCACCTTGTTGTGCTTGTTTCCGGCGAAATCGCGGATGTCGGTACATACTATTTCCACCTTGCCGGCCTTCTGCGCCCTGCCGATTATGCTTTCGTTCATAACCGACCGGCACATTTCCGGAAAAAGGGTTAAAATATCAATCCTCATCATCAAATATACCTTTCATCGGGCGAATTACCACTTCGCCCTTTTCGGGCGCAGCGGATATAACGACCTCGTCTATTGCCGGAAGCAAATACTCTTTCCCGTTTGACGCTATATGCCACACATCATTAGCGCCCGTTTTGGAAACATCCGAGACAGTGCCGTAGGACTTGCCGCTGTCGGCGTCGTACACAGTACAGCCGATTAGGTCGTCAATAAAGTATCTGCCCTCCGGTAGATGTGCATCACTGCGGTTGATAAACAAAACCTTATTTCTCAGCCTTTCGGCGTCTTCAATTGTCTCGACGCCCTTTAGCGCCATCAGCACAACGCCGCCGTGCGGCTGTATTTTTAATGCTTCAAGCTTTTTTTCTCCGTCCCCGTCAAGATAAAAATGTTTGAATCCGGTTAAAAATTCACCGGAATCGGACCACGGCTGAACACGGACCATACCCTTTACGCCGTGTGTGCCGACGATTTTTCCGGTTTCAAGATACTGTTTAAGCATAAGGTACTCCCTAATATATAAATACCCCCGAAAAACGGGGGATTGAACATTTAAGTTCAACCGGACAGATGTCCGGTTGGTTATCAGTCTATTTCAACCGATACTTTTTTTCCTTCTCTGTTGGCGGCGGCACGCATAACAACACGGATAGCCTTGGCTATTCTGCCCTGCTTGCCGATTACCCTGCCCATATCATTTTCGGAAACATGGAGATGATAAGCGATAACGCCCTCTTCATCGGGTTCGTCAACAACTACGGTTACCTCTTCGGGCTTTTCTACAAGACCTGAAGCGATAGCAATAAGAAGCTCTTTCATGATATTACCTCACATTAGAATTAAAGAACACCGTTTTTCTTAAGCAAAGCCTTTACGGTATCTGTCGGCTGAGCACCGTTGGATATCCACTTTTTAGCCTTTTCCGCATCGATATTAACGATAGCCGGATCCTTTGTGGGATCAAAAGTACCGATTTCCTCGATGAAACGACCGTCACGGGGATATCTTGAATCAGCTACTACTACACGGTAGAAAGGAGCTCTTTTAGCGCCCATACGGCG
>DKDS01000069.1:580-12949 GCA_002451855.1 Ruminococcaceae bacterium UBA6842 | reverse complement strand
CTGAAAGCATCTAAGCGTGAAGCCAACCTCAAGATTAGATTTCCCATAGCATAAGCTAGTAAGGTCCCCGGAAGACTACCGGGTTGATAGGCCGCAGGTGTAAGCGCAGTGATGTGTGTGCCAGGCGGTACTAATAGACCGAGGGCTTGACCTATTACTTTTCGTTCCTCATCTTGCTTTCCTTCTTTGTTCGGTTTTTAGGTGCGAGCAAATGTAAAGCTTAGGCGATCGGTTTTCCGGTCGCTTTTTTGTTTTAACTTTTTGTACGGAATTTTCAAAACAAAAAACCGCCCGTTAAACGGACGGTTATAATTAATTGAGGTTTTTAAATACGGAATATATCATCATATGTGACTTTGAGTATTTTTTTTATTAAAAGTATTTCATCGGGATAAAGATGCCTTTGGCCTACCTCGATTTTCGCAAGGGCGCTCCGTGTAATATCACAGCCCTCAAGCTGCAATTTTACTGACAGCTGCTCCTGCGTGAAGCCGGATTTTTCCCTTAAAATGCGAATGTTATCACCAATCGATTTTTCAATTTCGCGGTTCATTACAATTTTCCTTTGCACTTATTTAAGAACAAAGTTCTTGACATTATTATATTTCCCTGATATAATATTATTGCACCTATATAGGTGCAATTTTCAAAAGGGGAGCTTTGCATGAAGCTTTGTGCGCATTGCGGAAAGGAAATTGTGGATAATGCCGCGATATGCCCTGAATGCGGTTACCCCTCGGAACCGATAGTTAAGCAGGAAACAACACCCGATATTATCAATTTCGCGTTAGCTTTTTCCCTTTTAGTTCCGATAATCGGTCTTGTTTTGGGAATAATCGGAGCTTTAAGATACAAAAAGCACAGAAGTAAATGTGTTGCGGCTATTATTGTATCCGTCGGCGTAATAATTCTGTTGTTCCTTATTTCGCGTTTTACTGATATTGATTTTACAACTCTCAGAATATAAAAAAGCGGCCGAATTTTCGGCCGCTTTTTTAATGTAATGCGCTTGTAAACTGTTTTTATAATCACAGACATTATTGATTTATTATATTTGTTGTGATATTATAATTTTGCAGCAAACGAAAACGGCTAAGCCGCGAAATATAAATCGGTTTAATCCCGAAGCGGCTTTCGTTGCCTTTATTATGGTAATTTCTTATATAAAAATACTGTAAATTAAGGAGCAGATTATGAGTACAATAAAAGATAAAATGCATAACGGAGAGCTTTATCTCCCGAATGATGAGGAAATAGCCGTGATACAGCTCAAATGCCTTGACAAGCTTTACGATTTTAATATGACCCGACCGACAGAGCTTAAAAAGCGTGAGGAAATGCTTAAAGATATGTTTGCGGAAATAGGCGAGGGCTGCTATATAGAGCCGCCGTTTTACGCAAATTTCGGCGGAGCGCATATACACTTTGGAAAAAATATTTACTGCAATTTCGGCGTTACAATGGTAGACGATACACACATATATGTAGGCGATTACACTATGTTCGGCCCCAAAGTCACGGTTGCGACGGCAGGCCACCCTGTTTTACCTGAACTCAGAAAACAGGCTTACCAATATAATGCGGCAGTCCATATCGGGAAAAACTGTTGGATTGGCGCTAACGCTGTAATCCTGCCCGGAATTACCATAGGTGACAATGTAGTGGTGGGCGCAGGCAGTGTAGTTACAAAGGATCTGCCCGATAATGTTGTCGCGGTAGGAAACCCGTGCAGAATACTGCGTGAAATAAACCAGCATGACAGGGAGTATTATTTTAAAGACAGAAAAATCCCGAATGAACTGAAATAAAAATTTTTAATTGAGTTATAAAATGATAATAAGAACAGCAGATATAAACGATTTAAAGGATATAGCTGCGGTAGAGACGGAGTGTTTCCCAAAAGCCGAGGCGGCTACGGCAGAGGACTTTGCGGACAGACTGAAATATTACGCAAATCACTTTTTACTCATGTATGACGGTGAAAAGCTTGCGGCATTTATAGACGGATTTGTAACCGACGAACCCGATTTAACGGATGAAATGTATGCAAAAGCCGATATGCATAACGAAAACGGTGCGTGGCAGATGATATTCGGAGTTAATACCGTTCCCGGATACCGCAGGCAGGGACTTGCCGGAAGACTTATTGCCGAGTTTGTAAAAATTGCAAAAAAAGAGGGCAGACACGGACTTGTGCTGACATGCAAGGATGAATTGGTGCCGTATTACGCAAAATTCGGCTTTATAAACGAGGGAATAACCGATAAATCCGTTCATGGAAATGTGAAGTGGAATCAGATGCGGTTAAGCTTTAAGGAGTGTTAAATACGAGAAGAAAAAGATACTTGTATGCAGTATGTACTTTGGCAGTTGTACTTACATTTTTAAGCGCCTGTCAAAAAAACACCAAAACAACAAATTCATCTGTTTCGTCCGCTGTAAGTGAAACGGGGAATAAAGAGAGTACACAACCGTCCGAAAATGTTACCGTTTCAGATTTGGAACCCGATGCCGCTGTATTTTCGGAGGAGAGCGCAGTGACGGCTGCGGGTGAAATCAGATACTGTCTTTATACACCGAAAAATCCACAAAAAAATATGCCGCTTATAATTTATCTTCACGGCGGCAAATCAAAAGGAAATAACTTGAGTAAGCTTACGGAAACAGACGGTTTTCCGCAATATTTAAAAAACGGAGAGCTTGGCGATGTTCGTGCATATGTAATCATGCCGCAGCTTACAAGTGATAAAAAAGGCTGGGCGGATATATCTGCGGGTATATGTGAAATAGTTGATAAAGCCGCCGAGTATTACGGCATTGATAAAACAAGGGTATCTCTTACCGGTCATAGTATGGGAGGAACAGGCACATGGGCGCTCGCTACGGAGCATCCGGAATTGTTTCGGAGAATTGCTCCGCTTTCGGGGAGCATAGTATTAAACGCGGAAAATGTAAATGCGCTGAAAGGCGTTTCGGTTCGCGCGTTTGTCGGGGCTGATGACACAATAGTTAGACCGCAGTCCTCAAAGGCTTTTGTTACAGCGCTTAAAAGGGCAGGCGAGAATGCGGAAATAACCGAATTTGCCGGCGCCGACCATTTTGATGTACCGAAGCTTGCCTATTGCGGAGAAGGCATAAATCTGCTTGCTTGGCTGACTGAAAAATAAACAAAAAACAAGGTAACGGCTTTAAGCGGTTGCCTTGTTTTGCGCTTAATAGTGTGAGGAAAGATATAGCTCGGCGTTATCCGCAAGCTTTCTGCTATTGTGCGCAACAGAGCCGAGCGAGTTTTCGATATTCATACAGTGAACATACATCATATCACGCCGGAGCGCCCGTTCGCGGGACGCCTCGGCGGCGGCGTTTTTAATGGTTGAAAGAAATTCTTTGTTGTTAGCCTCCTGCATTTCAAGCTGTTGCTGTTGAAGCTTTATTTGCCGATTCAGCATATCAATTCGCTGTTGTTCAAGCGCGGCGAGCTGATTGGCAGAGAGCATTTTATCATATTCGTGCAGAGCCTCCTTTATCGAGTCGGCACGGCGTGTTTCAATGAAATAAATAAGGCAGTCTATTGTTTGCAGAGTTTTGTCGTTTTGGCTTAAATAATCCATTGAATTGAAAGCGGCAAGGTGCGATTTGAGCTTTTCGGCAAGCGTGTGCAGTTCTTCGACCTTGGCGTTAAGGCAATGCTTGGTTTCGTTTACGGCAAGCGGCAAATTCTTTTCGTATTCCTCTTTGGCTAAGGCTTCGTTTTTATCGTTTTCCGCCTTTGTGAGCCGGTCTTCCTCCGTCGCTTTTTTTAAATCTTCAAGCTGAGACGCGGTATATTTAGGTTTGTTTTTGCCTTTTTTTGCGGCAGACCTTAAAATAAGAGAAACCGCAAGGCATAAAACCGCCGAGACAATGGGTATAATGACGGAATAGCCTATTCCGTATTTAATAAAGTATGCGATGTAAAAAACAATAAACAGCGCGGCAACAACCGAAAGCGCACCTATAAAAAACTTTTTCATTTTAAGGCTCCTTTTTTCGCAATGCGCCACGGGGCATAAATCAGAAGAAACGCAAGAGCGGTCTGGAATACAATATTTATAACCGTATCAAACGGTGTTGTTACGAAAACGCTTAATACCTCGCTGTTTATAATAAAACCAGTTTTAAAGCAATAATCCGATATAATCATAAGAGATATAACCGAAACGATAACGGTGTTTATTATAAGAGGTATGCGCCAAAGTCTGCCGCCGTTTTTATGCGCGGTTTCCCATTCCTTATCATATGCTGCCTTAAGCCGTTGCTCGGAATTTTCGGGCTTACGCGCAAAGCTGAACGGTTCGGGCGATTTGATTTTGTCGGAAAGGGCCTCACATTCATCACTCAGTTTCTTGCATTTTTCGTTTAACTCATATATTTCTATGAGTTCGTCTCTCATATCCTGCAAGGCTTTCAATTCGGTTTCGCGGCTCATTTACATTCCTCCTATAATTGCATTATACAAAAGAAATCAATAATGTGCAAGAAAAACCGCTTTAATTTCATTGACATTAAAGCGTAAATAAGTATAATGAAGCAAAGATAATGTCAGGGAGGACAAAAATATGGAATTAAGGGGAAGTAAGATTAATTTTTTGGGCGACAGTATTACCTACGGTCACGGAACAACGGCGCCCGAAAAAACCTTTTGCAAATTGATTGAAAGCCGCTACGGAGCTGTTTGCCGCAATTACGGCGTTTGCGGAACAAGAATTGCGAGACAGCAAACGGGAACAAATCCGGATTATGATACAAACGACTTTTGCGCCAGAGCCGTAAAGATGGACAAGGACGCCGACGCGGTAGTGGTTTTCGGCGGAACCAACGATTTCGGTCACGGGGACGCACCTCTCGGCACTATGAGCGACCGCACGCCCGATACCTTTTTCGGAGCCTTACATACGCTTTACACATCGCTTTTGGAAATATATACGGAAAAACCGATAGTTGTTGTAACTCCGCTCCACCGCGTAAACGAGGACAATCCGAGGGGCGACGGCAACAAACCCTCGGATGTGGGCGTTCTTAAAACATATGTCGATATAATCCGCGAGGTTGCGGAGTATTATTCGCTTCCTGTGCTGGATCTGTATAAGAACAGCGGAATGCAGCCTAAGGTACCTGTAATAAAAGAGACTTATATTCCGGACGGGCTTCACCCGAACGATAAAGGAAATGAAATCATTGCCGACAGAATTTCCGAATTTCTGAAAACAATCTGAACTGCAAACGGACGCGATACCGAAACGGTGACGCGTCCGTTATTGCTTGTTACGCGGTTTTTATTACTTGACTACGGTCTTAGAGTTGGTGTATAATATATTTTGAATTGTTATATGGAGAGGTATGGGCAATGGCAAAAACTACCGCCGAATACGGCAACGACAGTATTAAAAAGCTTGAAGGCCCGGACAGGGTTCGTAAGCGCCCGGGCGTTATTTTCGGCTCGGACGGACTGGACGGCTGTGAACATTCGGTTTTTGAAATAATTTCCAACTCGATAGACGAGGCAAGAGAGGGCTACGGTCAAAAAATTATCGTAACAAAGTATGCGGACGGCTCTGTTGAGGTGCAGGACTTCGGAAGAGGAGCGCCGGTAGATTTCAACAATAAAGAGCAGTGCTTTAACTGGGAGCTTTTGTACTGCGAGCTGTACGCCGGCGGAAAGTACAATACAAACGACGGCGCAAACTATGAGTACTCGGTCGGTCTTAACGGATTGGGACTTTGCTCTACCCAGTATTCCTCCGAATATATGGATGTTGAAATAAAGAGAGACGGATTTAAGTACAACCTGCATTTTGAAAAGGGATATAATGTAGGCGGACTTAAAAAAGAGCCGTACGACGGCAAGGATACAGGCACAAAGACCCGTTGGAAGCCCGATATAGAGGTTTTTACGGATGTGGATATTCCGACGGAGTATTTTCTCTCCACGCTTAAAAGACAGGCGATAGTAAATGACGGTCTTCTTTTTGTGTTCAGGGAACAGCAGGGCGCACGGTTTATACAGAATGAAATAGTTTATAAAAACGGAATAACAGACTATGTAAACGAAACGGTCGGGGAAGAAAGGCTTTCTTCCGTGCAGTTCTGGCAGACCGAACGCAAGGGAAAGGACCGAGAGGACAAGCCCGAATATAAGGTGAAAATAAACGCGGCGCTTTGCTTTTCAAACAAGCATACGCTCAAGGAATATTACCACAATTCAAGCTGGCTTGAATACGGCGGAGTACCCGAAAAGGCGACAAGAAACGCCTTTGTTTCGCAGATTGACGCATATATAAAGCAGAGCGGAAAATATAAATCAAACGAAAGCAAGATAACCTTTTCGGATGTTGAGGAATGTCTTGTTTTGGTAATTTCCTCGTTTTCTACCGTAACCTCATACGAAAATCAGACCAAAAAGGCGATTACCAATAAATTTATATATGAGGCAATGTCCGATTTCCTGCGGCATCAGCTTGAGGTCTATTTTATAGAAAACAAGGCGGAAGCCGATAAAATCGCAGATCAGGTGCTTGTCAACAAGCGCAGCCGCGAGAGAAGCGAAAGAGAGAGAATTAACCTTAAAAAGACCCTGCAATCCTCAAACTCAATGCTTGACAGGGTGGATAAATTCGTTGACTGCCGCTCTAAGGATGTTGAGCAAAGAGAAGTATTTATAGTTGAGGGCGATTCGGCGTTAGGCTCCTGCAAGCTTGCGAGAAATGCCGAATTTCAGGCTATAATACCTGTAAGAGGTAAAATTTTAAACTGTCTTAAGGCTGATTACGAAAAGGTTTTTAAAAGCGAAATTATAACCAACCTTATTAAGGTGCTCGGCTGCGGCGTTGAGGTAAAATCAAAGGCAAACAAGGGTCTTGCGACCTTTGACCTCTCGGCGCTTCGCTGGAATAAGGTTATAATCTGCACCGACGCGGATGTGGACGGATTTCAGATACGCACCCTTATTCTCACTATGATATACCGCTTAATGCCGACCCTTATAAACGAGGGGAAAATTTATATCGCGGAAACGCCGCTTTATGAGATAGGCACTAAGGATATGACATATTTTGCCTACGACGAAAAGGAGAAAAACGATATTCTCGGCAAAATCGGCGACGGCAAATATACCATACAGCGTTCAAAGGGACTTGGTGAAAACCAGCCCGATATGATGAACCTTACCACAATGAACCCCGAAACAAGACGGCTTATAAAGGTTATGCCGCAGGACGCCGAGCGTACCTCGCAGATGTTTGATTTGCTGCTCGGGGACGATTTGCAGGGCAGAAAAGACTTTATCGCCGAAAACGGTTATATGTATCTTGACGAGGCAGACCTGTCTTAATTCGTAATTCGGAATGCGGAATTCGGAATTGAGGGGACAGAATGGAAAATGTAATCGTTACAAAAAGTAAAAATTTTGCGATAAGAATTGTAAGGGCGTACAAATATCTTACTGCCGAGAAAAACGAGTATATTATGTCAAAACAGCTTTTGCGGAGCGGTACAAGCATAGGCGCAAATGTTAAAGAGGGTATCAGAGGTCAAACAAAGCCTGATTTTTACGCAAAGCTTAATATAGCGCTTAAAGAAGCCAGCGAAGCTGAATGTTGGCTTGAAATTCTTTATGAAACAGATTATATAGATAAAAAATTATATGAAAGCATAAATTCGGATTGTGAGGAAATTATAAAGCTTTTAGTTTCTATAACTAAAACGCAAAAGAATAATTCCGCATTACGCATTCCGAATTCCGAATTAAAATGAGGAAGTGAAAGCTTGGCTACTAAGAAGAAGAGGGAGCCGAAGTCGGTAAAGCCAAAAATAAACGCTTATATCGCCGGCGCGGGACTTACGGTTGAACAGCCGATAACCGACACGCTTGAAACCAACTATATGCCCTATGCTATGAGCGTTATAGTTTCCCGCGCGATACCGGAAATCGACGGCTTTAAGCCGTCGCACAGAAAGCTTTTATACACTATGTATAATATGGGGCTTTTAAAGGGCAACACAATAAAATCGGCTAATATTGTCGGCCGCACAATGCAGTTAAACCCCCACGGCGACGCCGCGATTTACGAAACGATGGTGCGCCTGTCTGAGGGCTATCAGGCTCTTTTGCATCCGTATGTTGCGTCAAAGGGCTCGTTCGGTAAGGCGTATTCCCGTGATATGGCGTACGCCGCGTCCCGTTATACCGAAGCGAAGCTGGCGCCCATCGCGTCAGAGCTTTTCTCCGATATAGATAAGGACACGGTGGATTTTGTAGATAACTACGACGCTACAATGAAAGAGCCTACGCTGTTCCCTGTCACATTCCCGTCTGTGCTTGTAAACGCGAATACGGGTATAGCCGTTGGTATGGCAAGCTCCATTTGCCCGTTTAACCTGCGCGAGGTATGCGAAACCACAATAAATTATATAAGAGATAATGATATAAATGTTGCCGATACGCTTTTGGCACCCGATTTCCCGATAGGCGGACAGCTCCTTTACGACAGAGCCGCAATGGAAAAAATCTACGAGACGGGACGGGGAAGCTTTAAGGTACGGGGCGTGTATGCTTACGATAAATCGCAGAACTGCGTGGATATTACCGAAATACCCCCGACAACCACAAGCGAGGCGATAATCGAAAAGGTTATAGAGCTTGTAAAGCTTAAAAAGATAACCGAAATCAACGATATACGCGACGAAACCGATTTGAACGGTCTTAAAATAACGATAGACCTGAAAAGGGGAGCGGACCCCGAAAGGCTGATGAAAAAGGTCATTAAAATGACTCCGCTTGAGGACAGCTTTTCCTGTAACTTCAATATTTTAATTGCCGGCTCGCCCCGTGTTATGGGCGTTAAGGAGATTATTTCCGAATGGGTCGCGTTCAGAGAGGAGTGCGTCCGCAGGAGAGTTTATTTCAAGCTTTCAAAGGCTAAGGACAGGCTTCACCTTTTAAAGGGTCTCGAAAAAATACTGCTTGATATTGATAAGGCGATAAAAATAGTCCGTGAGACCGACGAGGAATCGCAGGTTGTGCCGAACCTTATGATAGGCTTCGGAATTGACGAGATTCAGGCGGAATATGTGGCGGAAATAAAGCTCAGACACCTGAACCGTGAGTACATTTTAAAGCGCACGGCGGATATTGAAGAGCTGATGAAGGAAATCGCCGAAATGGAGGGCGTTTTAAACTCCCGTTCAAAGCTTTTAAATATAATAATTAAGGAATTAAAGGAAGTCGCCGAAAAGTACGGTCAGGACAGAAAGACCGCAATTATAAGCGCCGCACAGGAAAGCGAAAACGACGACCTTGTAGAGGTTGACACCTCACCCGTCACACTTTTCTTTACAAAGGACGGTTACTTTAAGAAGATAACGCCGCAGTCGCTCAGAATGAGCGGCGAGCAAAAGCTTAAGGAGGGGGACGAAATAACCCAGACGGTTGAGTCCACCAACGCCGAGGAGCTTTTGTTCTTCACAAACAAGGCACAGGTCTATAAATCAAGAACTTCCGATTTCTCGGACGGAAAGGCGAGCGTGCTCGGCGATTATGTAGCTTCTAAATTGGAGTTTGACGAGGCGGAAAACGCCGTGTTTATGGTCGCTACCGCCGACTATTCGGGATATGTGCTTTTCGTTTTCGACAACGGCAGAATAGCAAAGGTTCCGCTTTCGTCCTATCAGACAAAGACCAACCGCAAAAAGCTCATAAAGGCGTATTGCGATAAATTTACGCTCCACAGTATTTTCTGCGTTAAGGACGATACCGAGCTGCTCCTTAAATCCACAAACGGGCGTATGCTTATAGTAAACACCGCCTCGATACCCGCAAAAACCACTAAGGATAACGGCGGAATTGCGGTAATGACCCAAAAGAGAGGACAGCGCTTATCTGAGGTAACGGTCTACGAAAAGGACAGCCTTGACGGCGACCACCGCTACCGCACCAGAAATCTTCCGGCGGCAGGCAGTAAGAAACCGACGGGAACCGCCGAGCAGGAGCAGATAATTTTTTAAAAAAATAAGAGCGTCGGCTGTTGCCGGCGCCCGTTGTCGGCGCCGGTGCAAACGCATTTTCCGTCGCTGACAAGGTTAATATAACCCATAAAAACAATAATATACATTAAAAACGGAGAGAATTGCAATGGCAAGAGAATTAGCAAAGCAATACGACCCCAAAGAGGTTGAGGACAGAATTTATCAGTCATGGCTTAAGGGAAAGTATTTTCACGCAAAGTGCGAGGAGGGCAAACCGACCTATACGATAGTTATACCGCCCCCGAATATCACGGGTCAGCTTCATATGGGTCACGCGCTTGATAACACGCTTCAGGATATACTTATCCGCTTTAAGCGTATGCAGGGCTATGATACGCTGTGGGTTCCGGGAACCGACCACGCTTCTATCGCGACAGAGGCGAAAATTGTCGAAAAAATGCGGAGCGAGGGGCTTACAAAGGAAGATGTAGGCAGAGACGGATTTTTAAAGCGCGCGTGGGAATGGAAAAAGCAGTACGGCGGCAGAATTATAGAACAGCTTAAAAAGATGGGCTCCTCCTGCGACTGGGACAGGGAGCGGTTTACTCTTGACGAGGGCTGTAACAAGGCTGTAAACGAGGTTTTTGTACGCCTTTATGAAAAGGGACTTATATACAGGGGAGAAAGAATAATAAACTGGTGTCCCCACTGCAAGACCTCAATTTCCGACGCGGAGGTTGAGTACGAGGAGCAGGCAGGGCATTTCTGGCATCTGCGTTACCCGTTTAAGGACGGGAGCGGTTATTTGGAGCTTGCCACCACACGCCCCGAAACATTGCTCGGCGATACTGCCGTTGCGGTAAACCCGAATGACGAACGCTACAAGGACCTTGTGGGCAAGACCCTTATTTTGCCGATAGTTCACCGTGAAATTCCCGTTATTGCGGACGATTATGTTGAGACGGATTTCGGAACAGGCGTTGTTAAAATTACCCCCGCGCACGACCCGAACGACTTTGAGGTGGGACTGCGCCATAACTTAGAGGTAATAAATGTTTTGACGGACGACGCCAAAATCGTTGACGATTACCCGAAATATGCGGGAATGGACCGCTATGAGGCAAGAAAGGCGATAGTGGAAGACCTTGAAAAAGAGGGCGCTCTTGTTAAAATAGAGGAGCATGTTCACAACGTGGGCACCTGCTACCGCTGCGGAACAACGGTTGAACCCCGTGTTTCAAAGCAATGGTTTGTTAAGATGAAGCCCCTTGCCGAGCCTGCTATCGAGGCGGTTAAAAAGGGCGATACCAAATTCGTACCGCAGAGATTTGAGAAGATTTATTTCCACTGGCTTGAAAACATACGGGACTGGTGTATTTCCCGTCAGCTTTGGTGGGGTCACCGCATACCCGCATGGTACTGCGCCGATTGCGGCGAAATAACCGTTTCCAAAACCGAGCCACACTGCTGCTCGCACTGCGGAAGTAAGAATATAGAACAGGACCCCGACACGCTCGATACTTGGTTTTCTTCGGCGCTGTGGCCGTTCTCAACCCTCGGCTGGCCCGACGAGACCGAGGATCTTAAGCACTATTACCCGACCAATACGCTTGTTACGGGGTACGATATAATTCCGTTCTGGGTAATGCGTATGATGTTCTCAGGTTTGGAGCAAACAGGTCAGGTTCCGTTCGACACCGTGCTTATTCACGGTCTTGTTCGCGACTCACAGGGCAGAAAGATGTCGAAGTCGCTCGGCAACGGCGTCGATCCGCTTGAGGTTATCGATAAATACGGTGCGGACGCACTCAGATTTTCGCTTGCGACAGGCAACAGCCCCGGAAACGATATGCGTTATATCGAGGAAAGGGTAGAGGCAAGCCGCAACTTTGCCAATAAGATATGGAACGCCGCAAGGTTTATACTTATGAACCTTAAGTCGGACAAGGTTTTGCCGATAGAGCCGCAAAGCTTTGCGCTTGAGGATAAATGGATAATATCAAAGTACAATACCCTTGTAGCCGAGGTTACCGAAAACCTTGAAAAATACGAGCTTGGTATGGCGGTTCAGAAGCTTTACGATTTTATTTGGGATGTTTTCTGCGACTGGTATATTGAGATATGCAAATCAAGGCTTAACGGCGAGGACGAAAACGCCGCCGACACCGCGCGCTCGGTGCTTGTATATGTTTTCACGGGTACGCTTGCGCTTCTGCATCCGTTTATGCCGTTTATAACCGAGGAAATATGGCAGTCACTGCCGCATAACGGCGAGGCGCTTATGATTTCAAGCTGGCCCGTATATTCCGAAAAATTCGAGTTCACTGCCGAGGAAGAGGCGTTTGAAAAAATAATGGCGGTAATAAA
>DKDS01000069.1:0-547 GCA_002451855.1 Ruminococcaceae bacterium UBA6842 | reverse complement strand
TGTCCGTAACAGGAGAGCCGAAATGAATGTACCGCCGTCCAAAAAGGCAAAGGTTTGCATCGCAACCAAGTTTAAGGACACCTTCTCCGAGGGCACGGCGTATATCTGCCGACTTGCGTATGCGTCCGAGGTTGAGATAGGCGACAGCTTCGAGAGCGACGGCGCGGTCAGGGTAATCACCGACTCCGCCACGGTCTATATGCCTATGCGTGAGCTTGTGGACTTCTCCGCCGAGCTTGACAGGCTTAAAAAGGAGCTTAAAAAAGCCGAGGGGGATAAGGAGTTCTTCGAAAAGAAGCTTAACAACAAGGGCTTTGTTTCAAAGGCGCCTGCCGCGGTTGTGGAGCAACAGCGCGAGAGCCTTAAAAAGGTACTTGAAAAAATTGAAATGCTGAACGGCAGTATCGTCGAAACAGAGAAGCTAATGTAAAAAAAACAGACCGCCTTTGCGGTCTGTTTTTTTGCATAAAAGCGGAATTAAAAAATTTTTAGTCGTTTATCGAGTAAAAGGCAATGCTCTGATTTTTTTATGCTATAATATTTTCAA
>DKDS01000003.1 GCA_002451855.1 Ruminococcaceae bacterium UBA6842 | reverse complement strand
GCAAGCTCATTGCCGTAAAGCACATGCATCCATGCGTGCTGCTTTGTAAGCTTGCCCTCGCCGCCCTCGTAAATATGGAAGTGCTTTACAGCCGCCATATTTATGGCTTCCTCATACTTGCCCTGCTGTGACAGCAAGGTCAGCTTATCAAGATAACAGTCATCGCGCTCACGCAACAGCCCGGGGTATTTATCGTAAACCGCAAGTCTTTCCTCTATGCTTGCATTTGTGTTCTTTAAAAGCTGCTCGTATTCAAGCAACAGTCTCGGATCGTGCGAGCGATACTTAAGAGCATTCTCCATACAGCAGAGTGCCTTTTTGCCGTCATGCTTTTTGTCAAACATATAAAGTGACAGGTTACGCCAAGCGCTTCCGTGCTCGGGATTTATGCGAACGCAGCTTTCAAAGCACTCCGCCGCCTCATCGTAACGGAAACGGTCATAGTAAAGGCAGCCTAAGTAATAGTTTGCGTTAGCGGCATTCTTGCCGTTTTCTATTGCATATTCAAGCACCGCAATATCATCGGCGCTTGACGGGAAGCAGTAGCCCATATCCGCCTTTTCAGCCTTATCGATAAAGGAATTTTCCTTTGTAATATAAGCCTTATAGTAATTTACAAGCGGAGAGTTCTCACTCGCAAAGGAGAGAGCATAAAGCGCATCCTCGCAAAGACCTGCTTTCATATAGTCCCTTGCCACATCAAGCAGATTTTCGGGCTTTGCCGCAAACTGAGCAATTTTATCCTTTACATCCGCAAAATGCGAATACTCTATAAGCGCAAATAAATCAAGCTTATCGTCGTTTATGCCGTCTTCGGCGCTCTTTTCGGCACATTCACAGCCGATTTTACGCTTAATTGCGGTTTCAAGGTTATGCGCCTTGGTGTGTCCCTTGTTAAGCCCTATCGACTCATCGAGCTTTTTAAGCGCCTCTGTATACTCGCCGTTTCGGCAGTCTATACAGGCAAGCTCAAACAATGCCGCGCTCCTGTGCGGATAATTCCATGCCGCACGATAAAGAATATCGTAAGCCTTATCATACTCGCCTAAATACTCAAGCGCCACGCCCTTAAGGTAAAACGCCTCGGTATCGGCAGGGTGCTCGTTGCGATCGCAAAGCCGCTCTATTGCTTTATCGCAGTATTTAACGCACTCGGCAAATTTGCCGTTTTTAAGCGCAAGTCTGCCCATTGAAGTATTGCAGCGTATATCGCCCGCGTCGCGGCGAAGTCCCTCAAGGTAATAATCCTCAGGTTTATAGTTGTGCTGCTTATACTGTTCAAGGTGGAAGCCGTTTATATAAAGCTCCTCGGCGGTTTTATACTCGCTCGGGCGCTTAACGGGCTTTCTTACCTTAATCGGCTGCTTCTGTCCGCGCTTATACGGCGTATATGCCACTAACTCCTTACCGTTTTCATCGGCAAGCGAAACCCTGATATTATGTATATCCGATATTTCCGTTTCAAGTGTTTTGTGGTAAACCTTCTCTGGAGACATATCGGTTTTTTCACTGTAAATCTCCTTGCCGTTATCGGTAACGGTAATTTTGCAGTTTTTAAACTCGCCCGTAACATTAAATCCGAGGTAAAGTCCGTCTTTTCTTTGTTCAACATTAACCGCCGCATCAATAGTAGCGTTCTTTATCTCCCCTATCTCACGAACGGGATACCAGTATTGCTCAAATTCCCTTGTTTCATACGGCGCTATCCATGTAAAATCGGGCTGGTTATCTGTGTAAACGCCTGTCATAAGCTCGATATACGGACCGTTTTTATCGGTAAGGTTAGAGCACCACATATCGCCGAAATCGCCTATGCCCCAGTGCCACATCTTTTTGCCGGGGGAAATATGGTGGTTTGCAACGGTTGCAATACCCTTGTTTATTCCGGTATCATATCCCGATATAAAATCCATATCCGACTGTCCCTGTGAAATAAGGTAAGAGGACGGAACCTTGACCGCATCGTAATGTGATAAATCGGTTCCTTTGCCGAAATTATAGGGACGTGCGGTTTTATAAAGCCCCTTAGCGATAGGCCATTCAAGCACCGCTCTTCTGTCGTGGTCGTTCACCCATTCGCAGTCGGGCGGAAAAACCGTTCTGTATGCGTTATTAACGGGTACCGCAAGGTTCGCCCACCACATAAACACCTGCGGAAAAGCCGTGCGGTTATATACGCGCACCTTTGCCTTTATGTAGCTTCTGCCCTTGTCTACCGTAATCCCCGCCATACCCTTCATTCTGCCGAAGGGCTCGACTTCGCCCGTCCATACGGTTTTGCCGCCGTCGGGGTTATCCTCTTCTACCGCCTCAAGCGGCATAAAGGTAGTCGGTCTGTGGTGCTGCGGCCAGTTAAACTCAATTCCGCCCGATATCCAAGGCCCCGCAAGGCCTACAAGCGCAGGCTTTACAACCTCGTTATAGTAAATAAAATCGTAATTTCCTATCTTATCAAAGCCGCGGAGAATTTTACCGCCGAGCGCCGGTACCACCTGAGTTTTCACATATTCGTTTTCAAGAGTATAGGTTTCGTACTCCACATCGGTCTTTTCGTCCGAAATACCGTCGCAGTACGGTATCGGGTACACCCTGCCCGAAGCCCCCTGATACGGCTTGTTTTCAAAGAACATAGGCAGCTCGTGCGCCTTTTTGGGTATGTAGGTGGGTATTATCATACCGTTTTTTTCACATTTTACATCTGACATAGCTTTTCCTCCGTATTTTTTCTTTTATTTTACCAATTAAAGTTAAAATAAAACAGAGAGAAAACCATGTGTAAAAAAACATAAATTTCTGTTTGCCAAAAAATATAAGCGATAGTATAATGTATTCGGTGGTAATATGATTTCTATTTTAACAGAGCCGGCTTACAGTGGCAGTATATGGTGCAAGGAGCTGCTTAAAAGCCTGACCGACAGGCTCAGGCAAAAAAGAATGCCCTTTTGTGAGGTTTTCGACAGTGTGGAAGAAAACGGCGACGGGGTATTTATAATAGCCTCGGACTACAACTGGATAAAAAGCACGGTTTCATCGCTTAACGCTGCCGGAATAAAGCCTATACTTATTTGCAATCAGGCAGAGCAGATACCGGGTTGTGATTACAGCTGTGTTTGCTCAGATATAAACGGCTCGATGAAATATCTTTTAAGCGAGCTTAAATCAGCCGGAAAAAAACGGGTTGCCCTGTACGGCGTAAACACAAGCTCCGTTTCGGACATAGGCAGGGTTGACGGACTTTTCGCCTTTAAAGATGAAGGCTTTGATAAAATGCGTATTTTTACAAACAACGGTTCATTATCAAACTGCTTTGACGAATTTTCAAAAGAATACAAAGGCTTTGACGCCGTAATATGCTCAAACGATTTTGCCGCTGTTTCGCTTGTGCGCAATTTATCCGAAAAAGACCCCGATGCTCTTAAAAGCATTAAAATACTAAGCTGTGCTAAAACAAAGCTTTCGGGCTTTTATAAAAATATGATAACCTCGGTAAATATGAATTTCGAGCAATACGGCAAGGCGGCGGTGTTTATTTATGAAAAGCTTAAAGCCCACCCTTATATGTCGGGTATTACGGTGACGGTTAAATGGAATAATGAAAACAAAAAAACGCCGCGGCATAAAACCGTAACCCTTGAAAACGACAACAATGATTACGAATTTTATGCCGACGGCGAAATGCGTGATATGCTCACTGTCGAACAGGTGTTAAATTTTTGCAGTGATACCGACAGGCTTATACTTACATCTTTAATCAACGGTTTAACGCTTGAAGAAACGGCAAGCCGATGCTTTCTTACAGAGGGCGGCGTTAAATACCGCATTAAGAGAATACTTACCGAATGCAAGCTTTCAGATAAATCGGAATTATCGGCACTGCTAAAAGACTATCTGACAGACATCACTTCAAAAACCCTTGCTCTTTAAAGGTCAGCGCAGGCAGATTTTCGGAATTTAAGCGAAGACTTTCCGAGATAAGCTCCTGTGCTTTTTCCTTTTTACCCGTAAAGTCGCAAATAAGGGCGTTAAGGTAACAGTAAAGCGCACGGCGGAGCTGCTTCGGGTCGTCTGTAAACGAAATAAAGAATGGCGTTGTTCCGAAAAATCCGTTGTCGGTCACCTTATCTATACCGCTCCATTCGCGGCGGTATTCGGTTATAAGCCTTTGCGCCTTTATTTCCTCGCCTAAATGCTGCCATGCACACGCCTGATAATAAGGCAACTCCTTTAGGTGCATATTGCTGAAATACTCAATTCCTATTGTCGCTATATAACGGAATATTTCATCAGCTTCCGCTTTGCGGTCGAGCTTTTCAAGGCTTAAAGCCTCAAAGTACTTAAGCGGTACAAGCTTACAGTGATTCCAAATGCCCGCGCCGAGAGACTGCGGCAGTATCTGTCCTTTTCTGAATACTTCAAGCGCTTTTTCGGTATTACCGTTACAGAGCTCCCGTCTTCCGATAACCAGATGTGCAAACAGATATTGATCGGCTATTGCGTGTTCGCCGCCCTCGCACGGCACAAAACTGTGATTCATAAGCGTTTCAATGGCTTTTTCGGGCTGTAAATCCTGATTATACGCTTTCGCAAGCTCTGTAAAGCAGTCGTCACGGGTAGTTTTGTGCGAAACTAAAAACTCGATTTTCTCCTTTGCAGGTGTGCCGAGCTTATCCATTAAAACAACGGTCTCATATATAAGCTGTTCGCTGTCGGATGCTAAGGAAATCGCCTTTTTCATAAGCGGCAGCGCTTCGTCCTTGCGGTTTAGGTGGCTGAAATACGCAACCGCAAGATTGCGAACGGAAATATAATCGTCGCACTGCGCCCAAAGCTCCGCCGCTTTATTATAGTGCCGCTTATTGTAAAGCAGGCAGCCCAGCAGCATTTTTGCCTTGCCGTCATCCGTTTTGGCAATAACGTCCTCTAATATCCGCATTTCCTCTTTTCGTACAGGGAAGGTTGCTCCGATATTTGCCTTAGCTCCGTTGATATAATCCGCTTTTCCGTCCTCGCCGCAGAGATATTTATAATATCCGAGCGCATAGTAAAGCATCGGCTGTGCAACTTCGGGTATCGCTTTCAAAAGCCCGCTTAACAGCTTTACGTTTTCGCCATAAAGCCCCATAGCGTCAAAGTCAGACGCTATATCAAGCACGGTTTCAAGCGGATTGCTGTCCATTATATCATAAAAGTCATCAGCACCCGAAAGATAACGCATATAATGGTCAAGCTTATCCTTTTTAAGAACCTCAGTAATTTCGGCGGCTGTGTCTTTTCCGAGCTTTTTAAGGGCGATTACCTTTACCGCCGCGGCAAGCGAGTCGTTTCTGCCGTAATCAAGCGCCGTTTCGGCGTGCTTTAAGGCAGCCTTATAATCATTATTTCTTATATCAAGCACGGCTATTCTCGTCATAGCCTTACTTACGCTGTCCGCCGCCCACGCTGCCTTATAATAAAAATCATAGGCTTTTTTATACTCACCTATCGCCTCAAGTATTTGGGCATAGATATAGTAGACCTTGCCGCTTAGCACCCGTTCGTTATAAATTGTAACGCTCTTAATCGCGCGCTCGGCATAGCTCTTTGCATTTTCAAAGGCATAACGGGAATATTCATATTCAGCCATAGCTATAAGCGACGGAATGTGGTTTATGTCTCGCTTTAAAGCCTCTTTCCAATAGCTGTCGGGTTCTACGGCAGGGTCGCGGTACTGCGCCACATGAACCCCGGCAAGATAAAGCTCCTCGGCGTTGTTCATACCCGCAGCCGAAGGCATATCGGTTATAACATCGGGCATATTGAATTTATCAAAATTCTTTTCGGTATACTCCCCTACCGTTTCACCGCCCGATACTGCCGTTACGGTTACATATTCGGGCATATCCTTAACCGTAAATTCTGTACAGGTTTCCGGCTTTAAGGTACAAACAGTATTAAACAAAATTTTATCGCCGCACTTTACCGTAATTTCCGCATTTTCATATGTCTTGGTTGGCTGAACAAGTATCTTACCGTTCTCACGGTCGATTTTAAAGGCAATATCAAGGTTGGCAAATGTGGGTGTTCCTATTTTTGAAATAGGATACCAATACTGTGAAAATTCCTTTGTTTCATACGGCTCGATCCAAGAGAAATTCGGCTGATTATCCGAATAAGAGCCTGCCATAAGCTCGGCATACTGACCGTCTGTATCGGTAAGGGCGTTTTCCCACGATTTTGCAAGCTGGCAGTAGCCCCATGTAAACATCTTTTTACCGGGCGACAGGTGATGGTCGCCTATATGAACGACACCGCATTCCCTTGCATGGTCGTATCCGCCGAAAAAGTCGTAATCCGAAGCGGCGGCAAAATAGCTTGTTGCGGGAACGGTGTTTTTATGATATGAAATATCCCTTTGCTCCGTCATAGGAATACCGTTAAATATTCCGTCGCCCGCAAGCGGATATGTAATTCTCGATTTTAAATAATGGAAGTTTACATAGCTTACATCCTGCGGGAAAAATATCTGATATTTTTCATGTACGGGAACCG
>DKDS01000017.1:7425-12477 GCA_002451855.1 Ruminococcaceae bacterium UBA6842 | reverse complement strand
CAACAAGTATTACCGAAAGCAAAACAGCGATAAACACACGGTGCCACTTTGAGAAATATTTAAAGAGCAAGGCAAGGAAAAACGGGAGCGGCATAAACGCCGCAAGATTTCCGAGTAAATTTTCAAGCACCGCCGATACGGGCAGCGCATCGTTTTTTATCGCGTTAATAAAAAGCCGTACCGTCGCAAAGGGAATTAAGTTTATATTGTTCTTCAAGTAATTATCAAACGCTTCCCTACTCCAGTTGTAAATATTAAATATGTTCCTGCCGAGACTGTCGTCTATAAGCGTGAAGTCCACTAAAACCATAATGTAAAAAACAAAAATGCAGACAAGCGTGTCTTTTATGAGCTTTTTTCTTTTATTCCCCTCTGTCACCGAAGCCCTTACGGCGGACGCCGCATAACCGAATATTACCGCCGAAAAGCCTGCCGCTATTTTTTCGCCGTGAGCAAAATAGACGATACCGAATATATGCGCCGCCATAGCCGCAAGACAGGCAAACGAAGCGGCGTAAAGCGCGGCTTCGGCAATTTTTAAGTATTTACGGTTCAAAATATCACATCTTTTCAGGTTCAGTTATTTATATTGCGGTGGTGGTATCCGTAGGTTTCGGGAACTATTTTGTCAAACGAATAGCCCATTTTCATAAGCCCCTCTATTATTTCGGGCAGAGCCTCTACGGTAGTTGTTTTAGCGCTTGTATCGTGCATAAGAACGCAAGCCGAATTTTTGTCCTTAGCGCCGTTTAAAACATTGTTTCTTATAAAAGTATAGCTCGGAGTAACCGAATTTGCGTCGCCCGAGCCGACATTCCAGTCATAGTAGGAATAGCCCTTTTCCTGCGTCAGAACGGTAAGCTGTGACATAATTCCTTTACAGTAGCTTATGCTCACCTTGTTACTGCTTCCGCCCGGAAAGCGTATAATTTTAGGCTCGTACCCCAAAATGTCTCTTGCCCTGTCGGTTATCATTTGCAGATCCTCAAAATAAGCGTCCGTACCCGAATAGATTTTACCGTAATTATGCGAATAGCTGTGAAGTCCTACCGAATGTCCTTCCTCGGCAATGTTTTTTATATACTCAAGCTTATCTGTGTTAATAACAAAAAAGGTTGCTTTTATTCCGTATCGGTGGAGTATATCCAATATTTTAAGGGTGTTTTCGGAGGGTCCGTCATCAAATGTAAGATAGCATACCCTGCGCCCGTCGGGATTTTGTGCCTGAGCGGAGGCGGCAAGCCTGCGCGCCTCCTCCTCGGCTTTCTTTTTTGCGCTTAAGGTTTCGATTTTCTTCTTGAGCGCCGCGTTTTCTTCCTCTGCCTTTTTTCTTTCGGCTTGTTCGGCTTCAAGCTGAGCTTTAATCTCGCCGTTTATTCTGTCCTTTTCGGCAATATCCGCTTCCAGCTCCGATATTGTGCCGTCAGCCGAGCTTATCCGGCTTTTATTCGCGGCGATTTCGGCGTCTGCCGCCTTTATACTGTCGTTATTTCTTTTAATAAATATCAGCGAAAAAACGAGCGCCGCCGTCAGAATAAAAATAATGAGGGAGAAAATAACCGTCTGTACAGATACAGTCTTTTTCAAAGCAATTTCCTTTCTGTTAAAACATCCGCAAAACACACAAGAATATTTTAACACATTACTCTACAAAAATATATAATTATTTTTAACGGAAATTATTATCTCATTAGGGAAATACTTAATAATTTTGTTGCCAAACCTTTAATTTAATGGTATAATGACTTTAATAATTTTTTGGGGGAATATTTTTGGCTTCTGATATCGTAATAACCAGCGACAGTACAACTGATTTAAGTCCCGAATTGAGAGAACGGTATAATATTTCGGTGGCTCCGCTCGGAATAACTCTCGGAGATAAGGTCTACACGGACGGCGTTGACATAACGCCCGACGATATTTACGCCCATCACGCCAAAACAGGCGAGCTGCCTAAAACCACGGCGACGAATGTTGGCGATTGCCTTGATTTTTTCAAGAAATTTACGGATGAGGGCAAGACCGTAATTCACTTCACAATAAGCTCGGATATGTCATCAACCTACAACAACGCCTGCATAGCCGCAAGCGAGCTTGAAAATGTATATGTAATCGACACAAAAAACCTTTCCACCGGCGGAGGACTTCTTGTTGTTGCCGCGGCGGAAATGCTCCGTGACGGACTTTCAGCCGAGGAGATAGTTAAAAAGTCCACAGAGCTTGTGCCCTGTGTTGACGCTTCGTTCGTTATAGACAGCCTTGAATATTTATATAAGGGCGGCCGCTGCTCGGCTCTTGCTATGTTCGGCGCCAACCTTTTAAAGCTTAAGCCCTGTATTCAGGTAAAGAACGGCAAAATGGATGTTTCTAAAAAATACCGCGGAAAATTCGAGGATGTTTTAAAGCAGTACATAACCGAAAAGGCAGAGGATTATTCGGACATTGTGCTTGACCGTGTGTTTATAACACACGCAGGCTGCGACCCCGAGATTGCAAAAAATGCGGCGGAGCTTGCAAAAAAGCTTGCCCCGTTTAAAGAGGTATTTATAACAAGAGCAGGCTGTACCGTTTCCTCACACTGCGGCGCAAACACGCTCGGAATTTTGTTTATAAGAAAATCACCCATCTGATTTTCCGTCATAGTATATAGCAGGGGTCAAAAAGGGATATCCCGAAAATCGGCGGCAGCAGCTTACTGTCTTTAGATTACCGATAAACCCCTTGATATATAAGAGCGACCGTTTTTACGGCCGCTCTCATTTTTTAAAGCTCTATATAATAAGGGCAGATATCAGCATATTTGCCGTTTTGGAGTCTGAAGCCGCCCGGTATAGTGCCGAGCTGTTTAAAGCCTATTCTTTCGTATAGGTGTCTTGCGTGCAGGTTGTCCGCAACAACGGCGTTAAACTGCATTATTTTAAAGCCTGCCTTTTTCGCCTCGGAAAGCGAATCAAGCACCAATTTTTCACCTATGTGAAGCCCCCTGCTGTCAGCCGCTACCGCATAGCTTGCGTTGCTTATATGTCCGCACCTGCCTACATTGTTCGGATGAAGTATATACATACCGAAAATTTTACCCGTAGCCTTGTCCTCGGCTACGCCGCAGTGGGTTTGCGCCATAAAAAACTCTCTGCCCGAGACCTCGTCAAGCTCATTTTCCTGCGGAAAAGCAACGCCGTCCCGAACCACACGGTTCCAAATTTCAATCATTTCCGCTATATCCCTGTCCTCGTATTTCCTGACACTGACTTCCATAATTCCGCCGTCTTTCTTCGTTTTTATCATTATTTTAACACAATAAAACTCAAAAAACAATAAGTTGACATTTGATTTAGATTATAATATAATCGTCATTACAACCTAAAAAGGAGAAGAAAAATGCAATTATCAGGTCATTTTGGGTTCGGGCGGCTTTTAAGATACACCGTTCCCTCAATAATTATGATGATATTTACATCCGTTTACGGTGTGGTAGACGGTTTTTTTGTTTCGAATTACACAGGCAAAACCTCGTTTGCGGCGGTTAATTTTATAATGCCCGTACTTATGGTTTTGGGCTGTGTGGGCTTTATGTTCGGCACGGGCGGCAGCGCGGTCATCTCGAAAACAATGGGCGAGGGCGACCGTAAAAAAGCAAACGAAATCTTCACCTTTATCGTTATTGCCTCGGCTGTGCTCGGCACGGCGCTTGCCGTAATAGGAATGTTTGTATTAAAGCCGTTGGCCGTTTTGTTCGGCGCAGACGGCAAGCTGTTGACAGACAGTGTATTTTACGGAAAAATAATCCTTGCGGCGCTGCCCTTTTATGTTTTACAGTTTGAATTTCAATGTCTTTTCGCCACTGCCGGCAAGCCTAAGCTCGGACTTTTTGTAACCGCCGCCGCGGGAATTGCGAATATGGTGCTTGACGCGCTTTTTGTCGCGGTGTTAAAATGGGGTCTCGGCGGAGCCGCCGCCGCAACCGCAATAAGCCAGCTTTTGGGCGGAATAATTCCCGTAATATATTTCGCGCGGAAAAACACAAGCCTTTTACGGTTTGTAAAATTCCGTTTTGACGGCAAGGTGCTGCTTAAAACCTGCACCAACGGCTCGTCAGAGCTTATGAGCAATATTTCTATGTCCGTTGTAAGTATGCTTTACAATGTACAGCTTATGAAATACGCGGGCGAAAACGGAGTTGCCGCTTACGGCGTGCTTATGTATGTAAGTATGATTTTTCAAGCGGTATTTATCGGGTATTCGGTTGGAAGCGCCCCGATTATAGGCTATAATTACGGCGCGCAAAATCACAGCGAGCTAAAGGGTCTTTTAAAAAACGGTTTTTTGTTTATCGGAATTTGCGCTGTTTTTATGTTTGCCGCAGGTGAATTACTGTCAAGACCGCTTTCGCTGATGTTTGTCGGCTATGATAAAGAATTGCTTGATATGACCGCGCACGCGTTCTCAATATTCTCATTTTCGTTTTTGCTTTCGGGCTTTTCGATATTCGGCTCGTCCTACTTTACTGCCCTTAACGACGGGCTTACCTCCGCTCTCATTTCGTTTTTAAGAACTCTTGTCTTTCAGATTGCGGCGGTTCTCTTGTTCCCGATTATTTTCGACATCAACGGAATTTGGTTCTCCATCGTCGCCGCGGAAATTATGTCGGTAACGGTAACAATGCTGTTCTTAATTTCAAAACGAAAAAAATACGGATATTAAAAAAGAAACCGAGCTTATGCTCGGTTTCTTTTTTAAATAATAACGCCTCTTTTGCAGACTTCCTTACATTTTCCGCAGCCGATACACAAGGAACGGTCGATAACGGCAAGATTATCCTTAACAGCGATTGCGCCGTTTTCACAAGCCTTTACGCACATTCCGCACGCAACGCAGGAGGTCTTGCAGTCCTTAACGACCGCCGCTCCCTTTTTCCTGTTCGAGCAGGCGACTGCCGCCTTATAGCCCTTAGGCACAAGGGATATAAGCGATTTCGGACAGACCAAAGTGCATTTTCCGCAGCCGACGCAAGCATCGGGACATACCACGGGTCTGCCGTTTTCCATACTGATT